>JBJMMA010000246.1:0-36609 GCA_045805065.1 Bdellovibrionia bacterium | reverse complement strand
GCGGATGCGTATTTCTCAAAAGCTCGCCTGCACTCGAGTGCGGGATCACAAAGGAGTCCCAGACAACGACCAGGATCGTCACAACGCCGAGGAGCTTTTTGTAAGCAGGTTTTGTTTTCATGATCATTTTAGTTTTTAGGGAACCGTTACGGTGACCTCGGACGAATCAGCGCTTCGACTGGCAACTAAGCTTCCGCTGGGATGAAGGGCAGAGTAGGCAACGACTCGAAAATGCCAGGTGCCGCAAGTGAGTCCTGTGATCAACCGCGATGAAGGAGTCGATGATCCGGACACATAGGGCACATCGACGTTTGATGCGCTGGAAGTGTTCACTGGGGTCGAGGTCGAATAATAGACTTTGTATCCTCCGCCTGTCGTATTGACCGCTTTTTCACGGTTGGCGGTCCACGAGACCAGGATGTTGTAGGGGCCGCCCGAGCAATTGCTCGGGGGCGAAGGAGAGGAAGGGGATCCCGAGGAGTTTGACGTTGAGGGCGAAGTCGTGAACGTGATCGACTTGCTTCCCATCTCGCAAGAGGAAGCCAAGCTCAATAACGCGATCAGCGTCGGCAATGTGCTTGCGCGGAAACGACCCATGATCAAAACCCTAACCCTTCTATTATTTTATCGGTAAAGCCGCAGGGTCTCAAAAGGTTTGTAAACAATGTTTAATAAATTAGCCGGACAGTTCCTGTTTTGAGCCCATCTCGAAATTAAGGGAGTGTCTTAATTGACCCTCTTGCCGTTCATTTTTCTAAAAATGAGAGAAGGCATATCGATTGCTCCTAATCGGGTATTATGACAACGAATCGAATCAATTGGATAAGCGGAATGGGATTAGGCGCCGGGTTTATGTATCTGATGGATCCTGACCGAGGGCGCAGAAGACGAGCAGTCGCACGAGATAAAATCGTTCGGCAACTCCATCGGACGGGAAACGGAATGGAGGTAGCGGCTCGAGATATGGCGCATCGTACTCAAGGGGTGGCTGCTCGAACAAAAGGGCGCCTCTTTCACCGGACTGTTGATGACTCAGTACTGGTCGCTCGGGTTCGCTCGAAACTGGGACGCCTTGTGTCGCATCCCCACGCAATTGATGTGACTTCTGATCAGCAGAACGTCACGCTTCGTGGATTGGTTTTCGCTCACGAGGTGGATGATCTGATCGATGGGCTGAAAGGCGTGCCGGGTTTGAAGAACTTAGAGAATCAACTCAAAGCCTATGAGCATGATGAGCATATTCCATCGCTTCAAGGCGGAAGAGAAAAACAAGGCAGTCGCGCTGTACTTCTTGAGAATAACTGGCCACCTGCAACGCGCTTGATGGCGGGAACGGCATCGATTCTTCCCATCGTGACTGGCTTGAAGCAGAGAAACCGTCGCGGCTTCATGATGGCTGGCATGGGTTTAGGGCTTTTGATCCGGGCTGTGAGTAATGAAAGCATCAAGCAGTTTTTTGGATTTGGGCCAGATAGCTCCATCACTGTTCATAAGACGATCCAAATCGATGCAATGCCTGAGGATGTTTTTAATTTCTGGTCGGACTTTGATAATTTCCCGCAATTTTTGCCTGAAGTGATTGAAGTACAAGCCATGGGACCCAATCGCTCACGATGGTCAGTGGTCGGACCCGCAGGTGTTCCTGTTCATTGGAACGCTATCACGACCCGATATGAGCCTGGTCGAACGATTGCCTGGAGAAGCGAGCCTGGGGCGATTGTCAGAAATGCAGGCTGTATCCGATTTCTTGGTGAGGAGGATGGTGGAACGCGCATTGAGATGGACTTGTCCTATCGTCCTCCGGGCGGAAAGCTCGGCCATGCCGTTGCCAAGCTCTTTGGAACAGACCCCAAGAGTCAGGTGGATGATGCGCTTGTGAGAGTGAAAGGACTGCTCGAGCGCGGATTTTCATCCGGATTCGCAAAAATGGCAGCGGGGTACTGATCAATTATTCTGGCACTCAAGCTGCGTGACGAGCTGCGCTCTTTTCGAAGCAGTTCAGGAACCAATCCCTGGCGGCGTCTGCAACTGCTTCCAGCGTTCCTGGCTCTTCGAAGAGATGCGTGGCTCCGGCGACGATGAGCATCTTGGAATGCGGAAGCGCGGCATGCGCCGCGCGATTCAGCTCGATGACTTCTGGATCAAAACCACCCACGATGAGCAGAGTGGGAGCGTCGATCTGAGGAAGCTTCTCCATCGCCAGATCAGGCCGTCCTCCTCGGGAGACGATGCCGCTGATCGCGTGCCCAAGGCTTGCCGCAGCCCAAAGAGCCGCGCCCCCGCCGGTGCTTGCTCCAAAAAATCCTACCGGCAGCTCAAAGGTTTCAGGACGTTGTCGAACTGCCGTAAAAGCCAGAACGAGTCGATCCGCGAGAAAAGGGATATCAAAGACATTGGAGCGATCCAGCGCTTCCACGGGATCCAGAAGATCAAAGAGCAGGGTGGCCATGCCGGCGTGATTCAGTTCATCGGCAACCTGGATGTTTCTTGGGCTGTGCCGGCTGCTTCCGCTCCCGTGCGCAAAAAGAACAATGCCCTTGGCGTTGGGGGGAATTTTCAAAATTCCTGGTAGCTTGATCCTGCCGTCGGTGATCTCAATCTCTTTTGAGACGATCTCTGCAAGCTCTTTACGCGACTCGGAGAGAAGCTCGATGACTTCCTCGTCGTTGGTCTGCTCAAAGTTCTCATACCAAGAGCCCACGGAGTAAAAGCCCTGCGGCAGTTCTAGGCAAATGACTTGATCGGCTACTTTGGCCATGGCTTCCACAGTGTCCGGAGCGCCGACGGGAA
This sequence comes from Bdellovibrionia bacterium, assembly GCA_045805065.1. Lineage (GTDB taxonomy): Bacteria > Bdellovibrionota > UBA1018 > UBA1018 > UBA1018 > CAZCBS01. The sequence continues at coordinate 33,819 of JBJMMA010000246.1, read as the reverse complement.
TGGCCAAGACCACGCGCTCAGCGCCCATTTCCCGGAGCGCTTGAATCGAGACTCTGGCGGTAACGCCCGTGGCAAGGCCATCGTCAACCAAGATGACCGTGCGATCGCGAATATCTGTGATGGGACGATCTCCTCGGTACTCATGGACGCGGCGACGAATCTCGCTTTCCTCTCTCTTCATGAGGTTCCTGACCTCAATCTCAGAGAGTCCCAGGCTGTAAACGGCGTTTTCGTTAATCCAGAAAGTCCCGTTTTCACTGATGGCCCCGATTCCGTATTCAGGATTATCTGGGGCCCCGATTTTTCGAGTGATCAGGACATCCAGAGGTGCCTTGAGGCGTCTTGAGATCTCAGCAGCTACTGGGACCCCGCCCCGGGGGAGGGCTATGACGATGGAATTGGCCAAGGCAAATCCCCCTGGCTCTTTGTTCAATTCGTCCGCCAAACTCTTGCCGGCCTCTTCACGGTCCTTGAAAACCCTCATAAAGGCCGGGACTGCAGACATCAGGCCAAAACGGGCGGACTGCCGAACCTTGCGATAATTGCGCTTTTTCGGTAACTTTTTGGAATGGTCCAGGAGTCTTTGGTCATTCGGCAGTTTCGCCAGGATGATTGCCTCTCTTATATCGTGTTTGATCGCTCGTCGCTTCAGGCGATGGTTGTCGATCCGCGCCTGGATCTCACGAATGATTACCGCGAGTTTTTAAGTCAAAGCGGATGCCGCGTCATTTATTCGGTCGAAACCCGCCTCCATACAGATCATCTTTCAGCCGCTCATCTCTTCGGATGCGAGCACCTGATGCCGGAGAAGGCCTCAAGCCAGCGATCCGTGCGCAAACTTCGGGATGGTGAAAAGTTTCAGCTGGGCAAACATCAGATCCAGGCGATGCATGCACCAGCGGCAACGGATGATGGCTTAATTCTCAAGTCCGACTCATGGCTTTTGACAGGCGATGCTCTTTGGATTGGTTCCGTTGAAAATGCATTGCTGCCAAATGCGAATGTTCAAGCTATTTGGAGTCTGGCGCGGAAACTGTCCGCCGATATGTCGGAGAATTTCCTGATCTACCCGGGCCATGATCGCATGGGCATCCTGTTTTCAACGCTTGGGGTAGAAAAAAAGAGAAATCCGCTTTTTCAGACTTCCTCACTCGAAAAGCTGCAGGAAAGTCTGAGCGAAAATCGTCCTGCCCGTTACGATCAGGATTCCTTGGATCGCATGCGTTACAATCAGATGGGTGGCCAGAGCGAATCGGATATTCCTACAGTTCGGCCGGGAGCCTTCGGGTCGCGCAACTATGCCGAATACGGGGCGACTCGCATCAGTGTTGAGAAGTTTAAAAAGAAGCTCGAGGAGCATGCTGCCGGATTCGAGTTTGTCGATGTACGGGAGCCCGCTGAGTTTGACTTGGGTCATATGCCGGGAATGCGCAACGTTACTTTATCCGACCTGGGCGCGGAGCTCCCGCGTTTGATGTCGGCAAAGCGAGTGTATGTTTCGTGCCTTTCCGGCCTCCGAAGCGCTCTTGCGGCACGTACCCTGGGTTATCTGGGCCTAAAAGATGTGGTCGTCATAAGTGGCGGATATCAGGCCTGGAACCAGGCTGGGTATCCAGTAACTGAAAAGTAGTTGACTAATCTGATAAACTTTTGTACACCCACGCGTGGTGAGGCAACTATGAAAGAAGCCCTGACGTGGAAAAAAGTAGCTCAGTTTATCTTCAGCACAGCCAGTCTTGTGACCGGGATTCTGGTCGCGGTCCTCATCCAAGCTGTGGTCAGCAGTATCTACGATAATTTCTAAATACTCGTGTCAGATCAAGCAGATAACTGCGCTTAAAAGACACGATGCCATACTGAGAGTTGCCAGGATCTTCATAAACGTACTGCTCCTGCGAATATCGGTTGGTATTCATAAAAGTCTAAACGCCATTACCTGATAATTCAAGTCAGTTTTAGTGTCTTGGACTTTTCCTCATCATTTCATTAGGTTGGTCGGTATGCCCCGAACCAACCGCCCCAAAAAGCAAAACATGAGCGTCGGCGACGTGATTCGCCTCCTGGAAAGTCGTGCTCCTTCAGGAACGGCAGAGTCCTGGGACAATGTGGGTCTCCTGGTAGGGGATCCTGCCTGGAAGACCAAGGGCGCCGTTGTGGCCATTGATTTGAGCGAAGAGGCAATCGAGACGGCGGATCGCCTGGGCTATCGCCTCATCGTGAATCATCACCCCTGTATTTTCCCTAAATCCAAGGGACTTGCCAAAATCACTGCTGGCTCCGGAAAGAGCGGACTGGTTTTTGAGGCCATTCGACGAGGCATTGCCGTTGCGGCCTATCATACCAATTTTGATCGATGCGCTTTGGAAGTCGCAGAGTCTATTTCCAAGGGGCTCGGGCTTGAGCCAAAGGGAAGGCTTTTAGATAAGCCTATGGAATCTCTCCTGAAGCTCGCTGTTTTTGTTCCACTTTCTCATGCTGACCAGGTTCGGTTGGCGCTGTCTGAGGCGGGAGCTGGGCATATTGGAAATTACGACTCTTGCACCTTTTCGGTTCAGGGACAGGGCACATTCCGAGGCGCTCCTGGCACGAATCCCTTCTTAGGAAGACCAGGAAAGCTTGAGGCTGCTGCTGAAGTCCGGTTGGAAACGGTGGTGCCTCGGGGGCTTGAAAGATCGATCGTGCAGGCGATGTTGAAAGCACATCCTTACGAAGAAGTTGCCTATGATCTCTATTCCCTGGAGCAGGCTCCGTCCTCGGTCGGCCTGGTGCGAGGACTAGGTTATGGATTTTGGGGAGAATTCCCTGAACCCAAGGCCTTTTCAGAAGTGCTTCGAGATGTTAGAAGGCTCTTTAACGTAAACGGTTATTTATTGACGGATTGCGAGCCTCAACCTGCTCGAACCAAACGCACTCGGGAACCCGCGATTCGACGAGTGGCATTTGCAGCAGGAAAGGGAGCGTCGGTCGTGGGAGCTGCAGCTTCGTTAGGATGTGATCTGATGATCACGGGCGAAGCGGGTTATCACGAGGCGCTTGCAGCCAGGAGCTCTTCTATGAGGGTTCTGGAGCTCGGCCATACTGAGAGCGAGCGATTTTTTGTAAAGACCGTTCACCAATGGCTTGTTCAATCAGGCCTGAAGGCAACCGAGCTTTTTGTCCGGACCCAAAAGTATTTTTAACGATCTTAAAAATTACCGAGGGGCTCGACAGTAGGACAAATTAGAATTGATCGCAATGGGAATGGATTTCGAAGGCGGTCATGGGTAACATAGATAGATCGTAAAAATTTTGAGAGTTGTTTTTTTAGGAGGACACCCGTGAGTCAGCAAAATTCGGCATCCAGATCGCTCGCTGAACAATTGAAAGCCTTGGAGCATCTCCAAGAATTGGATCTTAAAATCGATCAGCTCAAAAAGAACAAGTCGGCTCTTCCTGAGGCACTCAAGACCTTGGACCAGTCGATGGCTAAGATTCAAGCCAACGTGAAAACTAAAAACGCTGAGCTTGCTGAGATCGAAAAGACTCAAAAGCAAACGCTTGCTGCGCTTGATATCAATCGCGACCGCTTGACCCGTTCTACGACTCGTTTGGAGTCCGTACAGAACTCGCAGGAATTTACTGCGGTCAACAAAGAGATCGAGCAACTCAAGAAGCAAAGCGGAACTCTTGAAGAGCAGCTCAAGAAGTCCAACGGCGATATGGACGGCGTCCGCAAAGTCGTGGGCGACCTGACAGCTCAGCTTGAGAAGGTTCAAAAAGAGCGCGAAGCTCAAGCCAACGTTGTTTCAACTCAGAGCGGTCAAATTGAAAAAGATTTGAACACGCTCTTGAGTGAGAGAGCTCAGTACTCTTCTCAGGTCGATCCTCGCACGCTTGCGACTTACGATCGCGTTCGTGGCGCTCGCGCAGGTCTGGGATTTGTCCCAGCCGTCGCCGGGCGTTGCAAAGGCTGCAACATGATGGTGCCGCCGCAGCTTTATAACGAGATCCGCAAGAACTTGCAGATGTACTCGTGCCCAAGCTGCCATCGGCTCCTGTTTGTCCCAGGTGCTGCAACCGAAGCGACTCAGAACAACGGTTAGAAAGAAGTTTAAAGTTTAACGCAAGACGGGCGATCGCTGGCTTTGTTCTGCGTGTTCGGAAAGGAAGCTTCGGTTTCTGAATCGAACACAATGCGGGCAGAGCGGGAGGAAAGTCCGGGCTCCAAAAAGCAAGGTACTGGCTAACGGCCAGGCACCCGGTGGCCAAAAGTCTTCGGGTGACGGAAAGTGCAACAGAAAACATACCGCCTTCTGGTTTCGATCAGAGGGTAAGGGCGAAACGGTGGGGTAAGAGCCCACCGCGTTTTCGGTGACGAAAACGGCATGGCAAACCCTACCTGGAGCAAGGCCAAATAGGGGGGCGTTAAGGTCGGCTCGACCATGCCCTCGGGTAAGGCCGCTTGAGGCTTGTAGCAATACAAGTCCCAGAGGAATGATCGCCTCCGCTGCTCGCATGCGAGCGGCGAAGACAGAACCCGGCTTACAGTCTTGCGTTATTAAAATTCAAAAAGGCACACTGCATCTGTTTTATTTCATGATGCAGTGTGCCTTCTTTGTTTGAGCGAGCGGGTATACACTCTCGACCAGCCGGCAAATTTTGCAGCCTTATAAGCCGGCTGAAACGGATTTTACTAACCGCGATACTATCGAAAGTGAGTCATGGAATGACCCGTTACGCTCGATTTGCGGTGCTGGGACTTTTGTTCGCAGTCCAAGCGCTTGCTGCCCCTACGAATCCCAACATCCCATTATCCAACAACTACAAGGACGTGAAAGCGTTCATGCAAAAGCTCGCGGCGGATCATCCTAAAACCGTTCAGCTTTTCACGCTGGGCATCGCCGATAACGGCGAGCCTATCGTCGGCGCAATGATTGGCGATGGTAACCCCAACAATGTCCGCCATCTTCTGGTCGCAACTCATCACGGAAACGAATACGGCTCCACCGAAGTCGCAAAAGCATTTGCCGCATCGGTCGCGGATCAACCTATCCATGGCCAGACTATTTTCGTGATTCCGGTTCTGAACACGAACGGATTTGATCGTCGTGACCGCTATGAGATCAATGCTCAAGGAATCCATGTCGATCCAAATCGCGACTATCCGGGTCCTTGTGGCACGGAAGGTCCATGGAAGCTTCGTTCGACGGCCGCTTTGGCTCAGTTCATTAACCAGCAGGGGATTATCGGATCGGCAACGCTTCACACTTATTATCCTGCGGTTGTTTATCCTTGGGGAATCTCCTCACATGACCTAAGCACCGCATATGACGGAATTTTTCAGAACCTGGTCAAGGCTGCGACCCAGGAAAGTCACTATCAAACAGGCCGAAACACCGAGGTGATCTACCCTGCGGATGGCGCCTACGAGGACTACGCGTACTGGCAGCATGGAATCTGGTCGATTCTCTTTGAGCTTGGCCAATCCCATAATCCTTCTGACAGCGAAGTCCGTCGGATGCAGGCTGTGAACGTGCCAGGAATGCGTCGCATGTTCGAGCAAACTCCCACTCAGCGCGCGGCAAATCATGCCTTCACGGGACGTTGTGATACCAGTCTCCGGGCATATGACCGCCATTCTGAATAATTTTTGGGCTTGAGCTCCTGTTCAGGCGTCTGGGCGAAAGCTCAGGCGCCTTTTTTTTATTTTCTGGCCCTCAAAATTTAATCCCCGAAAGTTTGGGTTGTGCTTCCGAAACGAACTTGGTCCATACTGAAGAAATCACCATTTCAGTCTTTGAATATGATTCAAGCGAGTATGATTTTGGTTTGAGGTGGTGCGTCTAAGGTGGTAAGGGGATGTCCATGAGAACATGGGGAGTTTCGGATTCTTTGAAGTTGTACAACATCGAGAACTGGGGGGATCAGTATTTCAGCATGAATCCCACCGGCAACCTCACTGTTCACCCTAAGCGTGGGGAAGGGCCAGGAGTCGATCTCTCTGCGGTCGTCGAAGAAATTCGCGCGCAAGGTCTTGAGCTTCCGGTTCTGATTCGCTTTCAGGACATCATTCGCCATCGCGTGGTGACGCTCAATGAAGCGTTCAAGAAATCCATCGCCGAATTCGGATACAAGGGCCGCTTCCAGGGCGTCTATCCGATCAAGGTTAATCAAATGCGCGAAGTGGTCGAGGAAATCCTCGATGCCGGCCGCCCATACGACTTCGGTCTCGAAGCAGGCTCCAAGGCTGAGCTTGCCGCGATCGTCTCAATGCCGACCTCCCCAAACGCCTTGCTCCTTTGCAACGGTTATAAGGATTACGCTTTCATCAAGACGGCGCTCATGGGCATCAAGCTCGGTAAGCGCACGATTATCACGGTCGAAAAGCTTTCTGAGCTTTATCAGATCATTCACGTGGCTCGTGAACTGGGTGTCACGCCTCAAATCGGCATTCGCTGCAAGCTCGCTTCCAAAGGAAGCGGCAAGTGGGAATCCAGCGGGGGCGAGAACGCCAAGTTCGGTCTGACGACTCCAGAGATTCTCCACGCTGTTCAGATTCTGCGTCGCGAAGGCCTGGAAGACAGCTTCAAGCTTCTCCACTTCCACGTAGGCTCTCAGATCACCAACATTCGCACCGTGAAGGATGCGGTGAAGGAAGCAACTCGCATTTACTCGAAGCTCCGCAAGATGGGACTCAATATCGAGTTCCTCGATGTGGGCGGCGGACTTGCAGTCGATTACGACGGCTCCCGCACCGCGTTTGACAGCTCGATGAACTACTCGCTCCAGGAATATGTGAGCGACGTCGTTTATTCGATCCAGGAAGTTTGCCAGGCCGAAGAAGTGCCAGAGCCAAACATCGTGTCCGAAACCGGTCGCGCATTGGTTGCTCATCACTCGGTTCTGATCGTCAACGTCTTCGGAAGCATCGAAGTTGGCGCAGCTCCGATCTCGATGGAAGAAACCGCGGACGAAGACGATGTGGTGAAGGAGATGCGCTATCTCTCGAAGCATCTCTCCGCAAAGAACCTCCTCGAACACTTCCACGACGCTGTTCAGCGCAAGGAAGAAGCTTTGAGCATGTTCAAGCTCGGCTTCTTATCCCTTGAAGACCGCGCGAAGGTGGAACACATCTTCTGGCAGATCTGCAAAGTGATTCATAAGAACTCCGCGGGCCTCAAGTACGTTCCAGATGAAGTGGAAGCACTGAACAAGCATCTCGCTGATCAGTATCTCTGTAACTTCTCCGTTTTCCAATCGATGCCGGACCATTGGGCGATTCAACATCTCTTCCCAATCGTTCCGATTCATCGCCTCGATGAAGAACCGGTTCGCCAAGCGACCCTGGTCGACATTACCTGCGACTCGGACGGCAAGGTCTCCAAGTTCATCGACTTGCGCGATATCAAGGATACGCTTCCGCTCCATCAGCTCAAGCCAGGTGAGCCTTATTACCTGGGTTTCTTTTTGATGGGCGCGTACCAGGACATCATGGGCGACTTACACAACCTCTTTGGCCGCGTGAACGAAGTTCACGTTTTCCTCGATGAGACGGAGCCAGGTGGCTACTACATCGAAGAAGTCATCAAAGGGAACAACGTTGCAAGCCTGCTCTCGTGGATTCAGTACAGCGCGACCGATCTTGAGAAGCGCGTAAAAGAGCAAATCGACGCCAAGGTTCGAGAAGGTTCGATCAAGCCACGTGAAGGTGTTGAGCTTCAGAACTTCTACGAAGGCGTTCTGCATGGTTACACCTACGTCGACTACGATCGTCAAACGTCCTTCCTGCAGGCCACGCATGCAGCAGCTCAAGCTGCTCAGGCAGCGACTTCGGTTGCTGTGACGGCGGATTCGAATAGCTCAGGTCTTCTGAACTAGTCGGTTATTCTCTTTGATCTTTATATTATATTGGGGCGCCACTTCTACTTGCTAGGGGTGGCGCCTTTTTAGTTCGCCAGCTGGGCGTTGTGCCCCGCGTGATTATCCCTGGATTGAAATAACTTCGGACCCAGGATAGAACCGCTCATATGACACGCCCATCTTACCTCAATTTCAAAGTCGATCACATGACCCTGCTCGTTCAACCCGAGCTCTACAATGTTTCGTATCTGATCTTCAGAACGATCTTTGGTTGCACTCCTGAGCACATGCTCTATGAAAAGCGTAAAGAATGGGTCAAGGGACAGGGCGAAGAGTCTCTGACTTTTGCGATGCAAGTCGGTCACGGCGGCGAGTACAACGAAAAGCTCGACAACACGATGATCGCAGTCGTGCAACCTTCCGAGCCAAAGACGCAGCCATCTCACGTGCGCGAAATGCTCGATGGTCACAAGGCCGCAGCTCACTGGCAGCACATTGCTCTCAGAACTCCAGACCTCATGGCTTTCCATCGTCACGCGATTGAGCGCGGCGTGAACTTCATCACTCCAATCCTTCGCGATGAGAGCGATGACGTGATTCAGATTTTCTCAGGCGAATGGTTTTTCCCAGGCTCGCCTCCAAGCGGAATGTTCTTTGAGTACCTTCAAAGAAACCCATCCCCAGCGCTTTTGCAAAAGCTTGCTGATCACAACCGCGAATCCTGGTTCAACGACAAGACCTTCCTCGGCCTCTATGGCGAGAAGGAAGCTGAGTACCAAAGCGGCAAGGTCACGCCATTCCTCGATGAAGCTCTCTTCGAAAAGCTTCATGCTCTCGTGAAGGGCAAGAAGGTTTGGGAGATTACCGAAAGCATCATTCAAACCGCCGAAGACACCATGAAGGACTACGGCCGCAAGAGGATGTCGAAGGCTTAAATACCTGACTTTGCAGCGGCGCTTCTTCGCTGCGGCGAAGCGTTGCGTCAAGGTCTGCTTTCTGGATTCAAATCACGCCTCACTGGTTTTCCAGTGGGGCGTTTTTTTTATCTCTATCATTTGATCTCGATCAAATTCGAACGTGCGCAGTGAAGAGCCTTGGATCAATCAATACTTCTACAAAGCGTAAGGTGCTATTTGCTCTTGCTGAGCTTTTTGCGCCTTAGTTAAAAATCCTTCTGCCGTCACATAGTCATTTTAAATTAAGTGCCGCCTTAAACTCGGATTCGGAGATCAACTCAACCTGCTCTTGCATGATTCCTGTTATTTTCCCTGAAGATGAATCGGTCAAAGTCTTCGTACTAAGGGCATGTTTCAAGTCTATCTTTGTTACAATCCCACTGATGCTGATGTTTTTATCAGGCAGCGAGGATTTCAAAATACATTCCTCATAATCAGAATTAAAAAATTCACCTGTAATGACCGGAATTCTAGGATCATTAGATCGGCTGATAAACTCTAAGGACTTAGGTCCTTTTAAGAGAAGATGGGTTTCAATAACGGTATTGTTTTCATAGGTTTGAATAACTAACTCTTTTTGAGCTGATCGGAACTCCTGACTCGAATAAGAAATACCCGTACTTATTCGCTGCCCATTTTGAAAATTCAAAAATATTCCTGATATCTTCGAATATTTCACAAGAGAATCCAAACTTCCTGGTGATCTTATTTTTGAGTTAGAGTCGCTCATTTTCAATGTCGAGCAGCCCACAAGGCATACGCTGATTAAAAACGAAAATAGCGAAACTTTCATATAATCATCCTGGATGAGGTCACTCTTTCAGAGCCCGTTATAAATCTCAAAAATCTCACCAGGCGTCTTAGCCCAATGATGAGGATTCTGTTTTTCAAGACTCTTTCTATCCGCAAGTAAATCCCAAAGCGCAGCAACTCCCTTGGCACCCGCGACTCGCGCGGCCTGCATATCAAAATGAGAATCGCCGACGAAAAGAACATCGGCAGGACGAAGCTTCATTTTTGAGAGAGCCAGATGAAGTCCTTCGGGCGAAGGCTTGGGCATGTTCACATGGTCGCTGGCTACGATCGTAATGAAGCGATCGAGAAGCCCATGATGCTTTAAAATCAGCTCAGTCGTCGGCCAGCTCCGCCCCGTAAAAATCGCAATAGGAACACTCGCGGATTTCAGCTGCTCGAGAAGCTCTGGAACCCCAGTATGCAAAGGCATCTTCTGGAGGTTCTCGTCGACAAAGCGTTGGTAGGCCAGATAGGCGGGGACGGACTTTGCCTCTCCCAAAATAGCTGAGAAAATATCTCCTTCACCGGGACCGAAAAACTTCATGATTTCAGCAGGGGAAAGGGCTTTTCCGCCTTGGCTGACGATGCCGTAATTAAAGGCTTCTAATGTAAAAGAGAGTGAATCAACGAGCGTCCCGTCGAGATCGAAAACGATTCCCAGATTTGCCATTTTTGACCATTTCAGTTAACTAGTGGTGCAATGCTTCTGACTCAAGTTCCATCCTACTTCAAAGCGCGCCGAGATGCTCTTGCGAACGCAAATCCAGGGGCTGCTTTTATCTTTCCTTCGAGCGCGGAGGTTTTAAGAAACCCGGATGTTCATCATCCCTTCCGCCAGGAGAGTAACTTCTATTACCTCTCTGGATTTGAAGAACCTGAAGCATGGCTCGTTCTTGCGCCTCAGAAGTCCAAGCCTGGAACCTATCGCTCGGTCTTGTTTGTCCGCAAACGCGATCCTGAGATGGAAATCTGGGAAGGCGAGCGCTACGGCGTTGAAGGCGCACTGAAAGTTTTCGGAGTCGATGAAGCTTATCTCACCAGCCAATTTGATGAGAAGATCGTCGATCTACTTCAGGGCTGCGACCGAGTTTACTATCGCTTAGGTCAGTCTGAAGTTCTGGATCGTCAGGTTCAGGCGGGACTCGAGAAAGTTCGTAGAACCCAAGGACGCGCCGGCAAGGCTTTGTTGTCGGTTGCGGATCCTCAAGAGCTCATCGGAGAGATGCGCCTCTTTAAGAGCTCGGAAGAAATCGCGCTCTTAAGAAAAGCATGCGAGATCACCTCTGAAGCCCACAAAACGGCCATGCGCGAAGTGCGCCCTGGAATGAACGAGTATGAGATCGAAGCCTTGATCGATTACACGTTCCGCCGCAAAGGTTGTGCACGCGTTGGCTACGGAAGCATTGTCGCTGGCGGAAAGAACGCAACCTGCCTTCACTATCGCGCCAACAACGAAGTCTTGCGTGATGGCGAACTTCTTCTGGTCGATGCAGGCGGCGAGTATGGCTATTACACGGCCGATATCACGCGCACTTTCCCGGTAGGTCGGAACTTCACAGACGCTCAGGCGCAGATTTACGATTTGGTTCTGAAGTCTCAGAAAGAGACAATTGCCATCTCCAAGCCTGGCACTCCATGGAACGCGATTCACAAACGCGCTACCGAAGTGCTCGTCGATGGACTCCTTTCCCTCGGTCTTTTAAAGGGCAAAGCAGAAGAGATTTTGCGCACGAGCGAAATGCGCCGCTTTTATCCACACGGCACCGGACATTGGCTAGGAATGGATGTCCATGACGTGGGCCTCTATCAAAAGAACGGCGAGCCAAGAAAGCTTGAGCCAGGCATGGTCTTTACGATCGAGCCGGGCCTTTACATGCAGCCAACCGATCGCGCGGTCCCTGAGCGTTTCAAAAACATCGGGATCCGGATCGAAGACAATATCTTAATCACGAAGGATGGATGCGACATCCTCACAAAAGATGCGCCAAAGGAGCGCGCCGAAATCGAAAGTTTGAAGTCATGAGCGTCTCAGCAGTACCCCAAAAAACACAAAGTCAAATTCAAGTAGGTCCATTCAAACTCGATCACCCATTCGTGCTTGCACCGATGGCAGGAATCACGAACTCTCCGTTCCGCAGACTGATGCGCCGGATGCAAAGCTCGATGGTCGTATCGGAGCTCGTCTCTGCCAACGGCATTGAGTATTCGGGGCAGCGCACTTTGGATCTTCTTCGCTTTCATGAAGAAGAGCGCACTGTAGGGCTTCAGATTTTTGGCGAAGAGACGGAGATTCTCTGCAAGGCCGCGCAGCACGTTGAAAAGCTTGGCGCAGACTTTGTCGATCTCAATTTAGGCTGCCCTGTTCCCAAGGTCGTGAAAAAGGGCGCGGGCTCTGCGATGTGCCGTGATCCGATCTCGCTCGGAAAAACTCTTGAGGCGATGGTCAAGTCCGTGAAGATTCCTGTCACCATCAAGATCCGTACGGGTTGGGACTCTGAAACCCGCAATGCTCTGGATGTCGTCAAGGCGGCGACGGATGCAGGTGTCGCCTGGGTTGCAATCCATGGTCGCACGCGCGCGCAAGGCTACAGTGGCCTGGCGGATTGGGATTTTATCGGAAACATTAAAGCCAAGAGCTCACTTCCGATCATTGGGAATGGTGATATCAATACCGGTGAAGTAGCAGTTCAACGCGTTCGCGAGTATGGCGTGGACGCAGTTCTTATCGGACGTGGCGCTCTGAGAAACCCATTCATCTTTGAACAAGCCTACGCAGTCTGGAAAGGCGAGACGTTTACGCCTCCTCAGGCTGAGCGCTACATTCGCTTGATCGATGAGCAGCAAAAGATGCTTCATGAAACTTATCAGCCACGAACTGCGATGATTCATGCGCGTAAATTCCTGGCTTGGTACTCCTCGGGCTTTCCTGGATGCCATGAGTTTCGCAAACAAGTGTTCAGCATCCCCGAACCAGAAGCTCTTTGGAATGAGGCACGTGCCTTCTTTGAGAGAAGCACCAAGGCTCGCGACCTGAGCTTCATGGCTCAGCCATTCCTCATGGGCGGCCACGGCTGATTTCTTTCATTTGCCGTATGGAAGATCCAACAGCGGCGCCCTGGATCAGAAGCGGACTTTTGAATTGCCGGCTTTTGATTGAATGAGCCTGATAAAACAAGCGAGGGGAGAGCGGGAGCGCTTGGCTTCCGCGGCAGCCCACTGGTTGAACGCGGCTATCGTGGAAAATTCGCTCGCTTTTTTTATCGCCCATTTTGCGGCTGCAGTTTCAGCTGCAGCTTTGGCCTCAAGATTTCTGGTCGATTTGGGCAAACCGGCAACCTGAGGATATTGAGTCGAGAACTTCAGGGCGGCATCATAGCGCTCGGCCCATGCATCAAAGTCAGAGATGTTTTTATGAAGTGCCGCACTTGCTTGAGCCCAGCTGGTGGCATATGCAAGCTTGTCTTTATCTTTCGCGAGGCCCAGGCCGCCTTCTGATATGGGCATCAAAGCCAGGCGTAAGGCGGAAATGTATTTCACTGACCAAAGCTCGAAGTCATTGTGTGAATAGATTCTTGCCATTCTTTCCGCCCATTTGTTGGCCTCCTGGGGGAATGTGATGCCTATGCCACCCTCCATGATTTCTATTTTCGCCAGTTCTTGGGCTTCGCGATAAGTTTCTGGATCGATCGAATAAGATCTTGAATGGCGTGAGGGCGCAACATCCGCTTGTTCGGGGAGTTGTTTAGGATGCAAGAGTTCGTAGGCTTTTCTGATTTTCTTGAAGCTCTCTTCGTCAGCTTTCGCATGCAGGCGATCAGGATGATACTTCAGGGCTAGTTTGCGAAATGCCTTTTTGATTTCGGCAGGGGAGGCGTTCCTGGCAATTCCCAGGATCTCGCAGGCTTCTTCCTGGGTGAGCTGAGCGGCTTGGGCAACTCCTAAATTGAACTGAATTGACATGGACATGCTGAGATCACCTGATCCAGCAGTCAGTACAAACACGGAAATGGCAAGGATTGCCCGTCGTCCCATTCATGTGATTATAGAGTGAGTGGTATAGAAGGAAATGAAGTAAGTTAGTGAATATCCGCGATTTAATAATACTTTTAATGGTCTGCAGTGAATTTGAGACCAATGATTGAAATCAAGAGAAGTCCCAAAAAGAGCAACCGCTGTGGGGATGCGGACTCATGAAAGAGAGCGATTCCCAAAAGGGCTGCTCCGAGAGATCCAATTCCCACCCAAACAGCATAGGCCGTTCCAATAGGGAGGTCACGCGTGGCACGGGCCAAAAGGTACATACTTCCCGCTAAAGTCAGGAGCGTAAAAGCGCTCGGCCAGAGGCGGGTGAATCCTTGCGTATATTTGAGCCCGATGGACCAGCAAACCTCAAGAAGGCCCGCGATAATCAAAATGGTCCAAGGAGAAGACAGTAGAGTAGGCATAACTGTCCTTTATCATTGATTACTTAGTAGTTAAAACGATTGTTTGACTGATTAAAACGATCGTTTTATAAAGAAAGGACGTACCTATCGGACCCTTCTTAGTACTCATCATGAGGCACATCCATTTATGAACGCCAGAACAGTAGCCATCATTTTTACCGCGGCTATCGCATCTCTGCTTGAGATTATCGACTCGTCGATCGTGAACGTCGCCATTCCCACCATGATGGGAAACCTGGGAGCTACGCTGGATGAGATCAGCTGGGTCACCACGGCATACATGATCGCAAACTCGATCGTTCTTCCGATTGCGGCCTGGCTAGGAACGCGCTTGGGGCGACGAAAGTATTTCACGACGGCAATTCTGATTTTCACGATTGCGTCGTTCGCCTGCGGTATGGCGCCTAATCTGTTTTTCCTCGTGGTATTCCGTATTATTCAAGGCTTGGCCGGCGGTGCACTTCTTCCAACTTCCCAGACATTGATCCAGGAGCAATTCCCCCGCGAGAAGGCCGGCATGGCCATGGCTATTTTCGGGATGAGCGTCATGGTGGGCCCTGCTTTGGGTCCGACTCTCGGTGGATATCTTACGGACAATTTTGGATGGCGCTCGATTTTCAACGTCAACGTTCCGCTGGGTATGCTGGCCAGTGTGATGTCCTGGATGAACGTGCAAGATGCTTCTTACCAACAAGTCCATGCGGCAGATGGAAAGCGCCATGGAGTGGATTGGTGGGGACTCTTCTTCCTTTGCGTTGGCGTCGGTTGCTTCCAGTATGTGTTGGAGCGCGGTGAAGCTGACGGCTGGTGGGATTCCAACGCGATCAAAGCCTGCGCCGTTTTCGCAGTAGCAGGTATCTCAACTTTCATTTGGTGGGAGCTGAGTATCCCTAATCCGATCATGAACCTTCGTCTCTTCAAGAACGCCATCGTTCGTTCCGGGACGGCCTTAATGCTCATGCTCGGGATCATGCTTTATTCGCTAACTTTCGTTGTTCCGATTTTCGTGTCGCGAGTCATCCACGAAATGTCAGCAACCCAGACAGGCGAGCTTTTCATTCCGGGATCAGTTGCAACTGCAGTATTTATGTTGCCGGTGGGGATGATGCTTAAAAAGATCAGCCCAAAAGTTCTGGTGCTGGTCGGTATTACTTTGGGTGAGATCTCGATTCTATTGATGTCACGCTTTACGTCGCAAACCGGTGCGCATGATATCTATCTGCCATTGATTTTCCGCGGTGTCGCGATGGCTTTTCTGTTTGTTCCAATCAATCAGATGGTTCTGGGCGCATTCCGTGGGGAAGAGCTTGGACAGGTTGCAGGGATGCAGAACTTCTTCCGTCAGATTGGTGGAAGTATCGGCATTTCATCGCTCGATACGCTTCTGACTCGCTTTGGTGCGCAGCACTACAATGACCTTCTCGAAAAGGTGAACATCTTTAACGTGTCAGTGATTCAAGCGGCTAACCAGGCGCGTTCATTGCCAGTGTCACGGATGAGCGGGCAAATCGGGCTTTGGAATGCTGAGCAAATCGCGACCAAGACCATTGCAGGACGGGTGGGGCAGCAAGTTTTCATCCTCAGCTTTGAGCAAATCTGCTGGGTGATTATGATCATCGTGGCCTGCGGTTTGATCCCGCTGGCCATGATCAAGGCTCCTAAGAAGATTGACGGCCCGATTATTGATGCACATTGAGTTGTGATGCTGAGGGTCCTCATCGCCTGGATATTTACGATCCTGTATTGGCCAGCGGTGCTTCTGGTCTATGCGCTCTCGTTCAAAAAACTTTCGGAGCGTTGGACCACGGGCTCCATCCATTTTTGGGGCAAGGCGTTGCTTTGGATTTTGGGTATCCGCCTTGAGTTTGTAAACCCGGATAATCTGACTGATCGGAGCCCCCGCGTTGTCATCATTAATCATCAAAGCGCGCTTGATGTCTTATGGACTGCGGCAACTGCTGCGCCTGCGCCCATGGCCATTGGTAAGAAAGAAGTCATCTTCATTCCCATCATCAATCTGGCGTGGTGGGCATTTGGGTTTGTTCGAGTGGACCGCAAGCATCACCAGAAGGCTTTGGCTGCGCTTGCGGGGGTTGGAAAGAAAATACGCGATGAAAAGCGCTCGCTCTATATTGCAGTAGAAGGTACCCGGACCTACGACGGTAAGATTCTTCCTTTCAAAAAAGGCGCATTTCATCTTGCTTACGAAGCGCAGGCGCCCATTTGCCCGGTTGTGGTCGATGGGGCGTATCAGCTCTTACCCAGAAACGGATTCTTTCCAAAAAAAGGTGTCATTCGACTCTTCTACCTTCCGCCGGTGAGCGCCCAGGAAATCCAACAGGCTTTTGCAAACGATCAAATGGATCAGCTGATTGAGAAAGTTCGCGGCGACATGGTCCTTGCTCTCGAAAGCATGCGTAAGAATGGCAGTGGCTAAAGCCCGATTCGCTTGCCTTCGATTTGGATGAAATAGCCTTTTTCGTCCTCATCAGCGAGCTTGAGCAGCTCCATATAAGGAATCGAAAGAAACTTCGCTTCATCTTCGCCTGAGTGAACGAGGCAAGTCAGTCGCCCGGATTGATAACGAAGAGTCTCGGGATTGAGTTTTTCGCTTGTCCCATCACTGAGGTGAAGAAGATAGCCTTGAGCAGAAGCTCCCTCAATTCGCTCGACGAAATAAGCGGTGTCTTCGACCACGATTCGCTTCATTTCGCGACCGACATGAAGAAAATAGCTCGTCTCATCCCGTTTGAGGCTCTTTGCGAAAAGTCGAAGGGTAGGCTCATGAGTGATCTCATTACCATCGGCCAGCCAAACACCATTCTTGGTGAGTCGGATAATTTCGGTATCGACGTAGCCAGGAGGGGGAGTGCCTTGCTCAAATTTGGAGAACTTCGCCGCCATTTCTAGGCTCATATCAAGAAATGCCTTCTCAGGCTACTTGCGCGCGGCGCTCCGGACGAGATAGAGTGCAGGTCATATGAACACGACGCAGCAAAAGAAGTTCCTTGAAGCCTTTGTGGAAATCATTCGTAAGACCTCAACCGAGCTCCCAAAAGACGTGATTGAGTCCATTAAGCAGGGCAAGCAACAAGAGCAGCCTGAGTCACGCGGCGATTATGCGCTGGGGATCATTCAAAAGAATATTGATCTTGCAAAGCTCAAGAGCCAGCCACTCTGCCAAGACACGGGAAGCATTCTTTTCTACATCCATTATCCCTACAAGACTGACGCTGAAGTTTTGACCAAGGTGATTCGCAAGGCGGTCTCAGAAGCCACCAAGAAAGGCTACCTCCGTCAAAACAGCGTGGATAGCCTTACGGGCAAGAACAACGGAACGAACGTTGGTCCTGGCACCCCGAGTCTGCATCTGGAGCCTTGGAAGAAGGATCATTTCGACATTCGCCTGATGCTCAAGGGCGGGGGCTGCGAAAACGTCGGAGCTCAATACAGTCTGCCTGACTCCCGCATTGGTGCAGGACGTGATCTGGCTGGCGTCAAGAAGTGCATTCTCGATGCAGTTCAACAGGCTCAAGGCAAAGGCTGCGGCCCAGGAATCCTGGGCGTCACGATCGGTGGCGACCGCGCAACGGGCTATGCTTATTCCAAGGAGCAGTTCTTGAGAAAGATGACCGATAAGAACACCAACCCGGTTCTTGCAACTCTTGAGAAAGATGTGACGGACGAAGCCAACAAGCTTGGAATCGGCCCTATGGGTTTTGGCGGTAAAACCACGCTTCTCGGCACCAAGGTCGGCGTCCTGAATCGCTTGCCTGCCTCTTACTTTGTCAGTGTCTCGTACATGTGCTGGGCATTCCGTCGTCAGGGCGCGCAAGTGAGCGCCAAGGGCGAAATCAAGAAGTGGTTCTACTAAGAGGAAGTTATGATTCGACTCGAAGCACCGTTTACTGAAGAAAAAATTCGCGCTCTGAAAGTGGGCGATATGGTTGAGATCACGGGCATGATTTTCACTGGCCGTGATGCCGTTCACAAGTGGATACACGACGGCAATGAACCCCCAATCAGTTTCAAAGATGGAATCATTTATCACTGCGGCCCGGTTGTCATGAAAAAGGGCGGCAAGTGGGTTGTGACGGCTGCGGGCCCAACGACCTCGATTCGTGAAGAGCCTTACCAAGCCGGCATCATCGAAAAGCACGGGCTTCGCGGTGTGATCGGAAAAGGTGGAATGGGTGAGAAGACTCGCCTGGCCTGCCAGAAGTTCGGTTGCGTTTACCTGCATGCCATCGGTGGTGCGGCGCAAGTTCTTGCCGAAGCCATTAAAGAAGTGAAGAACGTTCATGGCTACGATCAATTCGGAAGCCCGGAAGCGATCTGGGAACTTCGCGTGGAAGGATTTTCCGCCGTCGTGACGATTGATTCTCACGGTAATTCGCTTCACAAGGATATCGAGGCTGAGTCTTCTGCGAAGCTCAACGAAATCTACGCGACTATCAAGAAGTAACCCATTGGAGGTCTCTCATGAGTGACTCAAAGGACGATGTACCCAGAGGATGTCCGATGCATGCAAATCCTTCTGTCTATGGACAAGGAGATTTGACGTACAACGATTACCTCAAAGTGGATGACCTTTTAGGGCTCCAGGTTCCACAGTCATCGCCCGCGCATCATGATGAGATGCTTTTTATCGTCATCCATCAGGCCTATGAGCTTTGGTTCAAGCTGATTTTGCATGAGATGGAGAATTCGATCTCTTACATGCAATCGGGGCAGATTCTCAGAGCTCATCACTTCATGAATCGTATCAACCAGATCATGAAGCTTCTGGTTCAGCAGATTCATATTCTTGAGACCATGACGCCTGCGGAGTTTTTGCAATTCCGCGATCGCCTCAATCCTGCGAGCGGTTTTCAGTCCACCCAGTTCCGTGAAGTCGAGTTTCTTGCAGGCTTGAAGGACGAGCGCTATTTCAAGCACTTCAAGAACCGTCCGGGCTACGTGTCCCGTCTTGAAAAGAGACTTCAAGGCACCGATCTTCGCATGGCCTTCTATCAACTGCTTCGGGATCAGGGCTTCAATGTTCCGGAAAAAGCGGCATCCGTGGAGCTCGCAGGCGATGAGAAGGTGGGTGAGGAAGTCATCCGCGCGATCCGTCCGATCTATCAGGATCCTGCCAAGTATTCGCCTCTCTATATGTTGAGTGAGTCTTTGGTAGAGTTTGACGAGTATTTAGGACTTTGGCGTGAGCACCATGTGCGCGTCGTTGAGCGCGTGATTGGACATAGGCGTGGTACGGGGGGCTCGAGCGGTGTGGATTATCTTCGCTCAACCACCGCCAAGAAGTGCTTCCCTTGGCTCTGGGAAGTCAGAACGCATTTGGAGTAAGTAATCATGTCGATTTTGAAAGTCGCCCGAATGGGCCATCCCGTTCTTCGTCAAAAAGCGCGTGAGCTCACTGTAAAAGAGATTCGTTCGCCCGAGATCGAAAAGCTGATCGAGGACATGATCGAGACGATGGAAGAGTATGGCGGAATCGGCCTTGCGGCCCCTCAAGTGCATGAGTCCATTCAGCTCGCTTTGATTGGTTTTGATGAGGGGAATGAAAGATATCCTGGCCAGGGAGAACAACCGCTCAAAGTTCTTTTCAATCCGAAGATTACTGTATTGGATGAGAAGGAGCAGGGGTTTTGGGAAGGCTGTCTCTCGGTTCCTGAACTTCGAGGCCTTGTTTATCGGCCAAGGAAAATCCAGGTCGATTACCTGGATCACGAAGGAAAGCCTCAGACCATCGTTGCCGAAGATTTTCTAGCGACTGTTTTCCAGCATGAGCTCGATCATCTTGCAGGCGTGCTTTACATCGATCGAATCAAAGATACGACAAAGCTCGCCTTCATCGAAGAGTACCAGAAGTATTGGCTACCAGAGGAAGACTCTGATGTTGGCGAGCTTGCCGATTAATTGAGAGTTATTCTTAGGACTGGTCTTAGAATTGTTCAGCGCAACGAGCGGCGACTGGTCCACAATTGCTCGGACCAGCGCTATTCTGGCAGGCTTGCTTGGCTTTCGCTTCGGCTTCAACCGGAGTGCGTCCAGTGCCGCGGAAGTTTTTTGAGTAGGCGGAGTCTGTCACCATGCAAATAAAGCCATGTGCATCGTTTGGCTTGGAGTTGTCATCGCACTTCAAGCTTGCAGATTTTCCGCAAAGATTGGTTGATGAAAGGCTAACCTGACAGGCGTTGCGAGCATTGTATTCGGCGTCGATCTTGTTTTTAGCGACGCCCAAAAAAGTTCTCGAGTAAGTGGAATCAGTGATCATGCAGGCAGCGATGATTTCGACCGGTGGTGCAGGCGGATTACCTGCAAGTTCTTCGACACGTTTTTGAAGCGCGAGCATCGTGCGATTCATCTCGCTGACTTGTCTTTCAAGAAGGCTGACGCGAAATTCGATCGGGTAGTCTCTGAGTTGCGGGTTCGCAGAAGCACTTGCCGAAACTAGAAAGAGCGCTGCGGTTGAAACGAAAAGAGCGATCGCATTCAAAAATGGGCTTCTCATTGGAATCTCCGAGTTATCCGAAAACTGCAGGTCAGGCGCAATGCGCGCTAGGAGAGCGAAACTACAATGAGGATCCTTCAGAGCCAAACATTAATTTAAGCTAAACGCGAATCTGCGGTTTTGCGTCGCACCAAGATCAGGTTTCCTGCTTGAGCTCTTCCGCCAGTCTCATGCGAGCCTCGCGTCGCTTCTTTGCTGCCTCAAAACGGCGCAACTCATCGGGCGTTTGTGGCTTGATGGGGGGAATGGGTGTAGGGCGGCCTAAATCATCCAGTGCCACGAAAGTCGTGTAGGCGGTAGAAGTATGAGTCATTTCTCCCGTCAGAGGATTTTCCGACTCAACGCGGACTCCGACTTCCATGGAGGTTTTAGATGCAAAGTTGACCGATGCGCGGATGTGCACATAGTGGCCGAGCTTTATCGGCGCCAGAAAGTGAAGCGCATCGATGGATGCGGTGACAACGACTCTTCGAGCGTGTCGGCCCCCTGCCATGGCTGCCGCAATGTCGATCCAGCTCATGACCTTGCCCCCGAAAATAGTACCGAGCGCGTTAGTATCGGACGGCAGAACGATTTCCGTCATTGTAACAGCGGATTCCTGGGGAGATTTGGATGCAAGAAGATTTGGTGATTTCGGACTCATAGGTTACCTGTGTACTATCGTTGATACATCAACTGACTATGGAAAAAACAGACTTAAACATCACTCACATTGCGTCCCACGGAATGTCTGTGCCTCAAAAGATGTCTATGAATGTTTTGGCGGGCCTGATTCTCTGTAATCTGATCTGGTCCGCGCATCCAGCAATGGCCAAGCTTGTTCTTGCGGACGTTTCTCCTGCGCTTACGGCCTGGCTTCGATACCTCAGTGCGCTGGTTGCCTATTTGATTGCGATCCCGTTTGTAAAAAAGAGGGGCCTTGGGCCTGCGTTTTTGCGTCCCCGAAATATGCGCGACGGATTGTTTGTCGTAGGGGTCGGATTCATGGCTTTTTGTCTTGCGCCTCTTTTGCAGATGACTGGATTGCAATCGTCTCGCGCAACGGATAACGCTCTGATTGTCGCGATGGAACCGCTCATGACGGTAGCGCTTGCGCGAGTCGTGCTTGGAGAAAGGCTGAGTCAGCTTCACTATTTTGCGTTCAGCCTGGCGCTGACAGGCTTTGCTCTGTTGAGCGGGGTTCTGAGTGGGATTGATGCATCGGGGACTCCGGCGAATTTTTCCGGAAATCTGCTCATGCTGACTGCCCTCATTGGAGAAGCCAGTTATTCGGTCTTAAGTCTTAAACTGATTGATCGACATGCTCCCATGGGTGTGTTTGGAGCTGCGCTTGTCTCAGGTGTTGGGATATTGACGCTGTCCACTTTTGCTATTGAAGGGCCGCACATGTTTTATGAACTCTCTCACTTGAGTTGGAAAAGCGTGTCAGGACTTCTGTGGCTTGGACCCATGGGAACTGCATTTGCCTATTTTTACTGGATGTCGGTATTGCGCGAAGCATCTGTCGCAAGCATTGCACTGACTCTTTTCATCCAGCCTGTATTAGGTGCTCTGTGGGGATACGCATTTTTAGGCGAAAGTTTGTCAGGAGTTCAGGCTTTGGGTGCCATCTGCATTATAACAGGGGTTATGACTCAAAGCGTGGTCGGACGCTTCAGAGCAACGGCCACTGCATAAAACAATGAAAGTTATTTGAAATTCAGCTTGCTGTTCCGGAATTTACCTTTCTATACTCAGGATGTGTCGGACGCCTGAGGGCGATACACGCAACTAACCGGAGGGGAAATGGACGTCTCCAAAAGGGAAGCACGGGTCCTGAAAATGTGCGCAGAAATGCCAAACGAAATGCCGAGTGAAATGCCAAATAGGAATGCGGTAAATAACGGCGAACAACTGGAAGCCACAAATTTGGAAGGTGAGAACCTCATCCAAACGCTGGTTGCTCTCACCGGACTGCCAGAAGGCATGGCAAACGCTGAAATGAACCAAATCCTCGAGCTTTCAGGACATGAACCTGAAAAGCGTTCCGATATTACTCTGGATGAGTTGCGGGCCGCTCTGATTGCTTATCTCGAGGCTCTTGAGCCAACTTGCTCTGAGTAACCTCTTTTTCAGTCCAGTTCTTGTATTCAAAGAATAGAAAAACTGTCGCAAGCAGAAAGGCCGGGCGATGGAGTAATCTATCCAGCTGTTCTTCTCTAGGAGAGCGGTTGAGGATCGCTCCACCGAATGTCCCTGAAGATGTGATTAAGTTACAATTGCGTGATTAAGACTTCAAAGACGCGGAGCGTGTCATGCTGCTTGTCATCCATTTGGCTGACAGGCGGCTACGAGTCAACTCAATGACGACCGAGTATTTTGAAATAAAATCATCGCAAATTGCAAAAAATATCTTCATGGCCCGGAGCAACATTTTTAATGAATATGTATACTGGAGTCACGTTGGTCTTCTTTCTAACAGTTAGGCCAATGAGGTCCCGAAGTGATGGGACGAGATACTTAAGGAGGCTGCACGCATGTTGATCAGGTCATCATTGAGTCCACTGGAAAAAGTACCCGCTGATTTGATTCGTCCCGACCTGGTCGGTTTCAACGGACAAGTCATGCCTGTTACGAACTACATCCCAAATCCAATCGTTATCGAGCAAACAGCTCGCGGCGAACGGCAGTATGACATTTATTCGCGCCTTCTTTTGGATCGAATCGTTTTCTTGGGAACTGAAGTGAACGACGTTGTTGCAAACCTTCTGGTTGCACAGCTCTTCTTCCTTGAGTCCTCAGATCCTGATAAGGACATTCACATGTACGTCAATTCACCAGGGGGATCCGTCTATGCGGGCCTGGGAATCTACGATGTCATGCAATTTATCAAATCAGACGTTTCTACGTATTGCATTGGAATGGCTGCTAGTATGGGAGCCCTGCTACTGTCGGCTGGAGCACATGGAAAGCGTTACAGCCTTCCACACAGCCGTATTATGATCCATCAGCCTTTGGGTGGCGCCAAAGGACAAGCTTCGGATATCGAGATTCAGGCTCGTGAAATTCTTTATCTGAAGGAACGCCTCAACGGGATTCTTGCTCATCACTCGGGCAGGGATATCGAACAGGTTAAAAAAGACACGGATCGTGACAACTACCTCTCGGCTAAGGAAGCGGTCGAGTATGGATTAATCGACAAGGTCGTGGATAAGCGCACCACTGGATAAGTGCAGGGCTGATTCTTAATACTACGTCGGCGAGCAAAATTTTTAAATTGAAGGGGAAGAACACAACCTATGGACGGAAGAAAATACGGCGACGGCTTCGGTAATCTGTGTTGCTCTTTCTGCGGCAAAAACCAGCGGGAAGTCAAAAAACTGATTGCAGGACCGACAGTCTACATCTGTGACGAATGCATCGAACTCTGTAATGACATCATTGCAGAAGAGGGCCAGAAGGAATCTCCTGCCCGCTCCACCCAGGCCATTCCAAAGCCTGCCGAAATCAAGACGATTCTCGACCAGTATGTCATTGGCCAGGATCGCGCCAAGCGCGTGCTCTCTGTGGCGGTCTACAACCACTACAAGCGCATTCAGCATCAGGGCGAGAAGAAGGGCAAAGGCGACAAGGAAGCGATCGAGCTCACCAAGTCCAACATTATGCTGATCGGACCTACCGGTTCCGGCAAGACCTTGTTGGCTCAGACCTTGGCTCGCTTGCTCAATGTTCCGTTCGCCATGGCGGACGCAACGACCCTCACCGAAGCAGGTTATGTCGGTGAAGACGTTGAGAACATCATTCTGAACCTGCTTCAGAACTGCGACAACAACGTGGAACGCGCCCAGAAGGGTATCGTTTACATCGACGAAGTGGATAAAATCTCTCGTAAGAGCGAAAACCCATCCATCACTCGCGACGTGAGCGGTGAAGGCGTTCAGCAAGCGCTTCTCAAGATCATCGAAGGAACAATCGCAAACGTTCCTCCGAAGGGCGGACGCAAGCATCCTCAGCAAGAGTTCGTTCAGGTCGATACCTCGAACATTCTCTTCATCTGCGGTGGTGCTTTCGTTGGCCTCGATAAGATCGTGGCGATGAGAAAAGGCAAACGCAGCTTGGGTCTTCAGGCAAACATCACTTCCAAGGCGGATGAGAACTTGTCGAAGCTCATTTCTCAAGTTGAGCCAGAGGATCTGATCCGTTTCGGATTGATTCCTGAGTTCATCGGACGTTTGCCAGTCATCGCAACTCTTGAAGAGCTGGATGAAAAGGCATTGGTCGAGATTCTCACCAAGCCTCGCAATGCTCTCGTCAAGCAGTACTCGAAGCTGTTTGAGTATGATGACGTGGCACTTGAGTTCGAACAAGAAGCACTCGAAGCAGTGGCTCGTGAAGCGATTAAGCGCAACACGGGAGCTCGCGGTCTTCGCGCAATCCTCGAGCAAGCCATGCTCGAAGTGATGTACGAACTGCCAGCGAAGTCGAACATCAAGAAATGCATTGTGACAAAGAATACGATTCTGAAGGGCGAGCGCCCTGTCATGGTCATGGCGGATGGCAGCGAAGTCACCACTAAGACCGAAGCGTCAGAAAAAGCAGAAAGCGCTTAACCCAAGCGTGAAGCGCTTCAAAAAGCGTAAAAAGCTGATTTGAAAGCTTGAATCAGATGCAAATCTAGCGAACGGCCTTGGGAGAAATCTCAAGGCCGTTTGCTTTTTATGGCGCGCATTGCTGGCGGGCTGCAGAAATTGCCAGATCCAAACAATTTTTTGAGCTAAGTAAGTCTTCGAATCTCATCACGAATTATGAGCCGGTTGTCATTGCGTAGTTTGCAGTCCTTGCGTGGCTGTGTTGTAGTTATAGTAAGACCGGCTTTGGGACTGATGTTGTGGTCCCCGAAATAGGTCGAACTACGGGAACGGGAGGTTCTTGTGAGCAAAGAGAAAAAAGCATCAAGTGGTACCGCCAAAGGTTCTGGCAGTGATAGCAGAGCTACCAGCCGTGTTCCGCTTTTACCATTGAGAGACGTGATCATTTTTCCACACATGGTGGTGCCGCTTTTCGTTGGACGCGAGAAGTCGATTAACGCACTTGAAGAGTGCGTTGCGAAGAAAACCGATCTTTTCCTGGTCGCTCAGCGCCAGGCAACGACGGTCAGTCCAGGCGAAAAGGATATCTTCGAAGTAGGTACTGTCGGTACCATTCTTCAGATTCTCCGCCTTCCAGACAACACCGTAAAAGTGTTGATCGAAGGGAAGCGCCGCGCTCGCATTACCAAGTATGTTGAAACGGACCGCATGATTGAGGCCGACATTGAAGAGCTCGAGGACATCGTGGAAAACACGGTGGAACTTGAGGCTCTCATTCGTTCCCTGAAGAGCACGTTCGAAAACTATGTGAAGCTCAATAAGCGCATTCCTCCGGAAATGCTCATGAGCGTGAACACGATCGAAGAGCCATCCCGGCTTGCCGACCTCGTGGTCGCGCACCTCAATCTCAAGCTTGAAGATAAGCAGGAGATCCTGGAAATCCAGGAGCCTTCCAAGCGTCTTGAGAAGCTCTTGCAGCTGATGCAAGGCGAGATCGAGATCCTTCAGGTCGAACGCCGCATTCGCTCCCGCGTTAAGAAACAAATGGAGCGCTCGCAAAAGGAATACTACCTCAACGAGCAAATGCAGGCGATCCAGAAGGAACTGGGCGAGAAGGACGAATTCAAAGCCGAGATTCAAGCTATCGAAAAGCAGATTCGCACCAAGCCAATGAGCAAGGAAGCGAAGGATAAGGCAACTCGCGAGCTCAAAAAGCTCAAGATGATGTCCCCAATGTCTGCCGAAGCTACCGTCGTTCGCAACTACATCGATTGGCTCGTCACTCTGCCATGGGGTGAGAACACCACCGATCGCAACGATATCAAGCTTGCCGAGAGTGTCTTGGAAGAAGATCACTACGGCTTGGAAGAAGTGAAGGAGCGTATCCTCGAGTATCTCGCAGTGCGTGTCCTCACGGATAACTCCAAAGGCCAGATCCTTTGCTTTGTCGGACCTCCAGGCGTTGGTAAGACGTCTTTGGCTCGCTCGATCGCAAAGTCGCTCAATAAGAAGTTTGTTCGCTGCTCGTTGGGCGGCGTACGTGACGAAGCTGAGATCCGCGGCCATCGTAGAACCTACGTTGGAGCGCTTCCTGGTAAGATCATTCAATCGCTGAAGAAGGCTGGATCCTCGAACCCTGTCTTCTTGCTCGACGAAGTCGACAAGATGAGCACGGATTTCCGGGGTGACCCATCCTCAGCGCTCCTTGAAGTCTTGGATCCTGAGCAGAACACCACGTTTGCTGACCATTACCTCGAAGTCGACTATGACATCTCGAAGGTCATGTTCGTTTTGACCGCAAACAGCCTGCATACGATTCCAAGGCCACTTCTTGACCGTATGGAAGTCATTTCCATCACCGGTTACACCGAAGTCGAGAAGTACAATATCGTTCGCAAGTATCTGCTGACTAAGCAGATGGAAGCGCACGGGCTCAAGGAAGGCGATCTTGAGATGAACGAAGAAGCCGTTTACGCGTTGATCAGAAACTACACGCGTGAAGCTGGCGTTCGTAATCTCGAGCGCGTCGTTGCAACCGTTTGCCGCAAGACCGCAAAGAAGATTGTTGAGCGCCGTAACGAGCAACAATCAATCGAAGCGCCTGCGAAGTCTGCAAAGACCAGCAAAACGGCCAAGACTGCAAACTCGAACGTTGTCATGCTCGATACGATCCACGTCAGCGAAGCAGATCTCGAAGAAATGCTCGGCCCACCCAAGTACTTGGTCTCCAAGGCAGAGGAGCAGAGCGAGATCGGCTTGACCAACGGCTTGGCCTACACCGATGCCGGCGGCGACATGCTTCAAATCGAAGTCAGCGTCGTTCCAGGCAAGGGTGCAGTCAAGATCACTGGTAAGCTCGGTGAAGTGATGCAGGAGTCTGCAGCGACCGCCATGAGCTACGTCCGTTCACGGGCGCATCTCCTGGGCCTCGATAAGGACTTCTACTCGAACGTCGACATCCACCTGCACGTGCCAGAAGGCGCTGTTCCTAAGGACGGCCCTTCGGCAGGGATCACCATGGCCACCGCTATCACTAGCGCGTTGACCAAGATTCCAGTCCGCAAGGACGTTGCGATGACGGGTGAGATCACACTTCGGGGCCGCGTGCTTCCAATCGGTGGCTTGAAGGAAAAGCTTCTTGCCGCAAAGATCGGAAACATCAAGACAGTCCTGATTCCAAAGGGCAACGTGCCGGATCTCAAGAAAATCAATAAAGAGATCACCAAGGGAATGAAGATCGTTCCAGTGGAGCACGGCGATCAAGTCCTGCGCCTCGCGCTTGAACTTGAAAACCCAGAGGAATTCCTTATGCGTAAGGGCATCGGGGATTTGCCAACCACGGCAATCCCATCGACCGAACTGACGCATGACGAATCGGTGAAACACTAAAAGGTATCCGGCTCCTTTTGGTGGCGCATGCGCGTCAAAGGGAGAGGATGACTAAAAAATAGGAGCGGGGATCTCGAAAGGGATCCCCGCTTTTTTTTCACCCGATTGCGTCCAATGAGGGGACTAATGATAAAAGGGAAAAATGGAAAAAACGCTAAAAGTCGGTCTCGTGGGTGATTGCGACGCAAGCATTACCGCACATCAATGCATTCCAGCGGCTCTTAAGATCGCTGCAGATAGCCTGGACGTCGACGTAGACTCTGTTTGGCTTCCAACGGATCGACTCTCTGAACTGACTCCAAACGTACTTAGGGAATACGACGCTTTCTGGTGTGTTCCTGGAAGTCCCTATAAGAACCGGAGAGCGGTCATAGAAAAGATCCAGTACGCAAGAATCAACGATGTTCCATATCTTGGTACCTGTGGTGGCTTTCAGCATGCGATTTTAGAATTTGCCATCCATCAGCTTTGTTTGTCATCAGCAACTCTGGAAGAAGAAGAACCCCAAGGCGAGATGCTCCTGATTTCAGCCCTGCCATGCCGACTGACAGATGAAAGCCGGAAAATCTCAATCTCAAAAAACTCAAAGCTCAGAGAGATTATGGGCACCGGCGAGATTTCAGAAGAGTACCGATGCGGATTTGGAATGAACCCAATGTACTCTCACTATTTCAACGATAGTTTTCTGAAGTTCGTAGCCTTCAATGAAGAGGAAGTCCCTCAAGCCTTCGTGCTCGAGAAGCATCCCTTTTTCGTGGGGACTGCTTTTCAGCCTGAAAGAAGCGCTCGGACGGGCAAAAGTCATCCCCTGATTCGAGCTTTTCTCCAAGCTGCGCTCTGAATGCCTTGCGAGACCGCATACCCTTTTCAAAAGTCGCAGCTTTGCCAATGTAGCCATCGACGTTGGCAAGGACCAGGAATGAGGAGACGCGAATTTTTACCAAAATCGAATCTTGAAGCGTTCTTGGATCATGAATTGGATCGTCATCCAGAAGAATGAATTCTCGCCCGGATTTACAACTTCTGCACTGACCGGGGCTAAAACCTGGATTCTTTCTTGTTCCAGAAATTTTTTAAGTTCGATCTTTGGACCTAAGGTCTTGATTTTAAAAAGGAGACGAAGCTGGAGGGAAACGAAAAAAGTGAGGGGAGAGCCCGACAATTTGGGCCAAGTGCCGACGAGTTAAAGCAAAGGAAGCAAAGGTGCCCCGCACCTTAAGAGGTACGGAGCACCCTCGAGACTTTTTGATGCTTCTTACATGAAATTATATTTCAGAACGAAAAGCAGGTTCGTATCCGAGAAGAATGGATCGCCAGTCGTCCAGAGAACATTGAGCTGACCACCTGCCGAGAGACCATTTCCAAGCATGTAGTCATAGCCCACAGCAGGACCGAAGACGACGTTGTACTTGTCGGTCGCATTAGGTAGGTCGTTGGAAGTAATAGCTATACCAAGCTTTGCGCCGGCATATGCTCCTTCAAGCGTATCCGTAAACAGGTAGTTCGCTTCAGCAGCGATGTTATTGTAGCTCGTCGAGAACTTCGTTCCGCCAGGAACTTGCGTGTCATGGGTGTAGCGGTTGTAATAAAGACCGACGTTGATTTGAGGCAAGAGGTTATAGTGAGCCGTCAAACCCCACGTAATATTGGTGCCGATGTCATGGTTAGCAAAGGCAGCCCCAATCATACCGCCGACGTCACCGGTACCTTGCGAAGTTACGGCATAAGCGGACGACAGTGGCAACGATAGCACTGCTAACAAGCAGCTGAAAGCTCTCAGTATGCGGTTATGAATCATAAAAAGGGTTCCCCTGGGAGTAAGCCCATTGATTAAAAATCAGTTGTTTGATGCAACCTGATTTCGCAATAAGCGGGCCACCTGCGGCGGGTAAAAACGGCTCAGCAATCCTTTCTTGGCGATTTAGGCTTGGCAAGCGGCCTTCTCGGGTGATAGAGGCACCCTAAGTTCGAAGTGGTAATTGAAGGAAAGCCTCGGTCAAAGTGTAACTTTGTAAGTACTCACTTGACCGATGGGCGTCCCTCGACTATTTTGATGCCCTTCGTGACTTTAACGCAGGCGATCCCGAATTTTGGGAATCGTACACCGGAAGTACTGTCGTTAACTGCGATGAGATGTTTTAAAACAAATTTCGACGTCAATTTGATCTGAGAAATTTGAATAATAGTTCAGCTAGAAATTTGACCTGAATTTGAAAGGAAATGTAGTTCATGCCCACAATTAACCAGCTCATTCGTAAAGGGCGCTCTGCAAAGCCCTGGAAGACTAAGTCTCCAGCTCTCCAAAGCTGCCCACAAAGACGCGGCGTTTGCACCCGTGTCTACACCACGACGCCTAAGAAGCCGAACTCTGCTCTTCGCAAAGTTTGCCGCGTGCGTCTGACGAATGGTTACGAAGTCAGTTCTTACATTCCGGGCATCGGACACAATCTTCAAGAACACTCGATCGTTCTGATTCGCGGAGGCCGTGTGAAGGACCTTCCAGGTGTTCGTTACCACACCGTTCGCGGAACCTTGGACGCTCAAGGCGTTGCAAACCGTAAGCAAAGCCGTTCTAAGTATGGCGCTAAGCGCGTTGCTGCCGGCGCTGCAGCTGCGAAATAAGTTTTAACGCATAGTAAGGATTAAAAATGGGCCGTAAAAAGTTTGTTCGTAAAAGAGAAATTCTTCCAGATCCAAAGTTCAATGACGTTGTCATTGCTAAGTTCATCAACAGCTTGATGGAGCGCGGAAAGCGTTCGATCGCGGAAGCAATTCTTTATAACTGCATCGACAGCATTGCTGAGCGCACCAGTGACGACGGTCTCAAGATCTTCAAAAAAGGCCTTGAGAACGTAAAGCCACTTCTCGAAGTGAAGTCCCGCCGCGTCGGTGGCGCAACCTATCAAGTTCCAGTCGAAGTGAAGCCTGCTCGTCGCCAATCTCTGGCTTCTCGCTGGTTGATCGAATCGGCTCGTGGACGTCCTGAGCACTCCATGGCAGAACGCCTTGCTGCAGAAGTCATCGAAGCTTCGAACGGCCGCGGCGGCGCAATGAAGAAGCGCGAAGACGTGCACAAAATGGCGGAAGCAAATAAGGCTTTCGCACACTATCGCTGGTAATATCGCGTTAGCAAATAGCTGAACTACATTCCGGGCGAAAATTGGCTGCTTCTTGCGAGGCAGCTGGTTTTCGCCCGAATTTTTTTGTAACAGAGGGTTATGGCTGAAAAACCGTCAAGTTCCCAAGCTGCTCTTGAGTCCATTCGTAACATCGGCATCATGGCGCATATCGATGCCGGCAAAACGACGACGACCGAGCGTATTCTTTATTACACCGGAAAAACGCATAAATTAGGTGAAGTTCATGAAGGCACAACGGTCATGGACTGGATGCCTCAAGAGCAAGAGCGCGGGATCACGATTACTTCTGCGGCCACGACGTGCTTCTGGAAAGATCATCGCATCAACATTATCGATACGCCTGGCCACGTCGATTTCACAATCGAAGTGGAGCGCTCACTCCGCGTTCTCGACGGAGCGGTTGCGGTGTTTTCAGCGGTAGAAGGTGTTGAGCCGCAGTCTGAAACGGTCTGGCGCCAGGCAAATAAATATCACGTTCCACGTATTGCGTTCGTTAACAAAATGGATCGCATCGGCGCGGAGTTTACTGATGTTCTCCATCAGATTCGCGAACGTTTAGGAGCAAATCCTGTCGCGATTCAGATTCCCTGGGGAAGCCAAGACACTTTTCGAGGTGTTGTGGATTTGGTCGAAATGAGGGCTCTCGCGTGGAATAGCGATGATCTGGGCGCAACTCCCGAGATTTCCGAGATCCCTGCCGATCTTCAAGATCAAGCGAACGAGTATCGCGAGAAGCTTATTGAGGCTGCCGCTGAGTGCGATGAAGCACTCATGGACAAGTATCTCAACGGCGAGTCGATTTCTTCAACAGAGCTTAAAAAAGCACTTCGCAAAGGCTGCATCTCGATTGCACTTGTTCCTGTGACTTGTGGCGCAAGCTTCAAGAACAAGGGCGTTCAGCCGATGCTGGATGCGATCGTTGATTTTCTTCCGTCGCCGCTTGATGTTCCTCCTGTCGACGGAAAAAGCCTTGAAAACGAGGAAGAAACGCTTCATCGCAAAGCGGGTTTTGACGAACCATTCTCCGCGCTCGCGTTCAAGATCATGAATGATCCGTATGTGGGTCAACTGACGTACTTCCGCGTTTACTCCGGAAAGATCGAGTCTGGTCAGATGGTCTACAATGCGACCAAACAAAAGCGCGAGCGCCTTGGGCGCCTTCTTCTCATGCACGCAAACAAGCGCGAAGACATCAACGAAGTAAAAGCGGGTGACATTGTTGCTGCCGTTGGACTGCGCTTCACGATTACCGGTGATACGCTTTGCGACGAAAAAGAACCGATTTTGCTCGAAAAGATGGAGTTTCCAGAACCTGTCATTTCGATCGCGATTGAGCCAAAGACCAAAGCTGACCAGGAAAAGCTTGCGGGCTCCCTGGCACGCCTGGCAATGGAAGATCCTTCTTTCCGCGTCTCAATTAACGAAGATACGGGACAAACTCTGATCAGTGGGATGGGCGAGCTCCATCTTGAGATCATTGTGGATCGCATGAAGCGTGAGTTTAAGGTCGAAGGAAACGTCGGTAACCCTCAGGTCGCTTATAAAGAGACGATCGCAAAGTCTGCGACCGCTGAAGGTAAGTTCATTCGCCAATCGGGAGGCAAGGGCCAGTATGGTCATTGCGTCGTGAAGCTTGAGCCGTCCGAGCGCGGAAAGGGCTTTCAGTTTGTGAATTCGATCCGCGCAGGAGCTATTCCAAAAGAATTTATTCCTGCGGTTGAGAAGGGCCTGCATGAGACCATGCTGGGTGGAATTATTGCGGGTTACCCGGCTGTTGATATCAAAGCGACACTACTTGATGGCTCGTTCCATGATGTCGACTCAACTGAAATTGCTTACAAAATTGCCGCTTCCATGGCTTTCCGTGAAGCAGCCCTTCAGGCTGATCCTATTATTCTGGAACCCATGATGTCCTGTGAAATTGTCTGTCCAGACGACTATATGGGTGGAATCATTGGGGACCTGAACAGTCGCCGCGGTAAGATTTTGAATATGAGCCCCCGGCACGGAATGCAGGTGATTAAAGCGCAGGTGCCGCTGGCCGCAATGTTCGGTTATTCCACGGCTCTTCGCTCGTCCTCCCAGGGGCGCGCGACTTACTCGATGGAATTTTCCCACTATGAGCCGGTTCCTCCGAATATCGCTGAGGAAATTAAAATTAAATCGGGCGTCATTATTCGCTAGAATTCCGTCCTCAGACGAAGTAAAGATCCTCAATTCTTAATAACTCACCAAGCCACGGGTGAGCTGGTTTTAACTGGCAACACGGGGTAAGGCGAACGCTTTGAAGTGAAAACTTCAAAGTATAACTGATGATTCGGGATAGATTGCTTGGTTCTCAACACATCGAGAGCCAAGGTAACTCCTCGAAATTTAAATAGGGTGTGAAACATGGCAATGGAACACAAGATTCGTATTAAGTTGAAAGCATTTGATCATCGCGTTCTCGATCAATCCGTATGGGAGATCGTGAACACCGCGAAGAGAACTGGCGCTACGGTTCGTGGCCCAATTCCTCTTCCAACCGTGATCAATAAATATTGCGTTCTCAGGTCTCCTCATGTAGACAAGAAATCCCGTGAACAGTTCGAAGTTCGGACTCACAAGCGGCTCTTGGATATTTTGGAGCCAACCGCGCAAACAGTCGACTCTCTCATGAAGCTCGATTTGTCT
>JBJMMA010000245.1:0-22892 GCA_045805065.1 Bdellovibrionia bacterium | reverse complement strand
CTCCACGGCTGACACTGATTTCAAAAACCGCATTCAAATGATCGGTGAGTGCTTGATCGCCGTTAAAGAAAACCACGCCCGACTGATCCATCAGGGAATGAATGTAGCGCAAGTTCAGGGTCATTCTCTTTTGATAGCCGACTTCTGGCAAGCGGACCGACTCATAAAGATAAGTTTTACCGGGGAACTCAAGACCTGGAAGGGAAGATCCTTGGGAGAGAAGACCCGACTGGCTGGCAATAGAGAGGAGTTGCTGGAACTCACGTCGATCATAGCCATAGGTATTGATGATCACTTCACTGCGAGCATCGACCCGGTCTTCAAATCGGATTCCAAGGTCCGCAAGCGTCTCCAGCGAGCGCTCACGTGGGACAAGATAGACTGCGTTGCTACCGATCGTCTGTCTTGCGTCGCCGTAGATGGAAAGGCCGTCAATGATGCCTAAGCTTCCATATTCTCCCACCCAGGTTTGGGTGTGCTCACCTGAGCCAGCGCTCAAACCCGCATAAGAAGCAGGCGAGACCTGGTACTCGACTTTGGCAAGACCCAGGCGCGAGAAAGTTCCGCCCGAGTTGGCGGGCGTGAGGTTGTTATCAAAGAGATCGCCGATCACAACCGCTGAGATATTCTGCCCGCTCGAAAAATTGAGCCTGACAAGTCCATGACCTTTTTCGACCCAGAGAATACTTCTTTGCCCCGCAGAAAAGTGAGACATCGGATTGCTCGCTGTTAGGAGCTCAGCGGGGCCCCACTGATAATTCTGCACGCCAGCGGCAAAAAGCCACTGCTCACTGAGCTGGACCGCCGCGTATCCTTGGGTCAGGCTCAGCTCACTGTGGAAGTGTCGCTCATCTGGGCGGTCATTATAAGTGGTAAGGCTCGGACCCAGCTGCCAACGGGGCTGCAAGATCAGTTTGATCGAGTCCTGGTTTTGAAGCGTAAAAGAGGGACGCGAATCCACGCTTGCCTGGCTTTGTGGAATTTGAAGAACGCCGTTCCCAGGATTTGCGCTCGATGAATTGATGCTCGATCCCACAACGGATCCATATCCTTCGTAAGACGCATCGAGTTTCCAAGAAGAATTCAATGAAGAGTCTTCGCCAGCCTGAGCTTCCGCACTCAGTGCTGCGAGCGAGAGCAAGAAGCAAAATAGAGTCTGCGGAAGAGTTGGCGCTTTAAACATGGGTGAGCAATTCCGAAACTCTTCGTCCTGTCGCTTGATACGCCGGGACGACGGCCGCAAGGGTTGCGATCACAACCAGAAAAACCGCACTTGAGATGTAAATGGGCGCCGAGAAAGCCACACGAAACGGTACAGGCTCTGTGAGCATGCCGGCCTTGTAGGTAAGGCCAATGAGGTTAATCGCCCAGGATGACGCGAGCGCTGTCAGAAGTCCTGTTGCGATTCCAATGACAGAAAGCAGGAAGACTTCCAAGGCGAACAAGGCCAGAACTTGGTGGCGAGAGTAACCCATGCTTCTCAGTGTGCCGATCTCGCGTGTGCGCTCGGTCACGATCTTGATCATCGTGCTGAGAACAGAAAGGCCTGCGATGACCAGGATGACAGCAACGACGAAGTTTCTGAAAATCGTCAGAAGGCTCATCGTGCGCACATAGAGATCGCCGTCCGGATGATCCTGCCAACGGGTGACATCGAGTTGGATTCCAGCCCCAGAGGCATCTGCTCTCATTTTATTAGCAAAGGACAAAGCATCGGTTGAATCGGAGAGCTGAACGGAGATGTAGCTCAGTTTCTGG
The DNA here is from genome assembly GCA_045805065.1 of Bdellovibrionia bacterium. Classification (GTDB taxonomy): domain Bacteria; phylum Bdellovibrionota; class UBA1018; order UBA1018; family UBA1018; genus CAZCBS01. Next base: position 21,134 of record JBJMMA010000245.1, on the reverse strand, counting down.
GTCGCCATCAGGGTTTGAGCCATTTCTAACGGCATGGCGACAAACTTTGTGTCGAGATCTTTGTAGGCCGCATCGATGATTCCCACCAACGAACCCGTGAGAGCGTTAGCCTGACCCGATTCGGTCGCGACATTGAGTTGAAAATCGCCGGTCTGCCGGCATTTGAAAGGCCGCTCGATCGCCTCATAGCCTCCCTGGCCATTGAGGTAGTGAGACTTCTGCTCAGGTTCACAACCCAAGATCGAAGCAAGGCTTACCCCGAGAACAATGCCGTTGGGTTGAGGGGAAAGTTGCAACGGCTTTCCGGCAAGAGTGTTCCATTCCCAGTTCGGCTTTCTGAGCTCGGCACCGTTTTGAATATCGTAGCCATAGCCAGAGAAAATCGTGTTAGCGGATCCGTTACCGATCATGCCAAAGACTTTGAGAAAGCGTACGGATTTCTGCACCTCACTGGGATGAGAGCTTAGATAGTTCGCAATCCAGGCCTGCTCCCGCACGTCGAGTTCATTGAGCTCGGGCGCTGGCGAATCTATACCGCGGTTTTGCTGCGCGCCTTTCTTCTCGACTATCAGCTGTCCGTACATGAAACGCTGTTCGTACGTCTTCACGTACATGTGTTTCACGTCCAGCATGTAGTTCTGAAAAATGCTCAGAGACACAAAGCCAGCCGCGACCGAAATGATCGCCATCAGGCTATGGCGCCAATTCAGGGTCGCGTTTCTCCAAGCAATTCTAAAGAAAGACAGCATGGGATATTACCTGGTTAAGTTGTTCACGTTGAAAAGAGATGGCGACGTCGCTTTGACTTGGGGATCCGTGTATTGAATCACACTCACATTTTCTGGGATCTTGGCATCGCGAATCGTCATTTTGCTCACAAATGGGAAATGCTCTGAGCCAGAGGCGATCTGATTCCCATACTCGAAGGTAGCCGTTTTCATGACTTCACCTTGAAGCGTCATGAACTCAGCTTTAAGGGCCAGTCCTCGCTTGTCGCTCACAAAGTAGCGAATCTGGTCATAGGTGACTTTAGGATCTTTCGCCTTGAGCTTGAGAATCGTGACAGGTTCACCATTGACTGCGCCCTTGCTCTCGACGGTGGCGCTATAATCTCTTGAATAGTGGGTTGAGGCGATATCCCCGTTCGCAGCCTGACCGGTGAGGCGCTGACGCGCGGAAATCGCGACCGGTTTCTTCAGGCCCGGCCTGGCAAACCAAAGGTCATGATCATTAAAGAGGAAGACTTCGCCTTTATTTCTTGCTGGAGCTACGGCCTGAACAAGAGCGTTGATATCAAGCGCGCGAACCTGAAAGGTGCGATTGGATTTGTCACCATCCTCAACACTTTCGATGTTTACGGTCCACTCCAGGCCATTCACCAATCCGCCACGAGCGCGATCCGCGCTTTTTAAAAGATCTGTGGCGCTCGGGGTTGCCGCGTGCGCAAGGGAACTCAAACTCAAGACAAGTGCCGCAAGTTTTGATTTGTTGTTCATAGAGGTTCTTCCTTTTATCAGCCTGTTCCGCTCGTCAGGAGTTCAGCGACTCTTTGCTTGGTTCGGATCATCGCTGTTTGGCGTGCGGTCAAATAAGACAGAATTAAAATCACAAAAGCCAGCCCTGCGCAAAGAGGTGCGCTTGGCTTGAGCATGAACTGCATGGTGTCTGCGATTCCGGGCGGCTCAAAGCGGATGTTGAGCGAATTGACTCCCCAGGAGATCGCCTGAGCAAGCGCCCAGCCTGAAGCCAGGCTGATTCCTGAAAGAATCAAGGTTTCGCGTGCAAAGAGTCCTGCGATCGACTCTCGGGAGTAACCCAGAGAGCGCAATGTCCCGATCTCGCGAGTCCGCTCGATAATACTCATGGCAAGTGAGTTGATGATGGAAAGCGCCACCACTCCAAAGACGAGGAACACGAAAAATCCTGCCATCACGAGAAGAAAGTTAACGACCCCGACATAGAAAGGACTGATGTCCTCGCTATCGTAAGCATAGACCGATAACTCAAGTCCTGTGGATGCAAGTCGTTCGTTCAAACGGTTCAGATAGGATTGAACCCAGACGTTTGGCTTCAAATAGAGCGCGATATAGGTCACCGAGTCCGTGTCATAAAGCTTTTGAAGCATGGAAAGGGGGGCGACAAGACCGCTATCCTCGGTCAGCGCAAGCCCAGTCGAATAATGGCTTGTGATCTCGGCATCGACCGCGGAGAAGTCTCCATGAACTGTGCGTCCCGCCAATTGGATGTTCGCATCTTTTGCGAGGTCTTTGGACACATCAGGGCTTGAACAATTCTGAGTCTGAGCAACGGAGCGCGACTCCTGCGGGACTTCAGAGTGGACCCGCGGCTTTCCAAGAAGTCTTGCCAGGCCTGAAGTCAGAGCTACGGAGTCAGATTGCAATTCGGGAGAGACGTTGAGTTCCGGCACCCATTCGATCACTTCAGGATGCTCATGGATGGTTTTCTCAACGCTCGTATCAATACCGGTGGCAAGAAATGGATAGGATTTGCATCCATTGCCGGCAAGGCCAGCGCCCTTCAGATATTTTCCGATAAATTCGATTTCAGAGTCTTTGGAGACGAGCTCGAGGATACGTGCCTGTTCTTCAGGCTTGAGATTGTAGCGAGAGGGCTTGGTGAGGTGCCGCTCCAGTCCGTCCTTGCGATAGATCGAAACATGGCCTGAGTGGTTCAAATAGACGGAGTTCACGCGCAGGTAATGCTCCACGCGGACAATGTAGCCTCCCAAGAGCAGGAGGCCAGCGTAACCAAAGGCAATGGCAGCTCCTGTCGCCAGGTTTCGCCTGCGATTCCTGCCGAGATTTCTCCAGGAGAGTTTCCAAGAGTGATTCAAAGATATTTTGGAAGAAGATGAGAAGCTCATTCGACAATCACACCGTCTTGGATTCTCACGATACGATTGACGCGTCCGATGAGCTTCTCATCGTGAGTGGAGAAAAGAAACGTGACCTGGCGCTTGGTGTTGAGCTCAAGCAGAAGATCGATGATCTTGTGCGCAGTCTCTGAATCAAGATTGGCCGTGGGCTCATCTGCCAAGACAAGCTTCGGGTTCACAACCAGCGCACGTGCGATTGCAACGCGCTGGCGCTGACCGCCTGAGAGCCGGTCAGGAATCTGCTTTGCAAAGCTTTCAAGGCCCACGTCTCGAATCGCGTTCATGACTCGTTCTTTTCGTTCTGACTCAGAGAGTTCGGGCTGAATCAAAAGAGGCAGCTCGACATTCTCAAAGACATTCAGAACAGGAACGAGGTTGAAGGATTGAAAGATGAATCCGATCTTCCGGTTTCTAAGATTTCCCTGAGCGGACTCTGAGAGCGAGACCACGTCTTCCTGATCGATGATGATCTTTCCCTGATCCGGATGATCGATGCATCCAATCAGGTTCAAAAGCGTGCTTTTTCCCGAGCCCGATGCTCCAATCAAAGCCGTAAAGTCACCGCGCTTGAGCTCAAGGCTCGCTCCTCGGAGCGCGTGCACTGTCGTAGCGCCAAGCTGGTAGCGCCGATGAACGTCTTTGACCTGTACGATGCTGTCTTTCGAAGGTTGAGTTGTCATCGAATTTACCCAACGGCTGCGGCGCTCTTCTCCTGGAGAAGATCTAAAAGCTGTCCGACGGTTTTGATTTCTTCAAGCTCCTCACGGTTCAGTCGCAGGGAGAACGCTTCCTGAAGCTCAATCACCATTTCGATGAGCATGAAGGACTCAGCAACGAGATCAACTAAAGGGGAGTCCTCTTGTACGCGAGCCGCAGGGATCTTTAAAAACTCCACAATCTTCGCCTTAGCGTCATTTCGGTTGAAGCTCATACTTTCTCCTCTTCGCTCATCTCGTCAGATTTCTCTTCATTTTTCAGGCGGTACGTAAAAAGACCTTCGATTCGCTCGCGATGCTCCTTGACGCTGTTCTCATAAACGGATTGGTCAGCAGCGCGGTAGTGCTCAAGCGTCTTCTTGATGTGATCCGCGCCGTACTCAGCACTCAGTGACTCAAGAGCCTTGTCCACCCATTGGATATGCCATTTCTCGTCTTCCATGATCTTCTTCAATGTCTGCTTGATCACAGGATGAGTGCCTGGGGCATTGAGGTGGAGCGCGTATTGGCCGATGGTACGTTTTTCAAAAACCTGGGTAATGGCCAGAATCTCCATGATGTTGACGGGCATCCCGCCAGCGGCGACATACTGGTCCTGATAAGCGTTGTCGAGCTTGATGGGTTCAAAGCCAAGGGTCTGCAGACACTCGGTCCAGTACCAGGAGTGCTGGCTTTCGTCGGCAAAGTGCTTGGTCATGTCATGCTGGATTGCGCCGGGTTTAAGCGACTTGGCCAGACGGCCAAAGAAGAGCGCTCCGCTGATTTCTGAGGTTCTGTAAAAGCTCAGAAGCCAGCGCTCGTTTTCGGTGATGGGTTGGATGGTCTGATCGCTCATTGAGCACCTCCGACAATGTCGGTTAAAGAAAGTTTTTTGAACTTGGACTCTACCAGAAACTGGCAGGTGTTTCTTGCATGTTCTTGAGGGTTGGGCGGAGCATAATGTGACAGGCGCGAGACGAGTTCGTTGTTTTTCACGTCTTTCGTGATGAAAAGCTGAACCCCGAAAGGGGCAATGCTTGAGACGGCCTGCGAAAGGACATTTCCGCCAAACTCCGTCGCGCCTTTCACGAGCGCATGGAAAGATTGCGCATCCGCGAACAAGGGCTTCAAAAGGCGGCGACTCTTAAAGGCAGGATCCTTCAAATAAGTCTCGTACGCGAGATCAATGAGCTCCCCAAGCTGGATGGAGTGCTCCCGCGCATGGCAAACGTGATAGATCTGCTTTTGTGGGAAGCTTTGCATTCCCTCAAACACGGATTGCGCAACAAAGTCACCATTGACCAGGTAGACTGGGGTCTCTGGCGATCCAGGGATCAGAGAGATCAATCCATAGTAGAAGAGCTTGAGCGTGTTGTGCACGGCGTTTTGCTGGATGGTCAGACCATCGTCCCGGTCCGCAAGAACGGTGGCGATGCGAAAAACCTTCCAGGGAAGGCTTTCGTATTTTTTGAAGAGGAGCTCTTCGCCCGACCATTTGGAGAGCTCATAGTGATTGGCAAAGCCTTCACTATCATTCAGCCTGGTCTCAAGGATTTCTCCTTTACGGAGCCCTGAGGCGTAAATGCTGCTTAAGAGCCCGAACGACTGAAGTCTCGGGCATTGAGAAGCAAACTTCATGACTTTCTCAGTGCCGTTGATATTGACGGTTTGGGCGACATCCGCTTCGACATTAAAGCGCGTCACCGCTGCGCTATGGATGATTTCGTCAATGCTGGATGGGTCAAGCTCACGAAGTGGCTCTTCTTCCTCGAGCTCAAATCTCACGGGCTCCACCCGGTCTGCATACTGACCGGCAGCCTGAAGAAGTGGCTCGGACTTGTGCGCAAGCTCGTCTTGATCCTTGGCGTGAACCGTAAGGACCACGCGTGCGTCGGAGTCTTGAAGATATTTAAGAGCCGTGCGGAATCCAAGATATCCGCCGCCGCCTGAAATCAAAACGCGCTTACTCATGAATCACGCTCCTGAGCTCGGCTGGCCAGTTTTTCTCATCAGCCCCGTACTCGTTCAAAATCGCAAACACCCAGCGCTCAAGTCCAAATGCCACGCAGCCTGAGAAGGCGGATTCGCCATCGCGCAAGATATTGAAAGCGTCGCCAAAGTAATTGCGATGATAATTGGTTGATCCGATCGAGAGCTCGCCCTCGTAAATCATTTCATGCTTCACCGGTTCAAGCTGTTGCATGAGATGCTTTGGATTGCGGGTGGGATCAAAGAATGGATCCGTTGCCACTTCCCACTGAATCGGAAGTTTCAGCTGAGTGAACATCTCCGTGAGCCAGTCCCGGTAGCTTTGGATGAAAGCTTTGACTTCATCCGCTGTTCCGATGCAGACGATTTCGCGCATTCCGAAGTTCCATTGACGTCTGAGCGGGACGTAGTGGGTTTCTCGTCGGAAGCAATTGGCGCGAGTTGTGAGATAACGGGGCTCATTGAAGGTCTGACCCTGATAGGTCACATAGAAATGATAGCAAGCCGCTGGCGTGAGGCAGTCGTGGATTGGCGCGGTTTCAGTCAGGCAGAGTCGTCCCTGCTCGTCAATCCGCTGGCCTTCGACGAACTTTCTCAGGTTTTCTTCCGATGGTTCCAGGAATACCGGGAAGCTGATCAGATGCGGGAATGACTTGAAGTAATCGAGCTTATTGAGCTCCTTGGCCTGAATGAAGATTGGAAAGTGATGCTCTTGTGCCTGGACGCGCATTGCCCAGCTCTGGAACATTTTATCCAAAGCGCTATAGAGTTGAAAAACTCCGCCAGACATCGTGGATTGACCGTTCTCGGTCCATCGATATCCGGAAAGCGCACTCAGGTCTGGAAGCTTCTTGAGGTTCATAGGAAAAAGCTCTTATAGATGGAATCGATGCTGTTGAAAGCGCCCGGCTTGATGGCTTTCAAGTCAAACCGTGAAGCCTTGATCTTCTCAATGAGCAGAATGAGCTCCATGATGTGAAGCGAGCTGATGATTCGCTTCTCAATCAGGTGCATGTCATCGGTGAGTTCGGCGGCGGTGATCTTCTTATTGGTTTTAAGAACCCACTCACGGATTTCAGTTTTGATTTCTGATTCGGTTTTCATAGGTTTGGCCTTTCGATAAGGATTCCGCACTCCATCAGGTAATCCACGCAATGCTTGGAGACGCGTTCACGATGAAGCTTTGCCGTTTCGGAGTGAAAGACTTCGTCCGCAAGCTCGTAGGCGTTCTCAATGCCGACATCCTTATAGATGTCAGGATTGTAATATTCGCGCCAGGTCGTGACGAAATAGCTCTGAACATAAGTGCGAAGATCATCCAACGTTTTCTGCGGCCATTTTGGAGAATGCTCCTGGAAGAGCTCCTTGACCCGTTGACGCCCGTAAATGAGATGGCGGATCTCGTCCTTGTGGTGAAAGAGATTGATCTTGCGGGCGACCTCGTTCAAACGCTGATCCGTGGACATGGACTTGTTGTAATAGTCCACGATCTCCTCGAAGATCATGACCTTGAGAAAAAACAGAAGCTCTTCCTCACCGGTTGCGTACTCGCGTGGAAACTGGAACTTTCGGTCAGCGTAGACTTTGCCCGCATAGCGCGTGCAGAAAGTCCCGAAGTAAACCATGTGTTTGTTCTCTTCATCAAGAAAGTGATGAATATAGCGCGTGTGGGCATCGTGCTCCTGATCATGCAGCCTGCGCGCAAGCCCTTCCATCAAGGCTTTCTCGCCATGGATATTCAAGCTATAGAAATTGACCGCTTCATAAAAGCTGAGAAGCTTTTTCTTTTCCTCGGAAAGCCCTTCGTAGGCTTGGGTTCCATAGATGGAAATCAGCTCAGGGCTGGTGAACCATTGAACCTTGTCCATCGTTTCTGGGAAAGCGAGATTCTCGTAAGGGCTATAGAAGCTCTTGACGGAGATCTCAGACAGCTTTTGCGCTAAAGCGACAGATTCTTTTTCTTGCATAGTATTAGACCTTCTGCAGAATGACGGCCTGCCAGTTCAAGCCAAATCCTGCCATGAACAAGAGCAGGCGATCTCCTGAGCGAAGGTTACCCGTCGACTCAAGCTTTTTGAGATTCACGACATTGTCCGAGCTGATGATGTGCGCGACTTCAGAGATGCTACCGAAATAAACGCGCTCAAAGTCAATTCCCAGGAGACGCGAGAGAATCATCCAGGCATTGACGTTCGTGTTCTGGGGGATGACCCAGTTGATGTCGCTCATCTTCAGGGATGCTTTGGCCAGAGTCTCTTCCATCAGTCGGTAAGTGTAATTGAAGTAGCTTCCGACCGTCTCATCATCGCTTGCTTGAGCCAGGGCTCCGTTGGTGATCGCGTGCGTGCACATGATACGATAGCCATGAGGCTCATCGGAGACCAGGCAGGCTGCAGCGCCATCCGAGATGACGTTGTAGGCTTGCTCATAGGTTGCGCCTTCCGGAAAGCGATCGGAGGTGACGCATAGAACCTTCTTGAGATCCGGCTCGGTCTGAATCAAAGCACGGGCAAGTCTCATGGAGCCTAGCATGCTGGTGCAGGCTTGCTGGTTGAGTCCGATGACGCTTGCGTTATCCAGTCCGAAGTCAGCCTGCAGATGGCTTGCAGGAAAATCCATCAGATGTTTCACATCGCGAGTCTCGGTGAACTTCGAGGGATCTCCGATGTTGCCATTCAGCGGAAGGCAGGTGGCATAAATGATTGCGCCAGTGCCTTGAATCGATTCGCCAAGCTGCGAGACGGCTTGATGAGTGAGCGCATAGGGAGAAGTGCCCGGCGCGCAGACTCGATGCTCGGAGAATCCCGCATCGCGGAATTGCTGGGGTCCGGAAAAGATCCGCTTGGCCTCAGCCGATTGCTCGACTGAGAAAACCTGTTCTCCGAGCGCGTAAGCGAGATGGCTGACAAATACTGGCTTCATGTCGAGCTCCTTAAGCTGAAACCTTGGGAACGAATCTTCCCGTCGCTTTCATGTAGCGTTTATATTCTTCGCCATACTGTGAGGCGCTGAGCTTGGTTTCTTCTTTCTTGGCCGTGTAGGTGAGGATGGAGATCGCATACGCAAGGGCCAGCAAGGTGATGATGTGCGGCGCGGCCATCGCGGCAGCAAACTGCGAGAGGATAAAAGAAGTATAGAAAGGATGGCGGATTCGCTTATAGGCGCCCCAGGTCACGATGGATTGGGGTGCATCGTTCGTTTGATGCCACAAAGCCAGTGGAACGCGATGGGTTCCCAAGGTGAATGAGATCAATCCGATCGAGATCGTGCTCAAAACAGCGGCAGGTTGCTCAATCGGCGCGCTCATCGGGCTCAGGATTCCCAGATTCATGAGCAAAAGCACGATCGGCGAGATGAAAAGCGGTCCAGCCGTGATCCACCAGTGAAGGTTGTACTTGCCGTCCTTCTTGAAAAAGATTTTTGGCAGCAAGCCGATGTAAATGAAATTGAGCAAAATGACACTCGATACACCATTGATCATGATACAATCTCCATTCTTCCTTCGATCCAGTTTTTCAGTCGAGCCCGATTGACTTTCATGGTCGTCGTAACCGGTAGACCGTCTTTTTTGACGAGGATGCGGGTAGGGCGTTTATAGACCGCGTACGATTGACACGCCGAGAATATCTCACGGCGAAGGCCGTCTTCGTCGAGCTGTGGATCCACGACAACGACGCAGACTTCTTCTTGAGTAGCTTCGCCCCTGGCTCCCACCACGCAGAGCTCTTTGACAGTTTTGCGCTCGATCAGAGGAGCAAGCATTTCCTCGACTTCGTTTGGGAAGACTTTCTTGCCGTTCCCAAGAACGATCAGCTCCTTGCATCGTCCCGTGATGTGAATAAATCCTTCCTCATCAATGAACCCAAGATCACCGGTGCGGAACCACCCATTGGCATCGATCACCGATGCAGTCAGCTCGGGCGCGTTCAGGTAGCCCATCATGACGTTTGGACCGCGAACCAGAAGCTCACCCTTGGAGTCGGTCTTTACCTCGACGCCCGGGAGTGCCCGTCCGACGGATCCAATGCGGTTTTTCTTTTCCGAATTGATCGAAACGACAGGGCTTGTCTCAGTCAGGCCATATCCAGCGAGCGGAGAAATTCCAAGGGTCTCAAAAAACCAGGCGACTTCCTTCTCCAGTGGGGCGCCACCGCAGTAGAATCGCTTAAGCGAATTTCCAAGTTGCCGATGAATCGGAGCAAAAAGGAGTCTTCGCGCTTCTCTGGACGGAATCCGTCGCGCAAGAGCGAAGGTTGTCCAGAACCATGCGGAGGTCAAGCGGCAGCGAGCAATCTTTGTCAGCAAGCCCTTTCTCAACATCCGGAGGAAGAGCGGCACGCAGACAATATCCGTCACTTGTTCAGTGCAGATCTGATCGATGATGTCTTCAGGCAAAAGACTTTTGCTGAACACGATTTGTCCGCCGGCAAAAAACGGAGTGAGAAGTCCGCAGCATAGCTCAAAGAAGTGATTGGGCGGCAGAATGGACAAGGTTTTGGTGTGCCGGTCGATGGGCTGGGTATTGAGCATTGCATGCACTTCAAACATCAAGTTGCTCAGACGAGCCATGACGCCTTTCGGGCTGCTCGTGCTTCCGGATGTATAAACGATCACGGCAAGATCGCGAAAATGCAGTCCCTGTAAGTGAAGTGAGCTGCGAATCTCTTGCGAAAGAGGAGCGTTCTGAGCCTTGTCTCGCTGCCCTCGCAGGTCAGCCAGGGAAAGAACGATCGGGATGATTTCTGGGGCGACGCGTGCGGTTTGATCCAGCAAGTCTTTGAAATGCGAGGACGTGATCATCGCCTTGGGCTCAGCGTTCTTGAAGATGTCGAGAATCTCGCGCGTGCCGAGTTTGGTATCCACGGGTAGCGCCACGGCACGACATAAAAGGATCGCAAAAAAGCAGATGAGCCAGTCAGGACCGGAATGGCGAATCAACGCAACGCGATCGCCAGGACGAACTCCTGAGGTCATGAGTCGGGTTGCAAGAAGCTTGGATGCGTGGACCAGCTCTCCGTAGGTCATCGATCTACGGACTTCCCTCCGAGTCTTGCCAGTGCCCTCGGTTTCAAAACCGATGAGGACGCTGTCGTCACGACGGACTGATGCGATTTCGTCGAGCAGATCGCCGATCGTGAAATCACAAGTCTCAAAGTCAGTCAGCATTTTGTGCAGCACAGGTCCCATGAGCACTCCATATGATCTCGGACCGGCTACGCCGGCCCTGGTCATTTCAGGAACGTCATTAAAGCAAGGATCGAACCTGACTTCTCGGTAACCGAAAAAAGCCTATGAGTTCGATTTCATTGGGAAATAATCTTCAAAAAAGCTGCACACAGGGTCGAATCGTGCTCAGACCTGCTTCAACTGTACAAAGTTTTTACAGACGATCGAGAAACTCGACCAAGCGTTTTCGATACGGTGATTGGGGGTTATTGAAGGCAGCGATGTGGTCGCCCTGGTCGAGTTGCCAGAATTCTTTTTTCGCGGTTGCAAGCCGGTAAGAGTCCTCACCGCACGAGAAAGGCATCACAGGATCGCTTCGATCATGAATGATCAGAACTGGGCTTTTATTATCCTTCAAGGCGTCTTCTGCATTGTAGGAATCAGAAACTAAAAGTCCTCCAAGAGGGCTGATTGGCCACGTCAGCCAGAACGAGGCAAGCTTTCTTCGAGCAACGCTCTTGTATGAAGTGAAAGTCGAATCAAGCACGAGGAGATCCACTTTGTCTTTCTGCGGAAAATCCTGAAGCGCGCGTGTGGCAATCGCGCCGCCTAAGCTTTGGCCAAAGACGATGAAATGCTGGGCATGATTCTCCTGATGAAACTTCCAGGCAAGATCCAATGCGGCGAGCGCATCGAGATAAGTTCCTTTTTGTGAGGGATCGCCTTCGGATTTTCCGTAGCCGCGATAATCAAACGCGACAAGCTGATAGCCTTGTTCCACCAGCCAGGCCAAAGACAGGTAATGACTGCTCATGTTCTCAGCATTGCCGTGAAATTGAATGATCGTTCCGCGTGGCGGGGTGCTGCCCTCGGGGGGTTTGAAGAGCCAGGCATAAAGAGTTGTTCCGTCCTGAGCGTGGAAGGACACCTGCTTGGCTTCATAACCCAGACGCTTAGGGGAGTAATAAAGAGTGTGCGATGGGAAATAAAAAAGACTGCTGCAGGAACTCGTTCCTAGAGCGAGAAAAGTGCTCAGAGAAAGGCAGGAAAAATTCCGCCAGAATGTGCTCCGTTTCGCCATTGTACTTATTTCTGTCATTTGGATGAGAGCGAAAGCAAGTCTTACATTGGAGGTGACGGCCTGCAACGCAATGCGACAGGTCGCCCTGTTTGACATGAACCGACAGGATCGCTACACTTAAAAAAATGGAGAAAAAACAACGCTTTTTCATATATGACCGCAAAGAAGTCGGCGTTCTGATGCTTCTTGGGGTCATGGTTGCTGTGTTTGCCTTTACCTTAGGTGTACACCTGGGCAAACGCGTGACCGGAAAAGGGGCGCCCGCAGGACATGCGACGCCAACCACGGGCGTTTCTCCCGTTGCAGAAGTTCCATCCACTGCTGAGACCGAGCAGGCGATGGTTCAGCCGACCGCTGTTCCTTCGGCCATGGTTGCGGCATCTGAGGATGCAGTCAACCAGGCGACTCACGACGAAGTCACTCGAACAGGCATCAAGTTGGAAGATACCCGGCAGCTTGAACTTCCTGAAAAAGCTAAATCCAAGAATGCAGGCGCGACAAACGTCCAGCCTCATGCTCAGCCAACCGAAGAGCATCAGGCGGCTCCAGAACATCCTGCAGCGGAATCTGAAAATCCGCAGCAAAAAGAGGCTCTGGCTGAGCTCAAGGCTTTGAACGAAAAAGCCCATCATGAAACTTCGCATAAAGTGGCCGGACGCTTTACCTTACAAATTGGCTCTTATTCGAACCAGAACGAAGCACAGGCGCGGGTGAAGGATCTCGAGATTTCGGGCGTTTCTGCAAGGATTCACGCGACTGACCTCAAGTCCAAGGGACGTTGGTACCGGATTTATCTAGGCGGATTTCCGACTAAGGCTGCAGCCGAAAAGGCCGGTCAAAAGTATCGCGCCCAAGGCGTGATTGATTCTTTCATTGTCGCTAAATCCGTGGAATGATGCGGTTCTAGCTATATTAGTGACTTTGAGAGAGAGAGACCAAGATGTCGAATTTAGGAACGATGCCAAATTCCACAAAGACGAACATTCGTCGCGTTGAGAAGCCTTGGGGCTACGAGCTCATCTGGGCTGAGACCAAGGACTACGTCGGTAAGATCATTCACGTGAACAAAGGCCATCAGCTTTCACTTCAGTACCACAACATCAAGGAAGAAACGATGTTCGTGGCCTCAGGCAAGATGACTCTCGTGTTCGAGGCAGATGACGGTGCGATGATTCACGTTCCAGTTTCTCAAGGTGAAGCTCACCACATTCCAACCGGCCGCAAGCATCGCGTGATCGCGACCGAAGACGTCGATATTTTCGAAGTCTCGACTCCGCACCTCAACGATGTGGTCCGCATTGAAGATGGTTACGGCCGCAAAGGCACTTCGGCTCCATAATGACCAGGGCGGGCGGAGCCGGCCCGAGAAATTTAATTACTATGAAAACCGAGATTCATCTCGTTGTAATGGCAGGCGGAAGCGGCACACGCTTCTGGCCAAAAAGCACTTCGCGCAAACCTAAGCAGCTTCTCTCGTTTGGCAAAGAGGATGGGGGAGACACCCTTCTTCAGCAGACTTTGAAGCGCTTTGATCCGATCGTCTCTGCTGATCATAAAATGATCGTGACGACAAAAGCGCTTGAAGACGCTGTGAATCGCGAAGCACCCAGTGCGCAAGTTCTTGCTGAGCCCCAAGGCCGCAATACCGCTCCTTGTATTTATTGGGCGGCACGCGCGATCGCGGAAAAAAATCCTCGCGCCTTGATGCTCGTGATGCCATCCGATCACTACATTGCGCGTCCCGATCAGTTCATCGCAACCGTTCGTGCGGCTTGTGATTGGGCGCTCACGCATGATGATCTGGTCACCCTGGGAATCCAGCCCGATCGTCCTGAAACGGGATACGGCTATTTGAAGATCGGCTCCAAGGCGACTCCTGCAAAGGTGGATGCCTTTGTTGAGAAGCCGAACTTTGAGCGCGCCAAAGAGTTTCTGGCCTCAGGCAACTACCTTTGGAACGGCGGAATGTTCGTCTGGCGCGCTGAAGTGATTCTGCGCGCGTTTGATGAGCTCATGCCTGAGATGAAGGCCGCCTGGGAATCCTGTGGTGGAAAAGTAGATAACGCTTATCCCAAGATGACGGCGACTTCGATCGACTACGGCATCATGGAAAAAGCAAAGAACGTCGTCTCATTTCCGCTCGATTGCGGCTGGGATGATCTGGGCAGCTGGACTTCGCTGGAAGGCTTGGCGGATGTTCTTCAAACGAGACATGATGCGGGCGTAGTGAGCGGCGGCGAGGCGATCGCAATCGACGCTACGGGCAATATTGTCGATGCTCCAGGGAAAGTCGTATCGCTTCTCGGCGTGAAAGACTTGATCATCGTTCATCATGGCAACGCTATCCTGGTTGCCGATAAGAGCCGCGCTCAGGACATCAAGCTCATCGTTGAGCAGCTCAAAAAGCAAAAGCCGGACATGATCTGAGATCAGCGCGCAAGCTTGCTTGCGTTTCTGTTCCAAACGCAAGTTTACTTGCGTTTCTGTTCATTAATAGCCTGGACGATCATGCAGAAGCGCTGAAAGCGATAGGACTTGGTGAACTCTTCAGCGTTGATCAGGGTGACTGCTTCGTCAGCAGACTTGAAGTCGATGTTCGTTGCGTAACCCAGTTTGATCAGGCCTTGAAACTCATGCAAAGCGAACGCTTCTTTGCCGTTAGATCCGGCATCTGCTTTTCGAATCGCGTTGAGATTGACCGAGGTCAGACCTGACTTCTCATCCACAGGGAAGCTCTTCAGATGCTTTGCCACAAGGCTCATGATGTAAAACGAACGTGGCGTGATGTCGTGCCGCTTGGAAGGATCGCAAAGGTTTTCGTCGTTCAGATAAGCAATGAGCTGATCCAGGAACTGAACGTCATTCAACAGGGTTTTTGAGTTCGCCAGATTGACCTGATCTTCCTGAAGCGTAAAGAGCCCGGCTTGGAAGAGAGCATCAGTCATCGAGGTGATCTTGGCCTCAGGCACGCCCATGATCTGATTCATGTAACGTGTGGCCATTCCCATGCGCATCTCAACGCCTTTGCCGTCCGCGGTGGGTTTTCCATAGCGTGAGGCAATCAGAAGAAATCCGGAAAGAGTCTTAAGAACGTCCAGTGCGCCCAGGAAAACGTAGGCACTTGAGCGCTTTCCAGGTTTAGCGTTCTTATCTGAGTAATCCACGGCCGTGCTCGCGCTCTCCAGCTGACGAATGCGCGTGCTTGCGGTGCGAAGTCTTCCAACAATCGTTTTAAGAAGAATTTTGAGCCAATCAGGCATCTGAGCAAGAGTGGCTTGAAAGGTTGGCCCGGAAATTTCGATGATCTCAGAATCGACCAGGGCTTCACCCGATGCTGATCTTGGGTTACCGTCCAAAAACGCCAGCTCACCTAAGACCTGGCCCGAGCGAATCGTATCGAGCTCGATTTGCGCATCTCCCTTTTTCTTGAAGATGCGAATCATTCCGCTCTGAAGAAGGTACATCGCGCGAGAGTTTTCACCTTCCGCAAAGATCAGATCTCCCTTCTTCAAGGTTCTCTTTTGAGGACCTTGTAAGGAAGGCACTGCCTGAAGTTGTGGTTTCTCTGCTTGCCCCATATCAATGCTTCTCTTCGGAGTTTCTCTTCCAAATCTAAAAAAATTGTACAGCTGTCCAAAATTTAGACAGTTTCAGGGCTCGAAGAATGCCGCTCAGCGCACTTAAGTTCTTTGGATTATGCAGCTTTTCTTAAGTTGAGTTAGATCCAGGGCTGGCATATGGATTGCTCGTGGGCAGTGCCGGTTGAACGTTTTAGACCGGTCGCGTTAATTAGATGCGCCTGAACTGGATGCACCTGAACTGGATGCAATTGATTATGAACAAATCTCATGTGAAACGGTTTTTCCTAATTCTTGGCGTGCTAGCCCTTACGACGACCCATTGGGTCTCCGCGAACGGGAAATTCGTTTTCTCAGATCGCAGCGACTCCGACTTTGTTGAAGTGCGAAAAGTATCTTCAACACCCTTTAAGTTTAAATTTGCCCGATGCCGCGCAGAAGGCAACTGTGTCCAGTTTGGCAAAAAGCAGGGTTATACTCTCGAGGACGTTCGCATTCCGGTGTTTAAACTTATGAATAAGCGCGAAACCGGGCATCTATCTAGCGCCGAGTCGCGAGATCTTGAAACGTTGCTCGATATCATCCGAGGCATTGAGTCACCGCGCCTGAACTACCCAAGAACCGGCTATTCGTACGAATTCAAAGGAAGCACCGAGCAATTCGTGCGCGTCGTGGATGACCGGATCGGTCTCAAGTAGTTTTAAACTCAATCTAAAGAATAATAGAAAAAAAGAGGGGCAAGCCGGAGCTTGCCCCTCGATCAAGGTGGATCGCATTAGTTTGGGGGCGGTTGATGGAATGCGATCGCACGACCCTGATCCAAATCGCTTTTTTTTCACTTCAGTCACCAACCGGTTGTTCAAGTAGCGTGCCCGAAACTTAACGCATCCGCGCTGGGCATCATTCGTGTTATACAAACATTGTGGAATCGACTAGGCTGACGGAATTCTATAGAACGATCATCTCTTGGCCAAAGACTCGAAGCGAGCTGGCCACGGTTTCAGAAGCTATCTGCAAGCTTCTGGATGTACCTTTCGCTGCCGTATACACCGTAGAGGAAGATGAGAAGGTGGCGTACAGGGTGCAGCCCGGAATCGTCTCAGAGACTTCCAGTCCTGAGATGATCGAGGAGATGCTCAGAGCGCAGCTCAAACGCACCGATGAGATCGCCAATCTCTCGGAGGCCTCTCCGAAGCAGGTTCAGATCACGCGAGAGACAGCGCCACTTGCGGCAGTGCTTGCGGTCTCCAACCTGACGATTGCGCCGATTCCGCGTCCCGCAGGACTTCAGGAGATGCGCTCAACCGGTGCGCCAGCTTCCGCAACAGGACGTAAAAAACAAATACCGGGCTGGGTGGTTGCGGGTTCCATCAAGCCATTGTCAGATCGTGAGATGGTTCTTCTTTTGTCTGCGTCGCAACGCCTCTCGGAGCTTGCCGCAGTCAATCGCCTGGAGAACGCGATCCAGCTCCGAAGCCAGTTTTTTTCGATCGCAAGCCATGAACTTAAAACTCCTCTGACTTCGATCTATGGCATTCTTCAGCTTCAAGAGCGCATGGCGCGCATGAAAAAAGATGAGCCTGCCGCGCTCCAGGAAGAGCGAAAAGAGTCTTTTCTGAGAATCGTGATTCGCCAGGTTGAAAGACTCAATGAGTTGATTGACGGGCTTCTCGATGTTTCCCGAATCCAGAACGGTCGATTCATGGTTGAGCCGGCGGATGTGGATGTCGCGATGATTTTGCGCGAAACCGTCAACGCGCGCCTGATCCTGATTGCAAAAGAGGCGGGCGTGACGCTCAATACGGACGCTCCGGACTCATTGCATGCGTTCGTCGACCCGGTTCGTATGGAAGAAGTCGTCACCAATCTTGTGATGAACGCGATTCGATTCTCACCAGAGGGCGGAGTGGTCTGGATCAAGCTCCGGGGCGAGGGGGGATCCTTCCGGCTTACGGTGCGGGATCAAGGCCCAAGCGTTCCTGTCGAGGATCGCGAGAGAATTTTTCAGCCCTTTGAGCGCGCTCAAAGAACGAGCAGATTGGGTGGCTTGGGATTGGGCTTGTACATCTCTCGCCAGATCGCTCAGCTTCATGGCGGAAACGTGAGCCTGGTCGAAAGCGTTCCGGGAAAAGGAAACGTCTTCGAGGCTTACTTCCCTGTGTCTGCCGGCGCCCGCGTAATCAACTCCGCTTCGGCCTGAAGCCGCTGAGGATGGTGAGTGCCATCAATCCCCAGAAGACCCAGAATGCGGTATGGCTTGGTGATTCGAACTCAAGCCCTGGGATGTGGAGTCCTTCAAGCACGAGCTTGATACCGATCCACAGAATCAGCAGATAAGCCGTGGGCTCAAATGCCGGAAAGCGGGAGAGCAGCTTGATGAAGACGGATGCTGAAAAGCGGATCATGATCACGCCCATGAATCCGCCGATGAAAATGATCCAGAACTTATCAGTCAGCGCGACCGCGGCCAGAATGGAGTCGACCGCGAAGGCGATATCCATCAATTCGATCACGACGACTGTTTTCCAGAAGCTTCGAGCTGGAGATTTCGATCCTTCGTGCTCAGCCTCATGATGTTTCTTCTTAAAAAGATGCTGCAGCGAAATGAAGATGAGATAGCCGCCACCGACATACTTGACCCAGGTCCAGGCCATGAGTTGGCGCACAATGAACAGCGCTAAGATACGGAACACGACAGCTCCAGCCAGACCATAGGTCAGAGCTTTTCTCTGCAGGTGATGCGGAAGTCCTTTGGCTGTTAACGCCAATACCAGGGCGTTATCGATCGAGAGGATGCCCTCAAGAAAAGCCAAGAATAGTACGAGAAAGATATCCTGTGTCGAGATCATCGCGATCCAATTTGAAAGAGCGCGCGAGTGAAGTCAAGTGAGTTAAAATTAATAGTAGTTGTTAATGCTGCAAGGCGTATGGCTTTTCCAAAAAACGTCCAGGTCCATGAATTTACGAGAAGGAGATTTGATGAAAGTCTCCGTCTTGTAATCCGTATTGCCTGCGTCCGCGGTGGTGTCCATGGCAAGCCATCTTCCATTCACCCAGACTTCAAGCCATGCATGATAGTTCTTTTGTTTGTCTGCATTCACGCAGGTCCGAGTTTCGGGCGGGCCATCGTAATGCACAAGTCCTTCGATCTCCCTTGCCGGAATATTCGAAGCTCTCATCAAAGCGAGCGCTAAATTGGTATATCCCGCACATACTGCGGTATGAGGGGTTCGGTTGAGGACAGACAGCGCATCGTATTCGCGCGTATAGGTCCGCCCATTGAGAAACTCTTTGAAATAAGCTTCGGTGTCGTATTCCACATTGGATGCAACCCAGTCGTGAATCGCCATCGCCTTGGAATAGTCATCGCTCTTTCCGCTTGTGATGGATTGAGCGAGTTCTTGAATCCGAGGATCGCTTGTCTGGACACGCGGCGATGATCGCAGATAAAGCTCCGCTTTTTCCTGAGGCAATTCCGCAACAGGGACCATGTCCTGCTTGGGTGCATCTGTGTTCGAACAGTCGGCCTTTGGTGATTCTCCCGCGGATTTAACAAAGAGAGACAGATTGAGCACCTTTTCCGGGATGCTCGTTTCTGAAGCTTGAGCAGCGGCCTGGGCTTCGCCCTGAGCTTTAGAGGCAGGCTGACGATCATGGACTGCGCTGATATCTTGCTGAGTCTCGAGCTTGGCCGCGTCTTGAGCGGAGTCCGTCTCTTTTGATTTCTTATCGTAGAGCTTGAGGTAGTTCCGATCTGGACGATGCAGAACCCAGTATTTTTTTCCAGCGTTTGGGCCGGATGTCACTTTAATGTAAAGCCCGGTGTTGCCCGTCTTTTTGAAGCCGTGGATCTCTTCAATTTCTCCCAGCGTCCCCTTGGGGAGTTGGGTGGCGACATAGCGCTTGATGCTTTCTTGATCACTTAAGAAGTTCTTGTCACTTCGACCATTCAAGAGCGTCTCGATCTCGATCGAGTCGCCGATATGAAACGCAGGAGCTGCCGTCATGACGGCTGCCATCATGTAGGTGAGGCCTGATTTGTAATTCTCAATGAGTCGCATGATGGTCTCCTGGTGTCAGAGACTGCACGCGTTGTTCCAAGAAAAAGCCTTGAAAATAGCTGAGAAATCTAAGGTGTCCCAGCCGACACATGTCGGGCTCGCACTATGTGTGTCGAGTCTTTGGACGTTCAGGGGACGTTCAGGGGACGTTCAAGAAAAGCAGTTGAGCAGATGAAAGTCAAAAGCGCGCGCTTGCGCCGATTCCAATGACAGGGCCGCTGAAATTGAGCGAGACCGTGGAGGGTACGATTGTTCCCGTGGGGTCTGATCCTGTGAGAGGCGCGTTGGAGCTGTTAAGAAAACGATAGCCGAGTTCGCCGAAAAGACTGAACGTTGGATTGATCTTCCATCCCCCTTCAAGCAAGGCCAGGAAGGTGAGTGGCTTTCCGCTGAACTCAAATGTTTGGGTAGCCGTTGCAGTCGTCTCGTTTACGCTCAGCTTCGAGCTTGCAAGACCAAGATAGCCGTTTCCGGAAATGTAGAACGATTCGTCTTCCCAAAGAATTCTTTGGGCACCCACCATGATTGCAAGCGTCGATAGACTGAAGTCGTAGGTGCTTGAGGTGGACGTGTCAGCTGCCGAGACTTTCTGTCCTATGGAGTCGATTCTAATTCCCACGGCCGTCAACGGATCAAAGAAGTAGAGGGCTTCGCCACCAAACCCAAGCACATTGCCAAAGCTTGTGCTTCGAGTTGCCGTGTTGAGGTCCGATACTGAGAATATGTTGTAGTCCGCATGCAACTTGACCACATAGGGTGCAACCACTCGAGTACGCTTACGAGTCGCTCGCTTAGTCTGATGTTGTTGCTGCTGTTGCTGAGTAGCGCTCTTTTGCTGGGGCCTTGACTGAGTGAGAGGGGCCTTCCCGATGCTTGCGCCATTCACCCATCCTAAGTCCGTAGCGGTTCGGATGTAATAGTAGCCGTTGGTAGGCTTGTCTGAGGCGTTGAAAGAGGTTCCCTTAGGCAGAGTCTTGACGGTAATGGCATCAGGCCTAGGCTGTTGCTTGAGTTCAGCGCTATTGGCTTCGACTTTTCCTGGAAAGTACGCCCATGCGCTCGGAGAAACAGCGGCAGCGGCGCCCATGAGGAGGCTGGCCATGGCTACTGAGTTGAACGACATCGTGCTATCGGGCGATTGGAATGTTCTCACTGAGTAGGGTCTCTTAAGATGATGATACCGACACTGGATATGAACACAAACGAAATTGAACGGAGCGCATGACAAGATCTTGGCTTCATGCGACCCTTAGAGTTGTGCCAAAAGATATCCAACGCCCGAAAGACTGGGCCCGCATTTTCAGGCAATCCTGGGTTCTGACCAAAGCGAATCTGAAGTCTCGATATCGCTCGACGACGGCGGGAATGCTTTGGGTCTTATTGGCTCCTGCCATCCTCTACTCGGCACAAAGCTTTGCGTTCCATTACATCCTGAAAATCCAGGTCGATCGATATCCAGTGTTTTTGTTGTCTAGCATTCTTCCGTGGATCTTCATTTCCTCTACCGCTGAAATGTCGGTGGGGATCTACGTCAATAACGGCAAGTTCATCAAGTCCTACCGGGTCGAGCCGCTCGCTCTCGTTCTGGCTCAGATCTTCGATAATTTCATTAATTACAATTTAACCATTCTTCTGATGCTGGTGCCTGTGCTCTATCTTTTTGATATT
>JBJMMA010000244.1:0-13547 GCA_045805065.1 Bdellovibrionia bacterium | reverse complement strand
GTTGTAATCAAACGTCACAGGATTGCGATCCACCACAACGTCAATCGAGGTTGGATCCACGTTTGAATGAGTGAGCGTGAAGTCAGATAACAGATTGAGTTTTTTTGTCGTGAGGGCACCAATCTGTGACAATCCGGTCGTGAAACTTGCGTCACCGATGTCGACTAAGACGCCATGGGCTTTTTCGACCACGTCAGCGTAGCCCCAGCCATAGCTGTCGATTCCGCCGGCGTCATGGTAGTTGATGTCTGAATGAATTACGGCGCTGATCACGTATGGGCGATTTCCTTGCAGGTTCTTGATCGCATTGATGACTTGATCAGTGGAGATTCCGCTCGGGCAATCCCGATTGAGAACACTGACCTCACTACTCGTCAGGCCTGGCTTCTTTGGATATTTCCAAAGAGAGCCTGGAAGCGTGTAGCTTGGCGGCAGTGTGCTTGGATAGATGGCGCAGATGTCGTTCTCATCCGAAATGGTCACAACAGCTAAAGCTGCGTCTTGGCGGAAAAATCCTAGAGCGCGGCTTTCCTGTAGTTTTGCGGAACTGAGTGCCTGGAGTAAGGCGTACGATCCCATTTCGCCTTCTTCTCCACCATAATCAGGGGCAGCGAGCATGATCTGTTTCAGATTATTTTGAATCGTGACCTGGCTCATCGTGGATGAGTTGAGCACCTTCGGAACTGAGCCTGAGCTCGTATAAAGTTTACCCGAGTTTGGATCATTGCTTCCGTGAGCCAGGATCACGCCGATGCGGTAATCCGTTCCGGCAGGAAGTGCTCCCACGAATGCATAAAGCGCATCAGCCACTTTCGCACGCTTAGGAGCCATCGAGCCCGAGGTGTCGGCGACGAAAAGAATATCGACGGAATGAGAAATTTGTTCCGCAGGCTGTTGGAACTCGTCGAGGTAGCAGGCTGCAGGCATCGGCGTAGGAGGAGGCAGAGGCTGACTCACAGGAGTCGAGCTTGGCAATGAAGTCGGAGGATCCATCAAGGATTCATGGATCGTTTTCGTGGCTTCAGGAGTGAGTTCGCAACCCGAGACAAGAAGTGAGCTCAAGGCTCCTAGCGCGATGTAAGCTGGGCGCGTGTTCTTTTTAAAGGCATTCATAGCTACCACCTAATCTAAATAAAAACACGGACTGTTAATTTAGATTAAGACTTAGCGCGTCAAATGTCAAGGCTGCCTATAAGCGCCTGATATTTCAGGTTTTTACAGGCAGCCTCAACTTAAGTAGTTTTTGATGAAGGAATTATTTCAGCTTGGTTTTGGACGTCGCCAGAGCGCGTTCTCCCTTTTCAGGAGGGAGAAGATCCAAAGGATTGTCCGGCAACTTCATATAGACGCTGAAGCCCTGAGGGTTGGCTTTGACTTGAGAGATGGTGCTCGACTCCGGCAGATCAACATCCACCGTTAAAGCCTTCTTCATCATATTATGAGCAAAGGCCTTGTTCGCCATTTTCTCACCAGCCCAGGCCACGATTCCTGAGATCACCTTGGTTGGATCCCAGTCGGCGGCCTTGAAGTACGGGTTTGTCACGCGAATGCTTTCGGCAATCGGTTCAAAGTGAAGCTGATTGGTGACCTTGTCGATAGCGAGCCTTCCCGGCAGAAGAACATCTGCTTCAATCTTGCTTGCGACCTTTCCAAGCGAGCCTTTGTGATTTTTAAGCTGGATCTGTTTCACTTTGAAGGCAAAGGAGTTGCTCTCAGGATTCCACACAAGTTCCGGTGCATTCGGGAAGTGAACATCAATGATGCCATCTTCCGGACGCGCGTCTTTACAGTCGCGCTTCGCGTTTTCAATCACGCAGGTATCCAGGCCGTCGTTCTGCTGCATGAGAGCCAGGAACTGGTTGATGGTCCCATAGCCAGTCTTGAGCGCAAGATCGTGATCGCCTGACTCAAATCCCCAATCCGCTCCGGCCGTCGCATTGACTCCAAGGTTCTGGCAGCGATAGCAGGCGCTGACTTTTGCCTGAATTTCCGATTGAAGGTCATTGGCCTGAAGAGCAGTCAGAATGAGCGCAACCTTCTGGCTCACGTCAACTTGATCATCCGGATTCTTTGCGACTTGTTCAATCTGAATGTCACGCTGAAATTCGTCGAGGTTCTTGAGCGTCCACTTGATCTTGTCGAGCTCACCATCAAGAACCGTCTTTAACTTAGGATCATTCGTCTCGTTCGACTTGCGAGCGAGCGTGCGATAAACGGAAAGCCACTTATCGTGAAGGACTTCGGCTTTTTCTGAAACTTCCTTGGCTTTTCCGCGTCTGAAGCTTTTTCGAAACTCAGCGATGGTAGCCACTGGAATGTTCGGGGCAAGTCTCTTGGAAAGAACCGCCGTATTTCCCGCTGATGACATGATGATATCCAGATAGGCATCTGCCTGGTCCAGCTGTTCCTGCGTTCCGGCCTTGAGCGCGCCTGCATCCATCAGGTCTTTTAATACGGGAACTGGCATGTCGGCATACATGTCTTTCCCAACGCCGTTGGCGCGGGCAAGCTCAACGATCTCGGCATCCACCAGGGATTCAATGACCTGTATCTTCAATTCATTGAGAATCATGTTGATCACGATCTGATTCTTCGCCACCAGATCACCTACGACGACGTCGGCGACTTTCTGGATTCCCTGGTTCTTCTCACAGAGATTCTTGCCGTTAGTCAGGCTCTTGGCTTTGTAGGTGATGGCGCCCACTGGAACGTTGAACTGCGATTCTTTCCAGTCGACCTTCACAGGGTCCGAGATATTGTTGGTCAGACGAAACTTGAGTTTCACCTGGGTCGGCTTTGACTTCAAAGCCTTCGGATTCAGGCTGACGTGCACATCATCGAGTCCCGCCTGGATGCAGGATTCGTTGACTGATCTCAATGAGATATCAAAGTCCAGATCCAGCTGGTCCACGCTGGCGGCGATTTCGCAGACATTGTTTTTGCAGCTGAGCTTTGGCTCCCTGCTCAGACCAACATTCTTGAGACTGACGTTTTCCATTCGCATGACGACGGGCTCAAGGCGTAGCATGGACGCGTCCGGAATGTTCGGATCCCAAAGGGCCTCAGGCAAAAGCCCGAAGCAGGATTCGAAGTACTTTTTGTCGCTGAGCTTGCGGGCATTCTCGCGCTTGCAGAGATCAGGGTTTGCGCCAAACTCAGGCGTGGTGGGGGGAATCAGCTTGAGGAGCTCATCCATGGATCGGCGCATTTTTTCATAAGCCACGCGAGTCAGCTTTTGCTGACCAGAACGCGTGAGCTGCACCACCATGTTCGAACGGTTTGGGTCGCGTGCGCAGCTATCCTCAGCCAGCGCTTCGAACGGAATAACCGCACACATCATGATTGCGATCACCGATCGAGCAATCACTGATGCGGAGACTTGCTGATTATTCCACTTCTTCATAAACGACTCAACATCCACCCGAAGGGCATTCGTGCAGGGAGAAGTCCCTGCACAGGGGGAAATGAGCAATCAGCATGCCTGTGTCACGGTTCCATCAATAATAAATAAGTTGATGGAATTCGCACACTTGGGTCGTTAACCGAAGTCGTCGTGGCTGATTTCAGGGCAAGTCAGTGTCTAACTTTTAGAGAGTAGTCTAAGAGTTTAAGCCCGAATCTGCTTCTGCTTTTCGTCCATGTAGTACTGAAAGTTGCCTTCGTAAACGCGCATCTCGCCGTGGTCGACTTCGAATACGCGGTTAGCGACAGCCTTCAAAAAGTGACGATCGTGGCTGACCAGAACCACGGTTCCGTCGAAATTCTTAAGCGCTTCGAGAAGGATCTCGCGCGATTTGATGTCCAAGTGGTTGGTCGGCTCGTCGAGGATCAGGAAGTTCACAGGCGTTGCCAGAATCGTGGCCAGAACCACGCGGCTCTTTTCACCGCCAGAGAGAACTCCGATCTTCTTATAGACGTCATCACCTGAGAAGAGGAACGCACCCAAAAGATTGCGAACAAAGCCAATCGTCGCATCCGGAATGCGGTCATGGATCTCGTCAAAGATCGTCTTATCAGGGTTCAAGACTTCAAGCGCATGCTGGCTGAAGTAACCCATGCGAACGGATGCGCCGATCGTGCAGCCGCCATCGGTTGGCTCAGTCTGTCCTGCCATGATCTTAAGAAGCGTCGACTTACCGGCGCCGTTGACTCCAACGACTGCCACTTTATCGAGGCGCTTTACAACGCCGCTCACGCCACCAAAGACGGATTTCGTCTTGCCGTTCTCAAGCGGATATTGTTTGCCCAGGCTCTTCATCTGAACGACTTCGTTTCCGCTGCGTGGCGGGTTAGGGAAGTCAAAGGCCATGACTCTTTCTTCGGCAGGAATCTCGATGCGCTCGATTTTGTCGAGCTTCTTCACGCGAGACTGCACTTGAGCTGCGTGGGATGCGCGCGCCGCAAAGCGGGCGATGAATTCTTCTTCTTTTGCCAGCATGTCCTGCTGCTTCTGGTGAGCGGCAAGAAGCTGATCTTTGCGGATCTCGCGCTCACGGAGGTAAAATTCGTAGTTGCCGCTATAAACCGTGATCGACTTGTTGGCGACTTCGATAATGCGGGTCACGATGCGGTTCATGAACTCGCGATCATGGCTTGTCATGACAAGTGAGCCCTTGAAGTTCTTGAGCCACTCTTCAAGCCAGATGATCGATTCCATGTCCAAGTGATTGGTCGGTTCGTCCATCAGCAGAACGTCAGGCATGAGCGCCAGAATCTTGGAAAGCGCGATACGCATTTTCCAACCACCGCTGAAGCTTTCCACTGGGCGATCGTAATCGCCTGGGCCGATTCCAAGACCGGTCAGGATTTCCTTGGCGCGCGAATCGAGGTCATAGCCTCCGCGCTGCTCGAACTCGAGCTGGGCTTCGCCGTATTTTTCCAGAAGCTCGGCCATCGCATCATCCGAGATCGGATTGATGGCGCTGTCTTCAAGCTGCTTTTCCATCTTGGCAAGCTTTGCGGCAAGATCAGAGACCTTACCCGCTCCGGCTTTGACTTCCTCAAGCGCCGAGCGACCCTTCATTTCACCCACGTCCTGGGAGAAATATCCGATGACAGTCTTACCTTCGATACTCACAGTACCGCCGTCGACGCCTTCTTCCTTCATAATCACGCGGAAGATCGTGGTCTTACCTGCGCCGTTTGGACCCACCAGGCCGATTTTATCGCCTGGGCGGATCTGAAAGCTTGCGTCTTTATAGAGCACACGTTGGCCGTACTGTTTTGTAATATTCGTAAGATGGATCATTATGCGGTTTCATAACCGATTCTGTCAGGTTATGGAATGGGCACTTCATGGAGTCCTTATTTCTTTTTACGGTTTGCCAGGTTGGGGCTGAAAAAGCCTTGAAAGAGGAAGTCGCACACGACTATCCCGACCTTCGTTTTGCCTTCTCACGCCCGGGTTTTGTGACGTTTAAGTCGCTTTCCAAGCCGCTTGCGGATGAGTTTGAGCTTCGCTCAGTCTTTGCGCGGGCTTACGGGCTTTCAATGGGCCGTAAAATCACGGATACAACCGACCAGGCACGGGTGGATTCCATTGTGAAAGAGGCCAGGGAAGTCTTTCAAGCCGCCGCTAATCCGCCCCGAAAGCTCAGGCTCCATATTTTTGAGCGCGATCTCTATGTGCCAGGCGAGGAAGCTCAGGATTATCAGCCGGGCCTGAGAGCCGGCGCCCTGGAGCGGGCCGTCCGCCAGCATCCGGAAGCTCAGGATTTATTCCACACTGAAAGTGAAGCTCAAGTTGGAGATCCGGTTCTGGATCTGATCGGCGTTGAGGAGAATGAATGGTGGGTAGGGTTTCATCGCCACACAGCTACGCATTCTCCGGTGCCGGGGGGACGCTGGAAAATCATTCTCCCGCCCGAAGCTCCTTCACGTGCCTACTTGAAGCTTGAAGAAGCTTTGCGATGGTCCGGCGCGCCGATTCGTTCAGGCGATGGGGCAGTGGAAATCGGAAGCGCTCCCGGTGGCGCAAGTTACGCGCTTCTTCAGCGCGGTGTGGATGTCATTGGAATTGATCCAGGCGCCATGGACCCGGTGGTATTGAATTTCAAAGGCCCCGCACGTTTTTACCACGAGGCTCGCTCCGTGACGGTGATCAGGCGCGAAGAGCTTCCGGAGAGCGTTCAATGGCTCCTGGTCGACATGAACACAGGACCCGACACCGCGATCTATCCTCTGGAGCGTTTCGCGATCCGCATGCAGGACTCGCTTTTGGGCGTCGTCATGACGTTGAAGCTCAACGAGTGGAGCTTTGCCCAACACATCCCAAACTGGCTCGAGCGCATCCGCAAAATGGGTATGGCTCGCGTGCGCGCAACCCAGCTTCCTCATAACCGTCGTGAGATCTGCGTTGTGGGACTAACCCGGATGGGTGTGGCGCGCCTGAAGAACAATTAATCATCCTGATCAACGCAGTGCTTTCATGAGTACGGCGATTTGACGGATGGCTCGAAGCATATGCAAACGAGCCGATTGTCCTTAAGGCAACTCCGTCAGCTAGCGCGTTCTTAAATGCTTTTCCATGACTTGCGGCCCAAGCTGAGCCAGTGCTTTAAAGCGATTGTGGGTACGACAAAGTAGCTGGATATTGCTGAGTTCACTTTGTCCATTCCAAGCAACTGGATGAATATGATCGATCTCAAGTGCAAACCGAGACCCACAAAGCCTTCCATCGGGACTCTTAAAATGACAACGTCCCTGATCTCGCTTCCAAACCTGTCTTTTTAACTCCGCACGAATATACCGTTTATTTTGAATCAGAGCTGGCTTGGATTTCTGAACCTGGTTCAATGAGGGATTTAACTCCGCCGGCGGAGTGAGAAGTGACGAAGGTGAGGCGGATTGAGTCTGCTTCATTGTTGACTGTGGATCCAGCTTTTTCAGCGCCAGATCCGCCATGCGATGCAAAAGCTCCAGGTAAGATGGATGAGAGTGAAAATGCCCATCGAGCTCTTTAATTTTTTGCAGTTTCTGCATGAGCTCATCATCGGCAACAAAGCGAATCTCAGTATAACTGGGGCTGATGACACGTTCTTTCTCTTTGAGAGTGGCCGCTGCCGGATCTAAAGTGACTAAATGTTTTTCACACTCACGCCGGGACTTGCCCTGAAGAGACATCACTAGCTCAATCTTTTCTGCTCGTGATACAGGCGCTTCCTTTCTCTGAATATAGGATTGGATCGTTGAAAGAGTAGAAATACTCACTTGGCCATTTTGGAGAGCAGGTTCAATTTCTGGCACATTTACTAAAAGTCTCATCGCCGCAATTCGTCTTCCTGCCGCTGCTTCTGAGTAGCCTAATGCCTGGACTGCGTATTCAAAGAGAGATCCAAAGCCTTTTTCTGCATAAAGGCGTCGCACTTGAATCTCTTGCAAATGCCACAAGATTGCAGTGGTAAGTTTTCTTTCCTCTGCAACTAAAGTCTGAGTGTTTCTTAAGAGCGCTTCGTTGGACAGACTCTTAGGGAAGATGTGATTGTGTAAAGGCTGTTTTGAACTTTGCATGGGCAGTTCATATCATCGAAATCCGCTTGCTCTAAAACGCGCGAGAATGGTCTAGGACGATCGTTATTTTGAAAATTCATTTCCACGGTTTATTTCATTGAAGCATCAGTTAGGGAGCCAAGGAGTGGTCATATGAGCAAAAATACGCCAGATTTCGGTGTTTTGAGTGAATTTATAAAAATAGCTGTCAATAAAAATGTAAGAAAAATACCAAGCTAAGTAAGTTAAGAGACTGACTCTATCAGAGGGCCAGGTTTAGATAATTCAACTTACTTCACACTTGGTGATTTAGAGTCGACACAAGAGAGAGTTTAGGAAATAAAAAACGGTTTCACTCCGCCGGCGGAGTAGGACAATTCAGTCCTTTCATTCTCCTAAACACAAAAAAAGGGTTGGCTAAATCGCAATACTAAGCCGCAACCCGAGAAGGGCTCAAGACGCCAGCGACCGCATCATCGGCGTTTTTGATTTCATCACGAGTCAGCGTTTTTGCGGCAAGCGGGATGAGCTGTGTTTCCTCGAGCTTGAAGTTCTCGTGCATGAGCTCATGCAGTCGAGCCAGAGAGATGCGCGCCTGCTCAGTTTGAAAACTGCTTTCGCTGAGGGCTTGGGCCATGCGCTTGATTTCGAGGTTGTGCTGCCTGATCTTGAAAGTCATATCGCGGAGCAGATCGTGCCGCTCGAAGATTGGAAAAAGCAGATCCTCTTCCAGGCTGATGTAATACTCAAATTCTGATCTCAGCCTGCGCGTTGCCGCTTTGAACGATGGGTCGTCAGTTGCAGCAGCAATCGGGTCAAATTGGTTTTGAATCGGATGATGCCATTTTCTTAGCCGGTCAAATGCGTCCATGACTTTCTCCCTGAATAAGGGAGTTTGCAATCACTTGGCCAGGCTCATTCAAGAAACAAACGACACAGCCTTCAGGGCTTCAATGGCCTGCTCGTTTGAAATCACCGGATCTTTCAGTGAGAGAATATCGCGAACGTATTCAGGCTGGCGCATGCCGACCAGGACACAGTTCAATCCTTCGACAGAAAGATAAAGTCTCAGAACTTTCTGAGTGAGCACGCCAGTTTCATGAAGCGGCGGAGACGCATGATCAATCTTGGAAGACAGAAGATCCGATTGATACGATGCCTGATTCTCTAGGTAAGCTTGAAATGCATTGAAAAGCTTCGAGCTGACCTCGCTGTAATCCTTGAGCCAGCCTTGATAGGCGGGCACTCGCTCAAGTTCAGCAAACGCGGAGTTCAGAGTTGGCTCGATCTGATACTTGAGAGTTGCTTTGAAATTGTCCAGGTCATTCAGCTTCTCAAAGTTATGCTTCAAGATATGACCCCAGGCCACATGACGAGCCTGTACAGGCGGTTCGGACATGAGCTTAGGATACGCTGACTCAAGCTCCATGGAGCGAGTCCACGCTGCCTTGAGCTCTCCGGCAACGTCGCGATCATCATGGGCTGGGAAATCCGCGAGGCGCCTCAAGCCTTTTTCGGTAAACGCATTGAGGGGACGGTTGGCAAGAGTGCCCAAGCCTTTGAGGCTTGCATACTGAAGCAGGGTCTTGCCCGAATTGTTTTCTTCCAACGCGGCCGCCGGTTCAAAAAGATTGAAAGGAAACTGGATCACCTGGAAATGATGCGGGCTTCCTTGCGCTTGCGCGATCTCCTCGGCGATGTCCCAGATCGCCTCAAGCGAGGTGTAATCCGCAGCCTCGCGAGGAGAAGGGAAGGTGTTGGATGAGATTCCGTAACGCGCGATGCGTCCGGATTTTACCTCGGTCTCAAGGTGTTCGAACGCCTGACGGATTCTGCGATAGTATTCGCGATGATCCCCTTCGGCCTTTAAGAAATATTCAGGATTGTGCAGGAGAAGCGCATCCACGGACTCCAGCTGAAGTCGTTCTAAAGATCTTCCGATCTGATCCTTCAAAAAATCGGGCGAGATGCAGTGCCAGACCGTTTCATCATACTCGACCATTTCAGGGAAAGGATTGCCTTGAGCAATGCGCTCGCGGGCTAATTTCAAGTTCTGCCCCTGAACGTATCCGACTTTTGTGACAATAACGACTTCATCACGTGAGAGACGACCTGCGTGAAAAAGCTCGCCCAGGACGTCACCCACGAGTTGCTCGGAGGCACCGTCGCCGTAATTGGTGCTGGTATCGATGAGGTTGCAGCCGGATTGAATCGCCAGGCGCAAAGCCTCGTGATGAGAAGGCTCGTCATCCGAAATGCGATACCCTCCGAAACCCACGGGCGAAATCTTCAGCCCGGTGCTTCCGAGGGTACGCGCTAAAAGGGGGGGCCTGAGTCCTTCTGCGTGTTTCGCAAAAAACCGGGCCGTACCTTCACTCGTCGCTTGGACAGACGTCGCTAAGCTTTTCTGCATGAGACCAGCTATAGCAACATCTGAGGAAAAAATCCGCTAGCGATTAGACAGCTTTGCGGTCAACGTTCTTGGTGCCGTTGACTTCGCCCTTGAGCTGGCCAGTGATCTTGGCAGCGCCCGAGCTGATTGCGCTTCCGATGCTGCTGGTGTCCACAGGGGTTTTCATGCCTTGGGATTCCATGAACTGCTGAATGCGATAGCGGTTCTTATAGAGGTAGTAAGCGCCCAGGCCGACCAGTGCGAGGATTCCAGCGGAGTTGGTATTGCGTGCCATATGATGTCTCCTTTTTAGGCTTTTCGGTTTGAAAGCTACGAAGGAGACAGATTGCAACACAGATACCAGCTTGACCCATTGCGCCGGCCGGCTTAAGCGAATTTCCGTAATGAACGTTACTGTTTAACGCGGTTGAAAGTCATTGGAACCGCATCTGCGCCGCATCCGCCGTTCCAGGTCTTCGTTGGCGTATCCAGTAACAAAACCCCGTTTCTGCAGTGTGCTACAGAGATCGATGGGACAGGGTCTTTCTCTTTGGTTTGCATCCGGGTGTAGAGGATTTCAGCGTTAAACCAGACGAAGCCCGTATTCTCCTGGCGGCTTGCCACTTCTGGGATCACCCAGAAGAACTCCATGGTCTTGTCGTCGCCAGCCACGGAGCGGGTGTAGAGTCCTGGTTTCGCTTGAGCCAGGGCATCGAATTGCGCCGAATCTGCTTTCGCGGTGATCTCGCGACCCGAGGCTTCGGTGAATTTTCCTTCCTGGCCGTTGAGCTCAAGCTTCGATCCGCTCACTTGATCCAGATAGGTTCCTTGGTAAGCCGACGGAACCTTGCCGCAAGAAGAGAGTGCCACGAGCACGAGGGCTGAGAACACTACGCTGAGTTTGTTTTTCGTATACATTGGGTTCATTTGAGTTTTCATTTTTAGATCTCCGTTGAGTCGGATGTTCAATTAGTTAAGAGTTTGAGCCTGGGAAAAGTCCTCGCGATGAATCACGACGGTTTTTCCTGCTTCCTGGACCTCAACTTCAATCACGCCACCTTTGTTTGCAGCCTTGACCAGGACAGGAACCGTAAAGCTCACGGCTTCGCCTTGATCCATTGGCAGCAAGAATTGTGGGTTAGGGCCGATCACCACGAAGTTCGTTGGATCTTCCGTGTTGAGGAAGCGAACCTTGAGTTGAAGGCTGTTGAACATGATCCGGCTACTTCTGTTTTTGACCGTGTAAGCGATGCGAACAACGCCTGGCGCACGCAAGGCGGAGACTGCATTGTTTGCAAGGTCGATCAAGTAGTCGTTAACCACTGGGAATTGACGGCTCAAATCGAGCAATCCGATGCGACGGCCGGTGACGGAGCCACCCTCCGTAGCAACGAGGCCCAGCTGCATCGAACCGCCCTGCGAGATGTCGCGGCCGATCGCGCTGTACTCAACCACGCGGCTCTCGCCTGCAGCAAGAGATCCGACAGTGATCGTAGGTTGCGCTACTTCGAGCTGACTTGCATTGGTCTTGAGGTTCAAGACGATGCCGTTGGCAGCCTTGTCGCCAGAGTTCGTGACTTTCACGCGAACCGGCATTGCAATCCCTTCCTTGAAGGATGGGGTTTCAGCAAGCTCGACTTGAGTCATGAAGTTCGGGCGAACTTCAAGAGTCGTCGTGTCGATTACGCGACCTTGATAGGAGACTGCCACATCAAACTTGATGGAGCGGCCTGCAGCAAGCTCGTTGGCCTTGAACTCAAGAGCTTCACGAATCTCGGTCACGCTCTTTGCTTTCAATGCTTTTGCCAGCGTCTCTTGCTTGATCGTGACAGTGCTCAAGTCCGTGTTCTTGGCCTTGATCTGCACTGCCAGGTCTTCAGCGCGAAGATCGCTTCCAGCGAAGTTTCTGAGCTGAACGTGAACGCGAAGCGCTTCGCCTGGCTCATACACACTGTTTGCAATCGTCTCGGTCGCCTCGATTCCCGTGATACGGACCGGACGTTGGGCGAAGTCTTGAGCTTCATCCTTTTGTCCGCGTGCGTACTCATTGGCAGCGTACTTTGGATACATTTCATTGTACTTCGCGCTGCGGGCATCATCAAAGGCCGCGCCGTAGAGCTGGTCCACGCGTGCAGCGTAGGCAGCGGAGCGGGCTTCTTCAAAGTGCCTGTTGTAGAAGGCATCATAGTTTGCCTGATAAGCACGGGCCGAAGCTGGTCCGAATTCGCGGCTGTACGCGAAATCAGATGCTCTCCGGTATTCACGATCATAAGACTCGCGATATCCGCGTTCACGACCTTCTCTTTCACCGCGATTGTAATCTGCGCGGTAGTCGCGACCTCTGGCTTCGCGGCAGCCGTTGTCCTGAGCTTGTCTGAACGATTGCTGGTAGCTTGAATTGTACGCAGAAGAGTAAGCACCTTGGAAGCCTTGCGCGTATCCTTCGCGAGCTCCGGAGGAGTAGGCCTGATTTTCTTCAGCCGTAGGATAGTTTTTCTTCAGCTGGAGATAACGATAATCCGGTCCAGCGGATGGAGCAGGAGCCGCTGCGGCTCTCATATCAGCAAAGCCTTGAGCGCCGTTTGCTGCCGTTGAGAACACTTGAGCAACCTGTGCTGCCGAAGGGGCTGGTTTTTGAAGAACGTCGCTGTGGCTTTGTGGAGTCTGAGCGTATTGAGCAGCGTTGTAGTCCTTGCGTCCACGTGGATAATCGCTGGCTTGTGCTTGAGCCAGAGCGTCCGCGTCCCCGCGGGCCGTACCGTCGCGACGACCGCGATCGGTGGCGTCCGATGAGTTGGCCTCAGCAATGCCTTTATCGCGACCTACTGGAGCGGCGGCTGCGTTGGAATCGGAATCCGCGCGGCGGGTTCCGTCCATCTGGCCATCGCTCAAGCCGCGGTTCGTACCGTCGCGATCGCCGGCATCAGTGCCTTCACGTGAGCCCTGATAAGAGCCATCGCGATATCCGCTTTCAAAGCCTCTGTCATGGGCCTGATCACGAGCTTCGCGCTCACAGCGATCAAATCCGTTTCTGTAACCTTCTTGCTGGCCAACGCGTTGGCCATCGGGGATTCCGCGCTCGCGGCCTTCGCGATCACCATCTGGAGACGCATCCGCGCGGCCTGCAGCGCGTGCTCCTGCTAAATCAAGCGCAGGAGATGGAGCAGGGGCTGGAGCTGGAGCAGTCGTTGGAGCCGGAACAGGAGCTGGCTGCGGAGGTGTTGGATTTTGGCCACCACCACCATGTCCACCATTTCCACCGCCACCATTGCCGGGACCGTGTCCGCCATTCCCACCGTGACCGGGACCACCTGCGCCTCCACCTGGAGCAGGATTGACTGGACCGGAGCGGTCTGCAGCGAAAGCCTTTGCTGGAAAGGTTTGGGCGGCCATGCTGACGGTCAATGCCATCAGATTTGCCCAGGTGAGGTACTTCAGACTGGTTCTATTATTTGGTTTCACGATCACGATCTCCTGTTTTTCTTAAACAGCTCATTCACTGCCTAAAACTTTTGCCGGCATTCGGCCGGTCGGACCAAGCGAACAGCAATCTTGGTGCCGCATCTCTACTAAATAAGTCAGGAATTAGCCAGAGCTGAGTGATCGTGCGATAAGTCATTGAAAAGATTGTAGTTCATTAAAATTTTCGGGGGGAACCCAACGGTCT
>JBJMMA010000243.1:0-4873 GCA_045805065.1 Bdellovibrionia bacterium | reverse complement strand
TGCGGCATTGTTCTTTATGGCGATGACGGTCTTCAAGCGCGAAGGCTCTGTGCGTCTTTGGGGAACGCTGGGCGGAATGACCGTTGCGGTGATTTCTCTCGCGGTTTTCTTAAGTCTTCAATGGAAGTTCTGGCCTTACTCGGGATCTTTGATTCTGACGGGTGGAGCTTTTGGAGCCTGGGTTGCTGATCTTTTGATGAAGCAGTTCAACTCGTTTGGCTCATCGATGGTTTCGCTTTTGGTTTTCTGTCTGGCAGTAGCGCTCTCCACGCCAGTGAGTATCGCAAGGATGGGAGCTTATGTTCTCAGTGTTGCGGGAAGCTGGGGCTGGAAAATCGGAAAGCTCGCTGGCACCTATCTTCTTTTTCTCGGCGGCCTTCTTGCAATGCGCGCCGCTCACGCAGCAGGGGACTTGCTCCAAAAATTGATGGAAGCCGCGATTCGTCGGGCGAGCGAGCGGGCGAAAGTGGCTCGCCAGGCTGCATCCGATCGCGCTTCTGAAGTGGAAGTCCTTCCTGAACCTGCTGCTCAACTCGATGCACCTAAGAAATCCAAAGGCAAGGCTGCAAAAATCGCGGCTGTCGTGGATGAAGACGAAATTGAGATTGGCTTAGAAGGAGCTTCTGATGAGGAGGCCCCAGAGGAAGATGAAGAAGAACCAGAAATTCTTCTCGATCAAGCTCCAAAGGCAGGAAAGAAAGTCAGATCCGCTCTTGAGCCATCCTTTGAAGTTCCAAACGCGCTTCCTGAGCTTGAGACCCCGGTTCAGCTTCAGATCAAGGGCGTACTCAACCAGGAGCCAAAGATCCTCCCTCCTGAAAACTCAGTCCCAGCGCCTGCAACAGCCGCGGGAAAAGTCGAGAATGCGATCAACAAGGCGAGTGAAAAGCTTGCACGTGCTGCAAGTCGCGTGAAGAAGGGGAACTGGCAGCTCCCAACGATTGAGTTCTTGCGTAAGCCTCCTAAGGTTGAAGCCAACGTGGATCGTGAGCGACTTCTTCAGAACTCTCAGATCCTCAAACAGAAATTCCTCGACTTCGGAATCGATGGCGAAGTCACTGCGGTTCGCCCAGGTCCGGTCATTACGCTTTATGAGTTCAAGCCAGGTCCTGGCGTGAAGGTTTCCCGGATCGCAGCTCTTGCTGACGACCTTTCGATGGCTCTTTCCGCGCAAAGCGTTCGTATCCTGGCGCCACTTCCAGGCAAGTCAGTGGTCGGTATCGAAATTCCATCTGATCACCGCGAAACCGTCTACATGCGTGAGTTCTTGCAGCATCCAGATTTCTACGCCACCAAGCACTCAATCCCTGTCGTCATGGGCAAGGATATCGGCGGTCAGCCTTTTCTCTCTGACATGGCCCGCATGCCGCATCTTCTCTGCGCAGGTCAAACCGGTGCAGGTAAGTCGGTGTTCATGAACGGCCTCATCTGCTCGCTGCTTTATCGCTTTACGCCAGATGAGCTCAGAATGATTCTTGTGGACCCGAAGTTCATCGAGTTCCGCGCTTATCAGGACATTCCGCATCTTCTTCTTCCGGTTGTGGATGACCCGCACCAAGCCGCGATTGCTCTCAAATGGGCAGTGCGCGAGATGGAGCGCCGTTACCGGATCCTGGCAAAGATTGGCGCAAGAAATCTCGCATCCTTCAATCAGAAGGTCGATGAGATGGGCGCTGACGTGATCCGCGATCTTCTTCTTTCTGAAGAGAATCAGGAAGGCGAGGAAGCAGGAGCGACAGGACCTGCGAAAGCCGGCTCCGATTGGATTGAAGCTTTTGAGCCGGATGAGACCGGCGCTCCACGCGTTGGAAAGCTTCCATACATTGTCGTCATCATCGATGAGTTGGCTGACTTGATGATGATCGCCAAGAAGGAAGTCGAAGTCTCGATCGCTCGTATCGCTCAAAAGGCGCGCGCAGCAGGCATCCATTTGGTCATCGCAACGCAACGTCCTTCGACTGACGTTGTGACGGGTCTGATCAAGGCAAACTTGCCATCCCGCGTATCCTTCCAGCTTGCCAGCTATGTTGACTCCAAGACCATCTTGGATCGCGCCGGCGCTGAGCGTCTCCTCGGACAAGGCGATATGCTCTTTATCCCTCCAGGCGTTTCTCAATCGCTCCGTCTCCACGGAGCGTTTGTGGATGACGAGGAAATCAATAAGGTCACTTCGTTCCTGAAGTCCCAAGGCAAGCCTGCATACCGTGACGAAATTCTTCTTGCTGGTGATGATGAAGAAGGCGGCGGTGAGGAACAGGACGAGGATGAAGATGAAATGTTCCAGGAAGCTGTGGACCTGGTCAAACGCTCAGGTCATGCTTCTGCAAGCTTCTTGCAGCGTCATCTCAAGGTTGGCTACAATCGTGCAGCCCGCATGATTGAAACCATGGAATCCCGCGGCATCGTGGGTCCTCCGGATGGTGCAAGACCGCGTGAGGTTTTGATTCGATGACTTTTCCAACGAACTGGAGTCGCAGGTGCTGGGTTTCAGTCGCTCTTCTGGCAATCGCTTGTATTGCCTACAGTGTATTTGTTATGAGTACTCTTGCGCTTGCTGAAGACGGTGAGCCGAGTACAGAGACCAAAGCGGCAGCCCAAATGAGTGCAAAGAAGAAAGCGAAAGGCGGCAAGGGGACTCGTGAAAAAGACACCGACGGCACCGAAGCGCCTCACCAGTTTGAAGCGAACACCGTCATCAAAAGCCAATACAAGTACAACGGACAGTCCCTCGAAGTGGATCCGGATTAAGAATCCTCTTCCGCTTCCCGTTTACGTCAGAGAGGCGCTTCAGAAACTCGATGAAGCAGGCCATGTTGCTTATGTAGTCGGCGGAAGCGTCCGCGATTTCCTCTTGGGTCGTGAGACCAAGGATCATGACATCGCAACGAGCGCGAGTCCGGATGAGCTTTGTGATCTTTTTCCTCGAGCCATCACCGTTGGAAAAGCCTTTGGCGTAATCAAGGTCCCGGTGGATGGGACGCCAGAGCCCCTCGAAATCGCCACTTTCCGGGAAGATTTCGAGTATAAGGATCATCGCCATCCCGAGGGCGTGAAGTTCTCTGGCCCGCTTGAGGACGCCCGGAGACGTGACTTCACGATTAATGCGCTTTTTTATGATCCCAAGACGACTCGCATCCTGGATTCCACCGGTGGGTACGACGATCTGAAGGCAGGCTGTGTTCGTGCGATCGGGGATCCCACCGAACGCTTCAAAGAGGATGCGCTGAGACTCTTGCGTGCGGTCCGATTCACCACGACTCTTGGATTTTCGCTTGATCCTGATACCCGAAGAGCTGTGAGCGAGAACGCGAAACTCATCGCGCATGTCAGTCATGAGCGGGTGAGGGATGAGACGACCCTGATGTTGAAAGGGCCTCGTCCAGCAAACGCGCTTGAGCTTTTGTCGAGCTTGGGGCTTTTGGGAATCATCCTGCCCGAAGTCGACGCGCTCAAGAGAGTGAGCCAGGCGCCCACTTACCTGAATGTGATGGGTGCCCAGGCTGAAACTGACACAAAGGACAGCGTCTGGGCGACCACGCTTAAAACGGTTCGCGAGCTTGCTGAAAAGTATCCCAAGCGCGCCAATGCGCTGGCCTGGGGCGCGGTTCTCTACGATGTCGGAAAGCCAACGGCGAGCGTTCGCAATGAAGGCAAAAACTTCAACGGCCATGAAATCGATGGGGCAAAGATCGCGCGCACCATTGGCGAACGTTTGCGCATGCCTCGTGCCGAAATCGATCAGATCGCGGGATTCGTTGAAGATCTCCATAAATTCCGCGAAGTCTTCAGAATGCGTGAGGCAACGCTTGAGCGCTTTGTGCGCCAGCCTGGCTTTGCTGAACTTTTAGAGCTTCATCGTGCTCAATCGATCGCGTCTGACGGAAATCTGGCTTACTACGAATTTTGTTTGAGTCGTCATGAGCAAGCCCTGCGCTCAGATGCTGAACTCAATCCCAAGCTCATCGACGGGAAAGACCTGATTCAGCTGGGCTTTAAGCCGGGCCCTGAGTTCTCATCGATTTTACGGACCGTGGAAGACATGGCTTTGGAAAAGAAGCTGACTTCCAAGGAGCAGGCGCTTGAATATGTCATTTCACGCTTTGTGAAGTAGTGCGCGCCGGAAAAGCCGATGCTAAGCCGAGGCTAAGTCGAGGCAAGCTTAAGAAGGTGCACCGGAAAAGGCTCCATCTTTTTCGACAATCAGCAGCCTCTGCCCTTGCTCAAATAGCTTTTTGACCGGCACGCCAGCTGCTTCAAAGAGGTTTTTAATGATGTAGCGACACATTCCTTTGAAGTCGCGCCCAAAGCTCACAATCCGAGTGTAGATGAGATGGTCCCAAAATCCGCGCTTGGCGCTCTCTGCTGTGGAACTGTCTTTGCTTCGAGATAAGGCCGAACCTTTTTGAGCGCCAGTGACGATCTGAGCGATTCCGCCTGATAGTTCTTTCGAAAAACGCTTCCAAGCTTCACGTGTTGGTACCTGGATGAGCAGGTGAATGTGATTTCCAACATTGGCGTAGCGATAAAGTCTCACGCCCCAGCGCTTTGCGGTCTTCTGAACGAAACGCTCGATAGCGTTGCAATGCTTAGGATGAAGCATGGAGCGCTGACCATTGGCTTTTGAGGATCTCAAAACGACGTGAAGAGCTTGTTTTGGGTCGATTGGGCGAAAAGACTTTCGTTTACCACGTGCGAGCGCGCCCCCATGTTCGCTGGTTTTGTCAAAATCAGCGCAGCTCTTTAAGGCTTTATCAAAACCAGGCAAGTAGGATTGCTTTTTTGCTCTCACAGCGGGTGATTTAACATCGGGGCAATGGGTTAGCAAGCGCCTTCTTGGTTATTAATGTTATAGGTTACATGACCTTATCTGCTG
>JBJMMA010000242.1:0-3613 GCA_045805065.1 Bdellovibrionia bacterium | reverse complement strand
CGTCCTGCTGCGTCAGGACGCGTTTTAAAGTAGCAGTTTGTCCAACTTCAATAGGTGGTCTGGTTTCCGACATTTTTCCGACGTCTCACTTTCATGCTCAAGAATCAAGAAATTGTCGCTCTCAAGAAAATCGTGTTTTGAACCGATCTCTTTTATAGCATGAATACCCACCCGCATTTTCTCTGGAAGGATCTCTTTAACAAAGGCAAGCGCAGGCTTGATCTGCTGAGGATCCTTAAGGAAAATGTCCTTTTCAGCACCCTCTCCATGCGGGAACTGAAATACCTCTCCAATTTCGTTTACGAGCGGACTTACGAGTCTGAGGAACAGATTTTTGAACAAGGCGATCGCGGCGTTGGAATGTACCTGATTGCGAGCGGCCGCGTCGCAATCCGTACGCATAACAGTCAAGGCGATGTGCTTCACACGGTACTTAACGAAGGAAGCTTTCTTGGGGAGCTTGCCCTGGTTGATCCGCAGCATCTTCGTACGGCGCAAGCCATTCCACTTGAGCGCTCTGTTCTCATTGGCTTCTTCAAGCCAGACCTGGAAGATATCATTCAACGCAACCCTGCCATGGGTGTGAAGATCCTGTTTCAGCTTTCCACTGTTTTAGGAAAACGCCTGCTTGAAACCACTCAGCGCATCACTGTGCTGAAAGAGCGGACCTCAGAGCAGGAGAAAAATGCGCAAGCCGCGTAACTTTACGTACAACCGCGACTTGTTGCGGCTGTTCTGCTTTCTTGCCGTAATCCTGGCAACGGGACTTCTTTTTCTGGGCACTCCTGCCCTGACTCTTCCCACTCTCTGCTCAGTGGCCTTGGTGACTCTGCTCACGCCCTGGGTGACAGCCATGGAGCGCCGAGGATTTTCGCGGCAATGGTCGATTCTTGCTGTTTTCGCAGCCATCACAGCTGCAGCAACCTTAGGCGGTTGGCTGATCGCAAAGAACTGGCAATCGGAGTGGGTGGACTTTCAACAGAACTTCCCTACTTACTTCTCAAAGGTCATTCAGAAACTATCCGGAATCGAATCCCGCCTCAAGGCCGATCACCCTTTCCTGAAGGACATCAACTTTGCCGCAAAGCTTTCTGCCCGCGGAAGCAACTTTGGTGAATGGTTTGAGGACAAGGTACCTGCGCTTTTGGGCGATATCATGGGATGCCTTTTTCTGGTCCCTATTCTGACTTTCTGCCTTTTAAGCCAAGGAAGAACGCTTCGCAGAAAACTCTTTCAACTCGTACCGAATCGATTCTTTGAGTCCGTTTATATTGTCACGCACGGAGTGGTCACCGCGTTATCTGACTACCTGCGCGCAAAAATGATCGAGGCTTTTCTCGTAGGAGCCATGACCACGATCGGACTTGCAGTCGTGGGCTCGCCTTATGCTGTCGTCCTGGGCTGCTGGGCTGGCGTCACCAATATCATTCCCTACATCGGTCCAGTTTTAGGCGCGGCACCGGGACTTCTGATTGGAACCTTCAATCCGGTACATCGTGGTTTGATCTGGGAGATGGCAACCGTGTATTCGATTGCAAACCTGATCGATGCTCTTGTGATCTTTCCGGGTATCGTTGCAAAACTGGTCGACCTGAACCCTCTCGTTCTGATCGCATCCGTGGTGCTTGGGCAATACTACTACGGCATAGTTGGAATGCTGATCTCCATTCCCATCGCCGCAGCGATCAAGGTCGTTCTTTACGAGTTCTACCTGATTATCTACGGCTATTCCGTGGATTCCGAATAAGACTTTTACTGAGCAGAACCGGATTTGGCAGAGCTGCCGCCGGCTTCATTTCCATTTACGCTTCCGGAACTGAAGTAGCCAGCCGGCGCGCGCGACTTCTCGCCTCTGCGGTTTGAAATCGATTTGTCGTTATCCGACACGTACACATCAGACTTATGCATGGCCTGCTGAATCGCTGAAGTCTCCACCACAGAGCAGCCCGCAGGCATGCCGGACTCAAAGGCGACAATTCCACCGACTTCCAGGATCTTCTTATCTCGCCCGCAGAGCAGCGAACCAAGATAGCAATCCTTCACGGTTTTGACTTCGGCATATTTTCCGCTTTTGGATTCGCGATCGTTCTTCAGATAGATCGTGATTTGAGCGACGTTCAAAGCGCTGCCCATGGACTTGAGCTTCGCGATCTGCGCTTCAGCGCATTTTCTTTCCACGGAGTAGAACATCTTGGCTTCTTGGTCGTTGAAGCGCTCTCCGACCTTGCTGACGGACTCCGCAAAATCCTTATGTTTGAGATGAAGGCCTTCTGTGATCACGAGCGGAAATTCATCATCTGCTCGGACTTGGGTCGAAACTGAAGTGACTGCCAAAGTTGCTAAAATCGCCCAGGTGATCTTCATGAAAAACTCCTGTCCACCTTATCGGTTAAGCGAGAGTTTTTCTTGAGCCAAAAGCCGCTCGGATCGCGTTTTCCTGCCAATTCCTTAATAATAACGCAAGGTATCACACTTGCAGGAAAGGCAGGCATGCAAGTTCACCACCTCAACTGCATCTCCACCTGTCCTTTGGGCGGGAGGCTGATGGACGGAAGTACGGAATCCATTTTAAAGCGTGGCCTTTTGAGCTGCCATTGCCTGCTCGTTGAAACCTCCTCGGGACTGGTTCTTGTGGATACGGGCCTTGGGCTTCAAGACGTCCACAATCCCCATGGGCGGCTGAGCAAGTTTTTCCTGGGACTGGTGAAGCCTGATTTTCGTGAAGAGATGACAGCCGTTCGCCAGATTGAGCGCTTAGGCTATCAAGCTTCGGATGTACGCCATATCTTGATGAGCCATCTCGACTTTGACCACGCAGGTGGGCTGGATGATTTTCCGAACGCATCCATTCACATGATTCAGATCGAGCGCGACTACGCGTTTGCGCAAAAAACCTGGATGGATCGACAGCGTTTCAGGCCCCAGCAATGGTCCTCAAGAAATCGCTGGAACGTTTACTCGGAAAGCGAGGGCGACAGCTGGTTCGGATTCAAGAACATCAGGCCGCTTGAGAATATCTCATCCGACATCGTCATGATTCCGCTCCGTGGCCATACCTTGGGGCATTCAGGCATTGCGGTAAAAAGAGACGACGGACGTTGGCTGCTCCTGGCTGCCGACGCTTATTTCTTCCGCGAGGAAATGAACCTCACTCATGCGTGGTGCACG
Source organism: Bdellovibrionia bacterium (assembly GCA_045805065.1). Classification (GTDB taxonomy): domain Bacteria; phylum Bdellovibrionota; class UBA1018; order UBA1018; family UBA1018; genus CAZCBS01. The sequence goes on along the minus strand of JBJMMA010000242.1, from coordinate 445 downwards.
CCGGGACTCAGATTTTATCAATGGATGCTGGAGAAAGATCGCACGGCGCGACTTCAAAATCAGGCAAGGCTTCGTGAACTGATCCGGACGAACTCGGATCAGGTGGAAGTCTTCTGCGCGCATGATGTCGTCGAGTTTGAGCGGCTCTCCGGGCGCTCGGCCCGAATCCCTGCTGAGGCATTGATTCGCAGATCGCGAGCAGCGTGAACTTTCAAAAACTAGCCAAAGCGGTAGCTTGAAACCGAGAGCCCGCCCATGAAGTCATCCTCGTGATAGACGCGCTGGGCCTTCTCGCCCCATGCAGCGCCCACTGCAACCATCAGTGGAATCAAATGATCTTCCTGAGGATGGGCCACTCGTGCGTAAGGAGCGCCTTCCCAGCGTTGGAGCTGCTCTGCCCTCTTCTCACCATCCCCTTCACTGAGCGCCTGATACAGCCAATCAT
>JBJMMA010000241.1:0-3203 GCA_045805065.1 Bdellovibrionia bacterium | reverse complement strand
CGTGCGCTGCGGATGCCAGTGGCCGCGCCTGCAGCTTCACGCACCAAGAAATAAGGCCCAATACCTGCTAGGAAACTTCTACTATGTTTAACTTTGACCCGTCGCAAATGGATCCTAAAGTATTGATGCAGATGTCAGAGCTGGTGCGCCAGCTTCCGCCTGAGAAGCTCAATCGCATGCAGTCTTTGATGCATAATATGATGGCAGGTCATGACGTCAGCAAAGACCTCGAAGAATTTGAAAAGAGCCTCCCGCCTGGCTTCCGCGAAAAGCTGCTCTCGATCGTATCGAGCCAACCGAACGCTTTTGCAGGCGCGATGGGTGGAGCACAGGGAATGGGCGGATCTACGATTCAGCCACCGTCAGCATCTGTGAGCACCACGGGAGCAACAATTGATGCCTCCAGTACTGCGGCTCCATCGAACCTTCGTGAAGCGCGCATCACCATCCTTCGCGCGGTCGCTCAAGGTCATATGTCGCCTGAAGAAGCTGAAAAGCTTCTCTTTAGTGAAGGCTAATCGTCCTTTTTAATAGAGGCGTTTGGAAAAGCTTTTTCGACTTCCTCGCGGGTGAGCTCACGAGTCTCACCTGCGGGAAGATCGCCGAGCTCCAGGTCACCAAAGGCAATTCGCTTGAGTCGCGTGACTTCGTTTCCAACGGATAAGAACAAGCGACGGATCTCGCGGTTTTTTCCTTCACTCAAAGTCACCACTAGGTGCGACTCGCGACCGCTGGCTTTTTTAAGCTCAATCTCGTCAGGCTCTAAGAGCTCATCCTCATCGATTACGCCTTTTTGAAGAGTCTTGAGTTTCTCAGGCGTAATCTCCCCACGAACTGTAACCACATAGGTGCGTGGAACCTGGTTTTCGGGATCCGTAAGCCAGGATGAAAGCCGGGTGTCGTTGGTGAGAATCAAAAGCCCGGTCGTTGCAAAGTCCAGGCGTCCCACGGCATGGAGCCCGTTGCCTCCATCCTTTAAAAGAGAGAAGACTGTGGCTCTTCCTTTTTCATCTGAGCGCGTAGTGACAACGGATTTGGGCTTATGAAGAATCAAGGCCCGCCATTCCTGCCTGTCCAGGCGCTTGCCATCCACTTCCAAAATCGCAGTCTCAGGAGTTACCGGAAAAAGAGGATCTTTTCTGATCGTTCCATTCACTCGTACCCGGCCTGCAAGGATCAGCTCACGGGCTTGTCCGCGGGAGGCATGACCTAATTTTGAGAATGCGCGCTCCAGGGGGACGCGAGGCGAGTGTTTTTTCATCTTAGGTGTTATATCATGGTGCCATGAAGATCCGTATCCTTGTCACCGGTGGCACTTTCGATAAAGAATACGACGAAATCAACGGCCGTCTCTACTTTAAAGATACGCACATCCAGGAGATGCTCAAATTGGGTCGCTCGCGCGTCGATGTCGATGTTCGCACCCTGATGATGATTGATAGCTTGGACATGACGGACATGGATCGCCAACTCATCCGGGATCATTGCGTGAGCTGCAAAGAAGACCGAATCGTCATCACGCATGGGACGGATACGATGGAGCATACGGCGCGTCTTCTCTGCGAGACGGTCAAGGACAAGACCATCGTCCTGACGGGCGCGATGATTCCTTACAAATTTGGAAGCTCGGATGGGTTGTTCAATCTGGGAAGTGCCCTGGCCTTTGTTCAAAGCCTGCCTCCAGGCGTTTATGTGGCCATGAATGGCAGGGTTTTTCCTGGCAATAAGGTTACCAAGGACAAAACAACCGGCGAATTCAAAGAACTCAAGGCTTAGGCCTGAAAGTGCTTAACGCTACTTCCTCTCGATCTCACTGATACGATCCTGGATAAAGTGGATAGACGTCTGCTGATCGGGACCACGAAGCTTTTCAGATAAGGCTTCGTCGAGAGCTTTTCTATAATAGACCAATGCTTCCTTCCAGCGGTGAAGTTCATAGAAGTCATTTGCAATGTTGAGCTTGGGCGGATCAAAAGCGTTAGCGTCCTCGGCCGCGGCTTTCTCCATCTTGAGATACATATCGAGTGAATTATTGAAGTCACCTAAATAATAATAGTAGGCAGCATGCTGGAAGTCCTGAGTCTGAGCCGGATAAAAGTCTTCAATCATTTTCAGCAAATCGTCTTTGAATTGATCTCGATATTTTGGATTTCTAAGCTCCTTTCTCAGATAAGAAAGCAACGCATCAGTGGCCCTAGTGCGACCTGAGCTTTTGAGCTTGAGATACAGTTGCCACGGATCTTCTTTCAACTCACAGGGCTCGCCCTGGAAGCAGCGTCCTACCAATTCTTCCAGGTTATTTTCATTAAGTTCGTAAGAAGAGCTGACGGCGCTTTTGCTTTTGACTGGTTCAGCTTGAGAGCTTGATGCAGGCGCAGTGTTTTGCGAATGAGAACCAGGAACGTAACTGGACGAGGATAAGTGCTGATCTTGAAGGTCGGCCTGTGTATTACTCAAAGCCGCTTTTTGCGAGAGCGACTCCGTTTTATTTTGAAAATAAAGAATGGTGCCCACGCTCAGGCAAATTCCAATCACTAGACTAAGCATTCGTGTGGCGGTCATAGGCGGAGAAAGTTGCAGCCCGAACGCAAGCTGTCAATTTAATTTCTTTTGCAGATCGAGCTCCACCTTCTCAACTAGTGAGCTCCATCTCAAAAAGTATCCGTTCGGATCTGAGGGATCAAAGAAATAGATCGCGGGTTTTGCGTCCCTCCTTCTTCGATCGATCAGGCCCAGCAAGTTCCCTTGAGAATCGCCGAATGGTACCAATTCTTTGGGCATCTTTTTCTTCCAACGATCAAGCCAAAGGTCTTCTACTTCAATGAGCGAATCAGGGATTCGATCGCTGGGTCCACCCAGGATTTTTGAGAAGTCATCTGCGCTTCGAACCCGAACATCCTCTGGAAGCGAGGATCGAGCGTATTGAAAGAGCTTGTCGACATACTGATAGCGATCGATCGCAGACTGACTGGACGGGGAAAACTGAACGAATCTTCGATAGAGCAAAGAGACAGCGTAATTTTCCGGAACGGCAGTTATTGTTTTGAAGCCTCCTGCGCGAAAAAAGTCCATCATCCTGTTTCGGGCAAAATTGAATACCGGTGTGGGAAGTCCCTTCTGTTTTTGAGAGACACGAAGATTGACAGAGCCTTCTTCGGCCATTGGATTTTCCAGAATCAGTTTTGTGACTTCCACCTTCTCCG
>JBJMMA010000240.1:0-13214 GCA_045805065.1 Bdellovibrionia bacterium | reverse complement strand
GCCGCGCGGGACGTACCGCTCCAGGACGCTGCTTCAGGCTTTACACGCAGGGTGACTTTGACAGTCGCCCTCCCTTTGAGACGCCTGAGATTCAACGAGCGGACCTTTCTCAAACGCTCCTTGAGCTCAAGGCCATGGGACTTTTTGATCTTGAAACGATCGAATGGTTTGAAGCTCCTGCCGCAACCGCCCTTGATGCGTCCTGGAAACTTCTCCATCGATTGGGTGCAATTGAGAGCGCGTTGCCTTCAGGCACGCTGACCGAAATCGGCCGTCAGATGGCGCGCTTTCCAGCGCATCCTCGCATTGCGCGCTTTCTGCTCGAAGCTGCCAGGCAGAACTGTCTCGATGAGGCCGCAGCTCTTGCCAGCTGGATCTCAGAAGGAAGGCTCGAGAGGCTTGATGCCGTCGACTGCCTGAAACTTCCAATGAGCGACACGCAACGTAAGCTCAAGCAGCAACTCATTCAAGCGGCGAAGGAAGCTCAAGCTGCCCCAAAGCCCCTGACTGAGAACGCCGATGATCGACTCCGATTCTCTCTTCTCACAGGCTTTCCTGATCGGGTTTCAAAAAGAAGGAAAGCTGCAGCAAGCTCGGCTCGCTCTCAGGCAGGCGAAACAGAGCTTGTCTTTGCGTCCGGGGGTTCCGCGAAAATCGAAGAATCCGCAACCACTCTCTCTTCAGATTTTTTTGTCACCCTGGATCTGCGCGAGATCCAGCATTTGGGTCAGGCTCGCTCCAAGCTTCAGGTCAGCTCGCTCTCCCCCATTCAAATGGAATGGTTGATTGAGCTTTCTCCATCTCCACTGGAGGATCGTGAAATCTTCACCTGGGATCAGGACCGATCGCGGGTCATGCAATCCTCGCAGCTTGTCTATGACGAGCTCGTGCTTGAAGAGAAATCAAAACCCGCAACTCCCGGCAGCGCCTCTGCCCGCATTCTGCTTCGCTCCGTTTTGGGACTGGATGCATCGAAACTTCAGGAGTTGAGTGTTCAGGACTGGATTCGGGCGCTATCGACTGTCGCGGATCCAGAAAAACTCGAAGGTGCTTTTGCGCGCGCGCTCCTCTTGAAGAAACACTTCCCTCAGATGGCTGAATCCTTTGAACCGGAAAAAGGATTCAGTGCGCTTGCAGGAATTTTTGAAACTCGAACCTCACTCGCCGAGCTTCGCGAGACGGATTGGCCAGCGGAGATTTTAGGAGCGCTTGTTCCCGATGCGCTTTCTCAACTGGATCGATGGTTGCCGGAGTCGATTGCGCTTCCAAGTGGTCGACGCGCACGCATCTATTATGCCCTCGATAAAACTCCGTGGGTTGAGTCGCGACTTCAGGATTTTTTCGGAATGCGCCAAGGACCCGCGCTTTTGGATGGAAGACTTCCTCTCACTTTGCATCTTCTTGCGCCCAATCAACGCGCTGTCCAGGTCACCACAGATCTCGCAGGTTTTTGGGAACGCGGTTACCGCGAACAGAGAAACGCGTTGAGCCGTCGTTATCCACGTCACGCTTGGCCAGAAGATCCACTCAAACCCGTGAAGTAAATCTTTCGCAAAATTCTTTTGCCCAAATTCTTTTGCCCAAATTCTTTTGATTGAGACACGACTCACCTGCGGCTCGCGCTTTGCACTTCTCGTGGTGCGTGAAAAACTCAATCCATGTCTCAAGCCGCTCGCAAGACTCTGGTTTCTGGCTGATGGGGGTTTTTGCTGCAGCCTCCTGGATCATGTCACCCATGATCATGCGCGCGCTTCATCAAACATTTCGTCGTCGCGCCATCACATCGACTCAAGCGCATCACTTGCGAAGAAAGCGAGCAGCTCGTGGAGCGCGCACTCCTTCACATCTTCCCTCTCTTCCGCCGCGAAATGACTATCTCGACTACTAGCTGTCTGTTAAGCAAGCAGCTCATGACGCTGAAAAATCTAATTCTATAGATTTTCTATTTAAAATTAATTGCGCTTCGAATAGGCGCTCCTTATTCTACCAATATGTTGCAAGCATCTCGGCGTAGCATCCTCATTATTGATGATGACAAAGACAGTCTCGAAGTTTTAAACGATATATTATCGTCGGAATATAAAACTTATCTCGCATCCAATGGTGAAGATGGAGTGAGAATGGCCCGCGAAGTCCGGCCCGATTTGATCTTGCTGGATCTTGTGATGCCCGGAATGGATGGCATTCGCACTTGTCAGACACTCCGAGTGAGCGAAGAGACTCGCGACATCACCATTCTGGTTGTCACGGGCTCATCGGAGCTCGATCCGCGCATCAGCGCATTCGGAAGCGGTGCTGATGATATGGTGTCCAAGCCTTATGAGATTCGCGAGCTTCTGGCGCGCATTCGCGCCAAGATGAGAAGGCTTGATGAGAAAAATCCTGCCGCCGCATCTCAAGTCATCCGTTGCGGAAACCTCACGCTCGATCCTGACAAGTTCGAAGTAACGATCAATGGCGAGACGATTACAATCAGCGTGCTTGAGTTCAACCTGCTTCGTTACTTTGTTGAGAATGTGGATCGCGTGATCAGCCGCCAGAAAATCCTAGAGGCCGTCTGGAAAGATTCCGTCGTCTCCGATCGCACGGTCGATACGCACATGGCCTCACTCCGCAGAAAGCTTGTCGGTTTTGATCATGCCTTCAAGACGATCTACTCGGCAGGATATATTCTAAAGAACGAGAGCCAAAAAAAGAGCGCTGATTCCTCTCAACGCCGGAATGCTCCTGGCCGCTGATCAGTTTTTCTTGATGACGGAAGCAGGTGCCGGAGCCGAGGCCTTTGTTCTGGAAGTTTTACGGTTCATGCAAAGGGCGTAGTCTTCGTCATCGCCCGTGTAGGTCTTGCCTTGATCGTCCGTGCAGGTCCCGCGAATCGGAATCGGAACCCGCTCAGGATCGACTTTGCGAACCGATTCAGGATCCCGGTTCATATTGAGAAGCGATTCAGCCGTCGTCCCCTCTCCCCAGCCCTTTCCGCCCGGAGGAGTGATCACTTCATCCGCGTTGGCCGCCAAAGCTTGAAACAATGCCATAACCACAACAAAAGAACTCAAGGACTTACCCATGGCCGGAGCATGACTCGCTTGGCCAGAAAAAACAAGATTGAGTTTTACTCAGCTCCTCGATATCTCAAGTTGAGTGGTCCCATAGTTAAATGGATATAACAGCCCTTTCCTAAAGGGCCGTTCCAAGTTCGATTCTTGGTGGGACCACCATCTTAAATTCCTTCATAATCTCAACTCACTGCAAAACGTCGAACGCGATTTAAACGAACTTTTTCCTATATTGTACGCATACCGATATGGCGATACCATATCGGTATATAGGATCTTCGTCACGGTTTGACCTTCAAGATGGCAGTTTCATCGACTGGCAAATCAAACCGATTCGGCCCGACCGATGGAGACCTCTGTCATATAGATGGTCAAGAGAAGGATTATCAGTTCCATTCCGTTGAACAACTTTGGAATGACTTCTTTGCCGAAGTAAGACGCTTAGGAGGCTTTGTATGAAAACGAAAAAGTTCAAGATTAAGATCCAATCATTAGAGAATTTCAAAAGTGACTTTGGTAAAGCGTGGAAGGCGGCAGAGCACGGCACTATATGGGAACCAGAATACAATCTAGTCTTAAGTTTCCAAGACGCCTCGTCCCTTTCCAGAGTATTTAGCCCCGAACGTATTCGCATTATTCAAACAGTTCGCGAGAAAAAGCCCGCATCAATCCGGGAGCTGGCTCGACTTCTTAAGCGCTCTCAGCCCAACGTGCAAAAGGATGTTCAAGATCTAGCGGATCTTGGGGTCCTGGAATTTAAAATCGCAAAGGATACTGGGAAAAAGAGGACGGCTCTTGTGCCGCACTGTCCCTGGGATGAGTTTGACGTAGCTGTTTGAGAACTGAGTGATGCCAAAGTATATCAAAGCAGAATCGGGACCTCGTCATTCGGTGATCTATACTGACTCTGATGGCAAGGAATGGATATTTGAGGGCGGCAGTAGACCATGGCGCAATCATAATCCAGGCAATCTTGTTTCGGGCAATGTCAGCAATTCATCCATATCTGACAACTTGAAGGTTAAGGGATGAAGAGCTTTCCTTTTTTATTGATCTTGTTTGCCTGCCCATCTCTTGCCTCAAATCAGGTGCTAACTTATGGCCCTTCCATCGTTGAATTGACGGGGACCTTGGATTTGCAAACCTTCCCTGGTCCTCCCAACTATGAAAGCATCAAGAATGGGGACGAAATCGAACGCCATTTTTACCTAAAATTGGACAAGGCTGTTGATGTCCTCCCCAAAGGAGCCAGTTCCGAAATCGAAAATCCAGAAAAAGAACGGAATGTGAGAATTATCCAGCTTTCTATCTCAGAAGAAGATGACAAGCTTTGGGACAGTTTTCGAAAGGTTGGGAAAGGCGCGCATGTAAAAATCCAAGGAACGCTTTTTCATCGCTTCACCGGTCATCACCATTCCCGAATTTTGATGGTTGTCAGCAACATGCAGCCTAAATGAAGCCGATTAGCTCTTGTTCTGCTTTATCTTGTGTTCCGCTGAATGCTCGGATTTTGCTCACATTTTCGTGCAACTCTTTGCGTCCAAGCAAAAGACTCGAAGCGCCGAAGTTTTAGAGACCTCAAGTCGTGTGGCGATCTCCCGCCAAGACAGACCTTGTCCCCTCAGGGTTACCAACTGTCAATGACACACGCTTGAAACGGGTTGAATTCGGGATTCGCCACATAAGCTTCCACCTCGGCGCAATGCTCTAGACCGCCAGCACGCTTCACATGTTGGGCTATCTTGTCAGCGTAAGAAACACACAGTCTACGAAGGGACTCTGTTTCGTCCTCATAGGCTTCACGAGCCTCTTTTGAATCTTTATAGATCTTCTGTTTTTTATTCATAGGCTTTCAAAACCAGTCCCGGTGCCGCCTTTGGCCGTGATTCTCTTCCAACCTTGGATATCTTTCGAAGTGCCCTGCTTTTTGCCATCCGCCTCTTCACCTTGAACCAGATGAACTCGAACCCCTTCCGATATCGGCTCGACGCGAATGCCACCTATCGCTCCTAAATCAAGCTTTTTGTCCAATGGCATTTTTGCGGTGGTTTTTAAAGCCTTGGTCTCCGGTGATCGGTTCATATAAGGCAGCAGGAACATCGGTACTCTTCGTTTCTTTACCAAATCGAAGAGTGAGCGATTTTTCACGAAGGAATCCTTCCGTGGAGTACTTTTTTCAACATTTAGTCAGCCTAAATTTCCGTCTTCAACACTTAGAATTGAATCACCATCGAACTCGACCCGTACAAAAGGACGAGTATACATCAAAGGGCTATCCTTGGGATCGCTAAACACTGCCCTGCCCTTCTTGAGTTCCGTCATGACTTTCTTCACTGTTTCAATGTCCTGGGCAGGTACTGCCATAGGCTTTGACGACAGATCGGATGACTCGGATGATCCAAGCCGGTAAAAAGTGATTTCTTTAAAGCGAGTCTTCGCAGCGTACGCCGCCAGTCTCTCAAAGCTCTTATTGGTTTTGGCGTACTCCAACAAGCTGTTGAACTCAGCATTTTTGATCTTGGTCTCGGCGTTCGTCTGAGAATTTAGATAGAAAAATAGAGTGACGACACAGATGACCAGAAAACCAACACCTAGTCCAAGCCAGAGCATGATTTTTTTCCTCATATTTCAATGAGTATTCTGTCGGTATCTATGCCGTCGGACAAGAGATTTCCTGGGGACCGCCTCTCTCATCAACATCTTGGGGCACATTGGCTCTCTCTTGAATTGATGTCTTGTGAGGAGTAGCCTTGATAGAGAATAGCCTTCACGCTGGATAGGAACACATTATGTCAAAACGAACCTTTGGAATTACTCGAGAATGGATGTCTAAGAAATATCCCATGTTTTCTGAAAATCTTTCAGTTGGCGGATTTTTATGCAAATTCGATGTTCATTCGAATCTGACGGGTGCCCAATTCATTAAAAATGTGAATGAGAAGAGAGTCTTTGAAAGCTACTGCCTCGAAATCGAGCCTTTTCGAGGCCTCTTTTACGCAACCTCAGGCATGGCCAGCCGGCATCCTCCTTCCGAATATAAATTTTCTGATGGTGGCGTTTGGGTGCAAATGGGAAATCCAGAATTTGGCGGACCAGAATTGCAAAAACTCGACTTTGAAAAATGGGTGGAAGACTGCTTGAACGAGATCGTCGAGCAAAGCAAATTTTCTGACGATGCAAGTGAACCTGTCACTCGCTCACTCAAGGCCAGAAAATCTATATTCAGTTGATCTATCTTAAATCGGATGATTGAATGACTACATGAGATCGACCTTTCTAATCTTCCTATGCATATGTGTCGTTTCATTTTTAAGCTCCCAGGCCTTAGCAAGTAAGCCTGAAGCTCCCGAATGGAAGGGCGAGGGCTGCGATATCGTAAAAGAAGATCTTCATCTCTCTCCTCAAAAACTATTCGAGGAGTTTATTCAGCGAGACAGCGAGGGAGAGTTCCTCCAGACAAGCCCGTGGCTGAATAAAGCCGTTATGTGTCCCGGGTATATGGGTGGGCCGGACAGTTTTTATATTATTTCAAGCAAGGCGACTCAAGCATTAGGCGGTAACAAGTTTCGCGTCTCATATTCAGTTGAAGGATCAGTAACCAGCGAACAGATCGGCGATCAGATCTATTCTGTCTTCAAACCCAAAAAGGAAAAAGTGGATGAAGACTATCGCATCGTCAAAACGCCTTGGGGCTGGAAACTAGCAAGCCCTTGGTCTACGGCGCGAGTCTCAGTTGAAAAAGCTCTGAGCTGGGTAACTAAGGGCGAGCCACGATTTGATCAGAAATCGAGAGACTTGATTTCAAATATCAAGCCTCACTTCACAAAATAGTAGCCGTCGAGACTAAGGCCGGGACAAGCCAGGGCTTTCGGAACCCGCTGACCGGTTGCACCCAGAATCGGAATCATACAGACAAAAACCACAACAGCCGAAGCTAAGGCGGTTACTTTCGGAAACCGAAATTCACGTGCCGTATACCATCGCTTGAAAACGAAAAACGAGACGGCCGGAATGAGAATCGTGACGAGGATGAGGCCTCCGAACGTCCACATTACGCCTCGTGCCTCCAGGCAAGCGAAAGCTGACGTAGCGTTCAGTAAAAATCCAGCACTGGCCGTTATGACCCAATTTCTCACGGCTTCAATCCTCGCAGATAGTCCATCAGCTTTTTACGAAGAACGCCGAGGTATTTTTCGTTCGACTGCACGGGATGGTTCTCAAAGTATTTCCGCAACTGCTTGACGTTGATTCCCGTGCGGTTCTTCTCGGCAAGCAGTTCTTTCTCTTCATCCGCTTCCGTGACCTCAATGCCATAAGACTTGGAGAGACCCCGAATAATACACTCAGCCTGAAGAGACTCGATTACACTTGAACGTATCTCAGCAGTCTTTTGATCAGACAGGACAGGATTATCGATGCCCATTTCGCGGCGATAGTACTCACGCGCCATGTAACAAGCGTATTCAAAAGTTTCTTCTAACAAATCCGCAGGTACTGGCGGATTGATTTGCTTTGCCAGACGCAAAATCACCTCTTCATCGGAGCCCGATAGGTCAATCGTCGAAGGGTCGATTTTGATCTCAGTCCACGTAATTTCAGATCTGTTAGTCATATACTTTCAAATGCTAATACCTTGAAACCCCAAGGTCCAGTCGTTAAATCTATTGCCTCAGCGATCGCCTGGAGCTTAAGCCTACGGGGTTTCTTCCTTCGTAAAACGAAGGATCCAACCTCTCCTTAACGATTAAGTGAAGCCATAAACAGGCTCATCAGGCTCTCATAGAGTGACGAGGAGCAGGCAGAGTACTCCGCTTGATCCGTCGCATCATCATAACCTTGATCGTTCCATGACCCCATTCCCCCGAAGATATCGCGAATCGTATCGTACGCAGCGAGGGCTCGCACCGCTTCCGAAGAGAGGCCCATACTGGTCAGAAATGGAACAATCCAAATCGTTTGGTTACAGATTGCCAACGCGATCTCAGAAAACTGCTTTGCTTTCAACTCAGCCTGAACTTTCGCAACAAAGTCTTTCTCAGGTCCCGCCTCGGAAAGAGAGGAAGCCGTCAGAAGAAACTGAGCATAACGGAATGCCTCAGTAAAAGATGAATCGATCTTCTCTGCAAATTTTTTAGTCCGCTCCAAAATTTTCTCGAAGTTCTGAACTGCGTCTCCCAACTTCACAGATTCGCCAGAAACTCTGGCATTCTCAATCTCGCAGAGCCCATAAACTTCCCAGCGAACAGGATTAGTCTTCATGGCCCAATAGGGCTCATCATAAAATCGGGCTCGCGCATCGGCACGAGGATCGTCAGACACCTCCGGCGCCGGAGACGGAGCGGGTTCAACGTGTTCCAAAGTCTCTTTTAAATGCTCAGGGATAACCAAAGGTTGATGAGCCAATTTACATTCGAGCTGAATTTCCTGCAGATACTCTGGTTTTTCGTACCCAAGATCACTCTCGCGGAGTGGGTCCTTAAAGTACTGAGGCAGATCCTTCGCATAAACACGAGGACTCCCCTGCATTTCAAGCTTCGAATTCAGTTGGTTGGCTAGAGTTGACCAGATCTGATCTCGGATCGGCTGCGCCTGAACCAGCTCCACCATATTCCTAAAGGTGAGTGTCGTTGACCGGCTGCGCTGCACTCTCACCAGAAAGTTTCTCTTTTTTCCCTGGCACCGGAAGGAAAGCACGGTCCGAGACGTGTTTGCGAACGCGGCTCTCATTTCTTCCGGCAGCTCCGACTTTGGCTCTTCCAGAGCACCGAGTGTAACCTGTTCGACACCACCGAGCTTTTGAAACTCAGTAAGAGCTTGTGCCACAGGCAACTCGCGCCCATCCGCCAGCACGAAAGCGATGCTTCGCTCCTTGTCCTGTCGGAGCACTTCGGCATTAAGCCCGATTTTCGCTTTCAGCAGTTTTAAAACATCGTCCTGATCTTTTGAGAGACTCTTGAGAGACTGCGCGACTCCAACGAGAACCAGATCATCTATGTGCATGTCTGAATGTTAGAGATACTTCGACCCGATGTCATATAGATAATCGCGCTCATACCGAAAGCCATGCTTTGTCGATGACAGCTGAAGATGCGTAACCTATATTGAATCCAAGGGAGAGCTGGAAGCATGCCGAAAAGAGCTTTGAAATGGCTTTTTATTGGGACCATTGGAGTCGTCCTACTTGCAGTTGCCGGAATTGCTTTGTACGCCTGGCCGCAGGCAAAGCTCTTTTACCAGGTAGAACAAATACTAGCGAACCAGGACTATCCTGCAAATTCTCCCTTTGTAGACCTCAAAGTCGACGCTCATCTACGCCTTGCAGTCGTAACATGCCTTGCACGCTCAGCAAGACACGACATATCCCTAGGCCTTTTTATGAGTGCCGAGGAAACTACCCAAAAACTAAAGAGTTGGCTTGCTTCGAAGCAGGGCGCTCAATCCCTTGCAGACTGCTATAACGACAAAACTCCTCGAAAGTAGAAGGTTTCATAAAGTTAATATAGATTGCTCTCTACAACCACATCCAGCTCAAGTTGCAGATTGGTTGAGAGGTACTCGGCAACTTTTTTGGCCTGAGTCGGATTCGAAGTATAGGCAAACGGGAAGCTGGTTCCGCCCTGGGATGAGATTGCTTCGCCCTTAAACTTTCCTAAAACTGAATACTGAGTACCCGTTCTATCTATAGAGCTTATGAAAACAATTTTTTCAAGCTCTTGAACGGGAATAATGACGGCCGTGAACTCTTTTACGCCGAAAAAGAATTGATGGTCTTTATCAAAACCAATCAGGGTTGCGCCGCCTTCAAATTGAGTTGTAAGACGTCGATAAAGTTCGGGCTTTTGCCAAAGTGGTGCTTCACTTCCGGGAAGAAGATCTATTTCTGTCCCTGAAAACATGCTCGTCAGAAGCGCATCTTCTATGAACTCCTCTTCAGCTTCTGTCGCAATCATTTTGAAATTAGGAGACACAAAGATCATCAGCTTAGGGGTTTCTGATTTAAACCAGTATGCGGTTTTGATTTCCGCATTTCCCGTTTTCCAGACAGATGATTTTGCATTTGTGCTGATCCAGGAAGTTCCATATCGGGGACTCGGGCCACGTAGCGTCGCTTGAGCTCATCCCTTGATTGTTGATGGAAATTCAACAAACCACAAGCAAGAGATTCGACTCTTGACTTGCATCGGACGGGGTCCGACCATGAGTTCAGGAGCGTGGGATATGATTCACTTACCTGTACCAAAGAGTCGCAGAAAACTCATTGAACTTGACGACGATGAAACGCTTCAGCTCCTAAAGTTCGATATCCAGAGTGGAAACTTTCTCTGCGTGAGTTACACCAAGCCTAATCGGTCCAAATACTCCTATTTCGTTTCGACCGATTCAAAAAAGTTTGGTCCCTTTGATGAGTTCCAATTGCCATCAAAGCCATCGAATGCTCCCGCGGAATTTTTTCAATATAAGCAGGGTTCAAGCTGGTACTTTAAGGTCGGAGATCAAGAATACGGGCCCTTTGAAGAACTTGTGCTCCAGTACGCTGTCCGGGATACATCGCAGGGTTGCGTATTTGCTTATGCGGCCCGAGCTCAGGCTGAAGAACATGTTTATTTTAGTGGCCAAAAGTTCGGCCCTTACCGAAATGTCTTCAATCTTGCGATCAACGATGCCAGTGACCGGGCTTCCTGGATCGCAGTTCAGGCGAAACAGTGGTTTTCGCACGATATGGATCAAATCCTGGACCAAGGCCCCTATGATGAACCTTACGGTTGGAACGATGGAACTACGCCTCCCCCGTCCAAATGGAGTCATTTGAATCAAAAGGAGTCATCGATAGCGGTCGAATTTTTTGATTCGCTGACGGTGCCGGCTTCTCTTAATCAAATTCAGGTCGATAAGGCTTCCCATGAAATGACCCTTGGCAACCAGTCGTGTCGATTTGCTATTCAGGGGAAAATCATTTTTCTTTTTGAATACTGAAACGGTCTATTTACAGTCTTTAGGGCAATTGCATTTATTCTCAAAAAGCGGAGTATCGCACTTTCCGTCACCACACTTGACGCAATAGCCGTTATCGCCCGGCGGCCCTGGCAGGCACTTGGAATCAAGATTCTCCTGCAGCCATTTTGAAGTCGAAGTCAAACCTTTGCAGCAGGACACGGAACCGGATCCGAATATAAAGGGGTGCCACTCCTCGCCTTCTTTTGCGCAAGGGTTTTCAGCAAAAAGAAACGCCGGATAAAGGCAAACAATAGCAAGCGTGGCCGACTTGATCTTTTTCTTCAGACTCATTAGCAGTAGGATCACTGATAGGATGACTGATGTAAAGAAAGGGAACGATACCCACTCGCCATCAACCGGAAGACTTGACTAAACCGAGAGGAGCTGAGCCCATGAGAATCAACCACCTGTTCATCCCTGCAACCGACATCGAGAAATCCACCCGCTTTTATTGCGACCTTTTTGGCTTTGTCCCCACGAAGAGATTCAATGATGGAGCTGGCGACACTCAAATCGTTCATAAAGAAGTTCATGGAAGCGATCTTGATTTGCTCATTACTCCCATCGGAGCGGCAAAACTGCCTTACGCGCATCATCTCGCTTTTGAAGCTAACTCTGGAGTCGAGTTTGAAACGCTACTTCATACGGCGAGGACAATGGGACTTAAACCACGCTCTCAAGTCCCGCTGAATTCCGAAGCTGGAGTCAGCACTTTCTCCATGAATGGCAAAACTTATCGCCACTTCTATGTGCTCGATCCTTCCTGGGTAAATATCGAGATTTTACTGCGAGTTCCTGAATAGAGCGCACAGCTGCGTGATCCCAGGTTCTTCCCGCTCTCAGGCTGACTTCGCAGAAGTGACCGTCTCAACTGGCTCGCCACAATGTGCGCAACGCCTTGCCTGAAGAGGAATACTGCTCAAACACTCCGGACATTGCCGTGTATTAACGACTTCCTCATCCGCGAGTCTTTTCAGTTGAGCTGAGGGCACCACGATGAGGTAGTACACGACAGCGGCCACGATTATGAAAGCGATCACGGCGTTGATGAACTCTCCGTAGCGAAATTGGCTCCCGTTCAGTGTGAATACGAGATTTGAAAAGTCCGGCTGCCCGCCGAGAGCAGCGATGAGCGGTGTCAAAAGATCTTTAACGAAGGTGGAAATGACCGTTCCGAACGCCGCGCCAATAACGACCGCCACGGCTAGGTCAATGACATTACCTCGCATGAGGAACTGCTTGAAGCCTTTCATAGTAACGTTACAGCAGGCAAAAACGGTACCATTCCTCAGAAGCTGCTCAAAACTTATCAATAGAAGGGAGGACGCTGAATCCCTCGGCAGTCAGCTCGACGACATGGGTTTCGGCACCCTTCTCTGTATTTTGAATGAGCTTGAAATAACGACCGTATCCAATGACATCAACGCCTGCTTCTTTGGCGGAGATCGGGATCAGTTCTGACTTTCCGTCTGAAAGTTTTCTAACGCGCTCTTCAAATTCGTAAACAAGTTGATTCCAGTTTTGGGAAAGATCATCAAACGCCGCCCGAGCAGTTTTGGCTTCAATTGGCCGGTTCTTCAGTACGGCCACTCCATAGGATTTCCCTTTGATCAGAGACCTCACAGCATTGTCCAACTGATGACCCTCTTTTTCGAGATTACGCCCCAAGTGAGAATTACCCAAGCCCATCAGAGAAGAAGAAGAGCTAGACAGAAATGCGGGATGACCTGTCGTCGATCCCTGAGTGGAAAATCCGTGCTTCTTAGGTGCTGAGAGTTCAGAAGGCGAAAGAACAATGAGCCCTTCCTGCGTCAGTTTCGCTGCGTGTTCTTCCGAGCCTTGAGATGTGTGGCGAATCAACTTGAAATAGCGGGCATCGGCTTCGGCGCCTATCGCTTTTGCTTCTTTCTTTGTGAATGGACGAAGCTCAATCGGGTCGTTTGAAAGCTGCTTCATACGCTCTTGAAGCATGGGAATGAACTCATCCCATTTGTGGAAAACTCGTTGAAAGGCCGACGTTGCGCCATAAGACTTGCCTTGAGCGAGAGCCTTCACCGCGCGATCCAGATTGGAAGCATCCACCGCCAGATGCCTTCCTCCGTAGGAATATATATCTTCTCCCTGTGGCAAAAGCGAGCCTCGGCCGGAATGTCGACTTTCAGT
>JBJMMA010000239.1:0-7878 GCA_045805065.1 Bdellovibrionia bacterium | reverse complement strand
TGAATTTCTATACAAGGTGTATTTCCGCCGTAACCGCCCAGTAAATGGCGGGGCAATTGGGCGCAAAATGACTCAATTTCGTTTTCACGAGTGAATCCGCGACGCAAAAAATCCTGAATCGAATTGCGGATCAGGGCCTCAACGTTTTCCGGCTCGAGCGGCGCTGGAAGCGAACCTCGCGAGCCCCAAATTTTTACGCGCAAAATGGATTCTCCTCCAGGAGGTTGAGGTGAAGATCACGTCACGATGGATATTATTTAAAGTGTATATTGAATAAATCTTGTTGGCAAAATCATCTTCTCGCGTTAGTAGAACCCCCACTATGAAACGTGGTCGTCCAAAAGGTCGCTCTAGCGACAGTCGTTCTTTCGGTCCGCTCGGAGATTTGATCCGCTCTGCTCGTCTTGCGAAAGGCCTCGGCCTTCTTGACGTCGCAAAAGCTTGCGGTTGCTCCGTGCAATTTGTTTCCAACATCGAGCACGGCCGTGCTCCTCTTCCTTGGGATAAGGTCAATCAGCTCGCTAGCGTTCTGAAGATCTCCGTGGAAGAACTTCAGGCTGCAAACCTTGCAATCCGTTCTGATTTCAAGAGCTTCGTCACTGTCGGAAAAGGCAGCAAGAAGTCCTCTGGAACTCCTGCCATCAAGATGGCTGGAACCGCTTCCGCAGTTGCTGTTGCCGCAAAAGACGCACAGCTCCGCGAAGTCATTCAGCGTTATCAATCGGCATCGTCCGAAGAGCGTAAGAAGTTCGTCCGCGCAGCTCTTCAAATGCTCGCGAACTAATCTCGTCAGCTATTAACTGATTTAACCTGTATTAACCATCGGCGTTGTACTCCTGTCGTAGCGGGCTAAGCCCGCTTCGCAAATTCAGGAGGTCAACGCCGATGTTTTTTTGTCAGCCCCCGACCCGCTCTCAAGCCCGCTCTAAATCCAAAAAAGTGTACGCAGGCGAGCTCTCGCCTTGGGCAAGGTGGCTTTCGCGAAAAGTCTCACGCCATTGGAAATGCTTCCAATCCGGAAAAAAGGCATCGCCGGACACTTCCTGGTGAACCAGAGTGAGATAGAGGCGATCTGCCATTGAGAGAGCAATCCGATAAATCTCCGCTCCCCCGATCACAAATATCTGCTGCGGGTTTTGAGCCTTTGCTTTTTCAATCGCTTGTTCAAGCGACGTCGCGGTTTCCACTCCGCTGGCGGAGTAACTCGAATCACGTGAGATCACGATATTCTGGCGCTGAGGCAGAGGCCTTCCGATCGATTCAAAAGTCTTTCGTCCCATGATCACGGGATGCCCACGCGTGATAGCGCGAAATCTCTTCAGATCCTCAGGCAAATGCCAGGGGAGCTTGTTCTCCGCTCCGATGCAGCGATTTTCCGCCACCGCCGCAATCAAACAGACAAAAGGTCGTCCCGACCTTTGGGTTGAGTCTTGCGTCATACGGCTACAGGAGCCTTGATTCCTGGATGCGGGTCATAGCCTTCCAGTGTGAAGTCTTCGAACTTGAAATCAAAGATGGAGCGCACGGCAGGATTGAGCTTCATCTTTGGAAGTGCTCTTGGTTCGCGCGAGAGCTGGAGCTGGGTCTGCTCCAGGTGGTTCAGATAAAGGTGCGCGTCTCCCAAGGTGTGAACAAAATCGCCGAGCTTGAGGTCACAGACCTGCGCGATCATCATCGTCAGAAGCGCGTAGCCTGCGATATTGAACGGCACGCCCAGGAAAATATCCGCGCTTCGTTGATAGAGCTGACAAGAAAGCTTTCCATTGGCGACGTAGAACTGAAAGAACGCATGGCAAGGCGGAAGCTTCATCTGATCGATCTCACCCACGTTCCAGGCGTTGACGATCAAGCGACGCGAATCCGGGTTCTTTTTGATCTGCTCAATGACGTTGGAAATCTGATCGATCGTTTTTCCGTTGGGAGCAAGCCAGGAGCGCCATTGGACTCCGTAAACCGGTCCAAGTTCACCGTTCTCGTCAGCCCATTCGTCCCAGATCGTCACTCCGTTTTCCTTGAGATAACGGATGTTGCTCTCGCCTTTTAAAAACCAGATGAGCTCATGAATGATCGACTTCAGATGCACTTTCTTTGTCGTAACGAGCGGAAATCCCTCTTCGAGATTGAATCGCATCTGGTAACCGAAAACACTTTTCGTTCCCGTACCAGTTCGGTCGTGTTTTTCGACCCCGTTCTCAAGGACGTGCTTCATGAGTTCGTGATATTGGCGCATGAGATATTCATGACATAAGTTTCCGGCCAGTGTCTACCTGCTGGCCGCTTAACGCATTGATTCATTTTTCAGAATCGGATAGCTCTTTCTTATGTCGGCCGGAAGTTCTGAACGCAAAATTATTCACGTAGATATGGATGCGTTCTACGCCTCGGTCGAACAGCGGGATCACCCTCATTTAAGAGGTAAACCCGTCGTTGTAGGCGGCCCTCCCGACTCTCGGGGCGTGGTCGCATCCGCCTCTTACGAAGCAAGAAAGTCAGGTGTTCGCTCTGCCATGGCATCAAGCAAAGCCTACCGCCTTTGCCCGCAGGCGATTTTTGTCTATCCCAACTTTCCGGCCTATAAAGAAGCAAGCCGGCAGATCCACGAGGTCTTTACCTCGATCACTCCGCTGGTGGAGCCCTTGTCATTGGATGAGGCTTATCTGGATGTCACAACCAATGCTCTGAACGAGCCGCTTGCGCAGAAGGTTGCTGCTCATATCAAACAGCGGATCAAGGAAGAAACAGGCCTCACAGCGTCGGCCGGAGTGGGCCCGAACAAGTTCATTGCAAAAATTGCGAGCGATTTTAAGAAACCGGATGGACTTGTTGTGGTTCCGCCGCAAAAAGTTTTGTCATTCATCAGTCCTCTTCCTGTTGAAAAACTTTGGGGCGTAGGACCTGTCACGGCCAAAAGACTTCATGAATTAGGATTGAGAACGATCGCGCAAATTCGTGAACTCGGAAAAAGCTCTCTGGAGCGCGAGTTTGGAAAGTTCGGCGCGTTTCTTTACGACCTCTCCTATGGGATTGATGATCGTCCTGTCGAGTCCGATTGGGAAACCAAAAGCCGGGGTTCAGAAAACACATTTGATGAGGACGTCACCGATCTTGATACCTTGCGCGCGATGATCAATGAACAAGTCGCTGAGTGCTGCGAATGGCTGAAGCGCGAGGAAACTTACGCGCGCACCGTCACTTTGAAAGTGCGCTATCATGATTTCACAACGGTCACCCGAAGCCGCACTCTCACCCTTCCCACGGATCGCGAGGAAATCTTCAAGGCTACCGCGCACGAGCTTTTGACAGGCTCTACCGAGGCAGGTCGCACGCCGATTCGTCTGATTGGAGTTTCAATCAGTGGGTTTCTCAACCGGAACGATCCGCATCAGCTTTGGTTTGAGTTCATGGAATCTCAACACCCGAAGCGCTGATTCAAATCCGAGGCGTTGTGGAAATTCACTCAAGCAGCCTTGCGCTTTGAGGCCAGCAAACGGAGAATGGTCTCAGGCACTTCATGCAGAGGCTTGATCTCGTCAGCAGCCCCCAGCTCAATTGCGGCGCGAGGCATTCCAAACACAACGCAGCTGTCTTTATCCTGCGCAACCGTACGAGCTCCAGCTTGTCTCATTTTCAGCAAGCCTTTTGCCCCATCGGCTCCCATGCCGGTCAGGATCACGCCAATTGCGTTCCTTCCAAGCACTTCGGCCACGGAATCAAAAAGAACATCCACGGATGGCTTGTGACGATTGACCGGAGCGCCATCAAAAACGCGGACGACAAGTCCCGCGCCCTTGCGCTCAATTTTCATCTGCGTGCCACCAGCGGCAATCAGAACGCGATTCGGTTTCACCTCATCGCCATCTTTGGCTTCCAGAACTTCAAATGGGCAGCAGTCATTGAGTCGTTTAGCAAAGGCTGCCGAAAAAACCGGCGGGATGTGCTGAACCACAACGACCGGAGGAATACTCTCAGGAAGACTGCTGAAAACAGCATCCAGCGCCTGCACTCCGCCAGTGGATGCGCCGATAGCCACCACTGTGCTCGTATCCACAGGACCGCTCGTAGTGTTCAAACGCTGAACGGTCGGGCGTCTTGATGTCTGTCGCTTCAATGAAACCGTCGATGCGACCTTGATCTTCTCAATGATCACCGGAGACATGGCCCGCATCTCTTCCATCGAAGGCTTTTGAATGTAATCCACCGCGCCTAAGTTCAAGGCGCGAAGCACCTGATCTCCATCCTGCATGCTGATCGCTGTGACCATCACGGTTGGGATCTTGTATTTAGGCAGGTATTTGGAAAGAAGAGTCACGCCATCCATTTCGGGCATGTTGATATCCAGGGTGATCACCGTAGGCTTGAGCCTTTCGATCATCTCCTCAACTTGAGAAGGACGCTCAGCTTCACCGACCACTTCGATCGCAGGATCGCGACTCAAGACCTGGCGCAGAAGGTTGCGAATCGTCTTTGAATCATCCACGATCAGAACGCGCACTGAACCTGCTGCAGGCTCTGCGGACAGTGCCTTCTCCGACTTCTCTGACTTCTCTGACTTCTCTGACTTCTCCGCCCTTTCCGACTCGTCGAGCTCGCGCATGCGAACGCGACCCGTGCCGACGTAAACGAAAAGCTCGAAGGCCCGTGCAGCCACGTCTGCAGTCACGGGCGCATTCGCGCGGCGACTCAGCCACTGTCTGGCTTTCGCACGAAGCTCATCACTTCCGATCAGCTTCACCGAGACTTTTCCTTCGACTTTCTTCAAGAGCGTCTCAAGAAGAGTTTCCAACTTTGAGGACTCGCGATCCGTGACATAAAACGCGCCCGTCACGCCCTCTTTGAGTGCGCAGACCAGCAGCCCGGAATTCGCTTGGCAAGACAGGATCTCCTCAGCAACCTTGCTGACCTTGACTTCACCTTTGATGAGTGAATGGACGACAGGGGCTTTCATGATCAGACATCCCGGCTGAGGTAGACGTTAGCCGTATACAGAAAGCCTGTTACGGGGATCGAGTCCGACGCAATGGACCGAAGATCTGAATGAGCCTTGGAGAACGACGCTCCTTCCTCAAGAATCAGCTGAGCCTTGGAGTCGATGACCCATTCTGAAACTTTACCGGAGATCTGCTGGGTCACGTCACCCAAGAGCATGATCGAGATGCGACGGCCACCGAAGACCTGTTTCGCGCTCTGAACCGCTTTTCCAAAATCCGCGATGTAGACGCCACTCGTGATCGGAGACTTTCCATCCCAGATCTGTGGCTTCACGCCGCTTGCCGATGCAATATTTGTCACAAGGCCATCGAGCATCGCTTCCGCGCCATGAACGAGAATCAGCGTGGCGGGCCCAACACCTTTGTTTTCCTTTATGATGCCGACCAGTTTTTCACGATCAGACAAGCCGCAGACCAGGGTTCTGAGCTTACGGCCCGGATTCAGGATCTCCGAGGAGCGAGAAAAGGATTTCGCCACTTCCGCCAGACCGGCGCCTGCTGGGGCAGGAGCGCGAACCGCGCAACGAACCTTCATGCGAAGCTCTTCACCCTTCTCTTCAAGGTTGTTCAATCCTGGCTTTTCAACGAAGTCCCGAGCGCCGTTTTCCAGGCATTTCACGCCAAGCTGGCTATCCTCGCGCGACACCGAAGTTACCATGATGACGGGCGGATGCTTTGTACCAAAATTCTTCTGAAGATACTCCAGGCCATTCTGCTCAGGCATGTGAATATCGAGCGTGAGTGCATCGACTTTATGCTTTTTGAGCATTTCCGCGGCTTCGATGCCGTTCTTTGCAGTCGCCACGACCTCAAATCCGGGCTCCGCAGCAAATATTTTCTTGAGCAACGTCAGGACAACCGGAGAATCGTCCACACAGAGCAAGCGAATCGTTTTTGAAACCGCCGGAGCCGGGGCCGCTTCCACTGCCGACACAGAAGTCGTGGGCGCTTTTGGCGCGCCACCCACCGATGGCACCGCCTTGAGGGTACTCGCTTTAGTGCTCGCCTTAGTACTGGCCTGAGCCGTAGCGGATGCCTCGGCCTGCTTATGGACATAAATCGATGGGCCACCGAAGGTCACCGGAAGATCCATTCCCATCAGGCTTTCCGAAATTCCCAGAAAAAGAAAGCCATGAGGCTCAAGGCGACGGAGAAGCTCTTTCGCGATCTGCTGGATCTGCTCTTGATTGAAGTAGATCAGAACGTTTCGGCAAAAAACGATATCGAACTTCTGAGGATTCGCCTCGCGATGAAGCTCAGTCAGGTTCTTTACATCAAACTTACAAGGATCCTTGATGTTCTTTTTAGCTTTGACGAACGCGGAAATCTCGCCGGTTCCGCGCGCCCAGTGAGTGCTCAGATAATCAGCGGGAATCCCCTTCACTTCGTCCCATTTGTAAACGCCGTTTCGCGAGATGGCGACGGACTCGGAGTCAACATCCGTACCTAGTATTTCATAGGTGAAATCAGGCGCAACTTCCTTGAGATGCGTCGAGAGATGCATGGAAAGCGAATACACTTCATGTCCCCAGCTGCAGGCCGCGGACCACACGCGAAGGGTCTTTCGGCCCTGGGCGCGAATCGAGTCCGTGACAGCCTTCAGTCCGCTCTGAGTGAGAAACTCAAAGTGCACGAACTCGCGAAAAAAGAAGGTATGATGAGTGGTCAGAAGAGAGATGAGAAACGGGCTCTCTTTATCGACGTTCTGACGAAAGTACGTCAAATATTGCTCGGCCGTCATCTTCAGCTCAAGCATTCTTTTGGAAAGACGTGCCTGAACCATGGCAGCCTGCTTTGTTCCCAACTGAATGCCTGTCACCTTTGAAACGTGGGCTGACGCTTCCTCAACTAGTTTCTGCTGTAGATCCACTGTAGCTGCTGCCGACGACATGAGTACTCCTGCGTTCAGACAGGGCCCGGTCTCGTTTCCGAGCCGGACCCCTTCCATAAGATGATTCGATCGAATCGTGCGATTCGCTGCAGTCGCTTAGGCAGCTTCCGCGGCAGACGTGCCCTTGGCAACGGTCGTTCCGCTTGCGGCCTTGTTCATCGCCTGGCGATCTTCCACGCTGAGAGCCTTGGCAAGATTGAGAAGAACGACAAGCTTCTTATCGCGCTTCGTGACGCCAGTGATGTAACCGCTGTTCACGCTGCTTTCAATCTCAGGCTTTGGAGCAATGTCGCCTTCGTTCAAGGCCATCACGCAATTCACGGAGTCAACAACCACACCCAGTACCACCGAGTCAAAGTCACAGATCACAACCGTGGTCTCGGAAGTCTTCTCCGCCTTCTTCATTTTGAATTTCAGGCGAAGATCAACAATCGAGATGACCTGGCCGCGCAAGTTCATAATGCCCAGGAAGTGCGATGGCGTATAAGGAATCTGAGTGACCTCAGGCAGAGCAATCACTTCCTTCACATGCAGAAGTGGAATCGCGTATTCTTCCTCATTGAGGGAGAACGCAAGATAGCGTTGTCCATCAGATGCCGACCCTACCGACTTTTTCATATTTTCCCTAACTTCATTTACGCCCATCCGACTGCCTCCTTATTCACAGGACCCAGGCTTTTTGCCCGGCCCACTAATTCAACCAAGTCCAGAATGACTGCAGCTTTGCCGTCACCCAAAATCGCTCCACCGCTGAAACCTTGAATGCCGTGAACATCATGGCCCAGGCGCTTGACGACAACCTGTTGCTGACCAATGATGTCGTCCACCAGAATGGCGAATGGCATTTCACCTTCACGCACGACCATGGCGATCATCTCCCATGGAGAGCGTGGCTTGACTTTCTGGCCCAGAAGCACGCTGAGTGGAAAGAGTGGAATTTCCTCGCCACGCAGACTCAGAACGTTTCCAAGTCCCGAGACAAAATGCACGTTTTCACGA
>JBJMMA010000238.1:0-51683 GCA_045805065.1 Bdellovibrionia bacterium | reverse complement strand
TAGGCAGCGCATATCATAATGTCCGGCCACGAGGTTTTTAATACGAAACAAAAAGAAAGAATAAAAAATGTCTGGTGTTTGAGAAGGAATATGGATCATCAAAATATAAAAATTCTAAATGAAAATTTCGATTTTGAAAAGTTCCAGACGAAGATTTTCTGCCATCATGCGAGAAGACTCGGCTGACTCAAGAGCACTTGCTGCATCGGCTTCGTCGGAGTGGTTGACTTCGACTTCGGCGGTAGCTTCGCGATTGGCTTGAGCCTTCATCGTCTGAAGCATTTCAAATCTTTCTCTGAGCTTGATTTCAATGCTGGAAATCAATTGGCGCGAAATAGGTTCAATGGAGAGATTTCTATTCGTTTTCATGTTTTTCCCAGATGCAGTTTTAGATGCTTTTGCGCTCAATCGCGGGTTCGCGCGCGATCGGAGGACCGGTTGTATAGGAGAAATACGAAACGCACGCAAGGCCTAATCGGATGAAATCTGATGACACGCCACGCCTACTCGCTGCGCGCTCCTTGACTTGGCTGTTCGCCCTGTTAACAAAAAAGAAACTTTCCACTTTCGGGAAGTTTTTTGGGGGGAATCATGAAAAATAGCATTTACAAGCAAATGCTCGTTGGTGCGGCTACGGCAGCGATTTCTTTTGGCGCCTTTGCGGCAGACCAGTCTGCAACACAAGCTAAAACACGCTCAGAGATGATCGGAAATCTCGAGTTCATGCGCAACGCATTTCATACGCAGTACGCTCCAGCTGAGTGGAAGAAAAATTTTGCGCAATGGGATCTCGACGACCAGATCAACCAATCAGAAGACACGCTCAAAAACGCGACAACACTCAGTACACGCGATTACCGAAAGCTTCTGATGCGTCTCTTTTTATCGGCGCGCGACTATCACACCAGCATTAGCTTTGTGTCGACCGAAGCCGCTACTCTGCCATTTGCAGTCAAGGGCGCCGACGGACGCTACTTCATTGTTTACATTGATCGCACCAAGCTTTCAGAAGATGTGTTTCCGTTTCAAGTGGGCGACGAGCTCGTTCGCTTTGGCGATCAAAGTGCTGATGAAGCGGTCAAAGAGATTCTGTCCAACACCATCATCAATTCTATCCAGACAGATCAGGAGCGAGCCGAGCAATACCTCACGAGCCGCACTGCTGCTCGCGGAATGAAAGTGCCACGTGGCCCTGTCACGGTCGGTGTTAAGCCAAAAGGATCCGATACTGTCTACACTCGACAGATCATTTGGGAATACACACCTGAAAAAATCCCAACTGACTTGCTGGCACAAAAACTTTTGTCGGCTCAAAAGGCTCAAGAAGGGATGCCTTTACTGAATCGTCAGATGATTGCGGGTGATTTTCACGCGACTCCTGGTGCCTCGCTTGTGGACAATCCCTACGCCCTCGGCGCAAGAAAGACTTTCACTCCCGCTCTCGGCAAGAAGATCTGGCAGTCGGACGACAAAGATCCGTTCTATGCGTACATCTTTCAAAACACGGATAAGAAGCTCATCGGATACATCCGGATTCCTTCTTATGTCGCAAGCATGTACACAACGGACTCGTTTGCAGCCGTCGCGCACTTCAAAAAGCTTGTTACCTTGTTTGAATCCAGTACGGATGCGCTGGTCATTGACCAAGTGAACAATCCTGGCGGATCGGTCTCTTACCTCTATGCGCTGGTCTCCATGCTCAGCGATCAGGCGGTCAAGACTCCCAAGCATCGCATGATGATCACTCCAGCGGATGTGAGAGACGCGCTCAAGGGGCTTGAGAAGATCGCGCAAATCAAAAGCGATGAAGATGCGCAAAAGCTTCTCAAGGAACAACTGGATGGTTACCCAGCCAGCTATGAGACGGCTCAGTTCTTCAAGAACTACTATGAGTTCATCGTCAGCGAGTACCAAGCGGGTCACACCTTTACGGCTCCCTATTGGCTAGAAGGCGTGGATCAGATCAATCCAGCTCAGGACCATTACACGAAGCCGATTCTACTCTTGATCAACGGCCTGGATTTCTCAGGCGGTGATTTCTTCCCGGCAACTCTTCAGGACAATAAGCGCGTGAAGACCTTCGGAACCCGTACAGCTGGAGCTGGCGGTTACGTCTTGGATTTCACTTATCCAAACTCCTTTGGTGTCGACACGTTCCGCCTGACGGGATCCATTGCTGAGCGCGTGGATTTGAACCCGATCGAAAACCTGGGTGTGAAGCCTGATGTCGAGTACTCGATTGGCGTTGATGATCTTCAAAATGATTATCGCGGCTACGTCAAAGCGATCCAACAAACTGTCAGCGAGATGACTCGTTAACGGTACTCTGATCTAAAACCGCTGGTGGGCCTGCTTCTTGAATTTCAGGGAGCAGGCTCGCCGAGCTCTTCGCCCAGTCTTTCCAAAAAGATCCGCATGGTTTCCGCACGTCGCTGCGCCTCAGCACGTCCTGCCGCTGTGGTCATGCTGTCGGGCAGCTTCAAAAGCTTCACATAAAAGTGATCGATCGAATACTGGCTGTCATTCAGTGCCCGGCTTTTGGCCCATGGATCGCTTGAGTGAAAGTACTCACCGTTCATTCGCGCCCCAACCGATATACAGCGCATGATCCCGATACTGCCCAATGCCTCCAGGCGATCCGCGTCTTGAAGCGCCATCGCCAGTGGAGTCTTTGGGATTTCGCCACGGCTGAAGCTGTGGCAACGAATGGCTTCGCTGATTCTTGCGATCGCATCCTGGGAAAAGCCATATTGAGGAAGAACCCGCTCGGCTTCTTCAGCGCAAAGCCTGCTTGCCTCTTTTCTGAGAGGGGAGTTCTTGGGCACATTGATAATGTCATGAAGAAGCGCAGCTGCGATCGCTTCGCGCGTCTCGATCTGATTGCCGACGATTTTAAGGGTCCAGAGCGCAACTCTTAAAAAATGAGCGAGATCATGCCCTGGATCGATCGGGCCTTGCTCCCGCATTTTGCTTTCCACGAATTCCCGAAGCGCACGCAGTTCCGCATCCGCTTCAATCGACTTTTTCAGAGTTTCAATGGAATCCATCTGCGGTGATCCTCAGGTGTCCAAAACAGCGCGTAAAATCGGTTCAGCGAGCTCTGATTTTTGAACAGGTCCTAAATGAGCAGGCTCCGCATTGGGTTTCAGAATCCAGATCTCATTCTTCTCTGCCTCAGGGCCAAGTCCCGGGCGAACCGGATTGGCGATGAGTGCATCCACGCCTTTCTTCTTCATCTTGCCTTGCGCGCGGGCAAGGATCTCAGAGTCAGTGCCGGTTTCTGCGGCAAAGGCGATGATCTTTTGGCCTGGTTTTCTTTCCTTTGCGGCACGCGCGACAAAATCAGGAACAGGCTTGTACTGGACGTGAAGCTCTCCGCCTTGAAGCTGGGCACGCTCAATTTTCGAAGATGCAGGGACGGCTTCAAAATCAAGAACCGCTGCAGCAGACAAGAATGCATCTGCTGTTGGCAGCATTTCAAAAAGCTCTCGATCATATTCTGATGGGCCTTCATAGCGGCGAACCTCAAAACCATCAAAAAGCTCAGCCATCATCGGCTCGACAGGCCCAAGCAATACTTTGACATAAGCTCCAAGTTTTTGAGCCGAGCGAGCAAGCTCAAGTCCCATCTTTCCTGAAGAACGATTTTGGATAAAGCGAACAGGGTCCAGTCCGCTTCTCATGGGGCCTGCAGAAATCAAAATGGTCTTTCCGTTCAGCGGACCCCTCGAAGAGCTTTTTGCTGCTTCTTCCACGGCAGAAGTGATTTCAGAAATTTCGGCAATATGTCCGGTGCCCGTTTCTCCACAAGCGACTTTGCCGGGAATTGGGCCGACAAAACGCGCGCCACGGCGCTGAAGCGTTTTGAGATTGTCTTGAACCGAGGGATGTTCCCACATCGCAGGATTCATCGCAGGCGCGATCACAACTGGGCTTCGCGTCGCGATCAGCTGCAGGTTGAGAAAATCATCTGCCAGGCCCAGGGCATATCGCGCCATGAAATCCGCGGTGGCGCCATAGATGACGAAAACATCCGCCCAACGGGCCAGCGCAATGTGATCGGTTCCGAAATGAGAAGAATCAAACGGACTGGTCGCTAAAACCGGAGAACCAGTAAAAGTCTCCAGCACACGTGCGGAAACAAACTCTTTACCGCCGCTTGTCAGAACAGCGCGTACCTCATGACCGCGAGCAACCAGATCTTTCACGAAATCCGGGCTTCGGTAGGCCGCAATGCTTCCAGTGATTCCTACGCAGATCTTGAGCTTTGACATAAGGGTCCCTTATGGGAGGGACCCTATCACAGATGGACTTATAAAGCTCTTCCGGCAGAATCCAGGCCTTTGGAATCAGGCTCTGCCACAATCTCAGTGTTCAAGTGGCTGGCTGGCTTGTCGCCGCGGCCATTGTTCAGAGCCTCAATCGCAATGGTCTTGTCCGCGCCCTGATGAACGTAAAGGACCAGAGTGCCATGATCGATTTTCTTCTTGCCGGGGCTTAAGTAGAGCTGCATCCCAACGCCACAGACCACAAAGGGCGCATCAAGCGCCTTGATGTTCATGTTCTTGAGCTTGATCAAAGCGACTTCAGCGGGCTTGAGTTTGATGCTTCCCGAGATATTGGCTTCATCGTTGTCGAGTCTTTGGATTTGAATACTCATCGCCGTGCGAGGATTAATCGGTTCGTTTTCAAACTTCACGGGAGCCGGTTGATCGGAAAGCGTCGCGCTCTCTAAGGTGACTTCTCCCTTGGTTAAGGTCGTGCTGTCATCCTTTAAGTTGCTGATTTCATCGGTGCGGATCACGTCGGCAGCTTTAGGGTCAACGGAGGAAAGCGGGGCCACTTCAAGCTTTCCTGCCGTGAGATGCCCGAGATCAGAAAAGTATACGTTCTTGCCCGAAAACCTGATCTCCTCTTCAAGCTTCACGCATCCTGGGGGGATGGGTGGATTTTCAAAGATGAGCCCTGTGGCGGGATTTCTTTCTGCCGCTGAAGCCGGAATGCTTAAGGTGCTCATCATGTAGCTTAGGCAGGTTAGGGCAAAAGCCAGTTCTTTCGAAAAATGTTTCATAAAACTCCTCATACTCTGGGCGGAACTCTCCACCCCCTGAATTAACAACTCTTGTGCCAATGAGCCGCTTTCGTATAAGCGCTTGGAATTCCGAGAAAAGGAGAGGTTTCTCATGGAGTTTTGAAAACTCTGAGGCTGAGTACGGCTCGAAGAAGTGTCTGAACCTTAGACACTGCCTGAATCAGCTTCCTTTCGAACCGCTTAAGCCCTGAGAATCACATCGTTTTAAAAATTAAAACGTTTGTTTGACTGAGTAAAACAATCGTTTTATAAAGTATTCATGGTCAAACAGAAGGAACCCAAAGGGTCCCCTAAAGAATCACGCGAGTCACGAGAGCCCAATGATTCGCGCCAGCAGCTTTTGGACGCTGGGACCCGGCTTTTTGCTCGAGGCGGCCTGGAAGGTACCTCGGTCCGCGACATCGCACGTGAAGCTGGCACAAACATCTGCATGATCAGCTACCATTTCGGCGGCAAAGAAGGTCTTTATCGGGCATGCCTCCAGGAGTTTGGCGAGTACCGCTTGAGCCTCACGCGCGGAATGCTGGAAGCGCCGGCTTCGCTGGCGGAGTTCAAAGTGAGGATTAAACTTTTTCTTCAAGCCTTGGTCGATACGAATTCAGCTCGCCCGGAGTTTTCTCAAATCATCGGAAAAGAAATCGAAGCCGGGCTACCTGTTGCTGCTGATATCTTTGAGGCTACATTTCTTGAGGCCATGCAGAATCTTTTGAAGTTTTTCCGACATGCCCAAGACGTTGGGATCGTGAAAAAAGATATCGATCCGATCTTCATCGCTAACATTCTTTATGGAACCGTCGCGCATCTGTCGAGGTGCCACATGGTAAGCAAAAAGTATTTCAAGTTTTCTCTCGCGGAACAAAAGAACCGTGAAAAACTCGTGGACACGCTGGTTGAAACATTAATGAGCGGCGTCGCAATTCAGGACTGATTATGAGTCATATGAAAAACATCTCAAGAAAAGGCATCTCGTTTCTTATTCTGAGCGCTTGGTTAAGTGCGAGTATTCAGCCGGTACTGGCTGAAGAAAACACTTCGACCGCCGCGCTTTCTCTTTCTCAAGCCATGAGCGAAGCTCAGAGTCAAAGCCCTGATCTGAAGAGAGTGCAAGCGGCGCAGAAAGAAGCGTCCTGGGCACCGCTTGAAGCGATCTCATCGAATCTTCCTCACCTTGGCATTACGGCTAGCCATCTGATTAATGCTAAATTCCAGGTTCTTGATGTTGGACCGGGTCAGCAGTTTGCCCTGGTTGCTCCCTATAGCCTGGCCTCGCTTGATTTTTCCTGGACCGTGTTCGACGGCTTCCGTGGGATCAATGCGTTCCGCGCCTCGAAAAAGGCTGCGTCGGCCGCTGAACTTGAGTTCTCTCGCGCCAAGTTCACGCTCGATGAGACGGTAAGACTGCGCTTTTACCAAGCTCTGGGCGCGCAGATCCTGGCGGACGTCGCGCAACAAAACGTGCGCACGCTTCAGGATCACGTTCAGAAGACCCGTGAGATCTTGAATCGCGGAAGCGCAACGAAGTTTGATCTGCTGCGTGTTCAGGTTCAGCTTGAAGAAGCACAATCTGAAAAGACAGCGGCTGATGACAATGTCATTCTGGCCCGTAAGAATCTTGCTCTAGCGATGGGGATGGCAGAAGACAATCGCCCTCTGAACGGAATGCTTCCGGTTCCTGATGAGGCGCTTCTTCCTGCGGATTTGAAAGCAGACTTTGCCGAAAGAACGGATCTGGAGGCGCTTCGCAAACGTGCGGATGCTGCTGAGAATCTGCATCAGGCTTCGTACGGTCGCTGGATTCCAAGCCTGACTTTCACGGCTGAAAAGCAGTATTACAACAACATCAACAAGGACATCTCGGGCCCTTACCGTGATGCCTACGCCGTGGGCGTTCAGCTTTCCTGGAGCGTGTTTGACGGCGGAGCGACACTTGCTCGCAACTTCCAGACTCATTATCAGGCTCAGCAGGCAGAAGCCGCTGCAGAAAGCGCAACGCTTCGGGCGCCACAGGAATTTGAGACCTTCAAGCGCCGCTACCTCTATAACGCCACTCTTTATCGAGCCAGACGTCGGGCGCTCGAAATGGCCCAGGAAAGCGTTCGCCTGGCTACTTTAGGTTACAACGCCGGAACTCGCACCAGCACCGATGTGCTGGATGCTGAGTTGGATTTGATCCGCGCTCGTGCGGGAATCATTCGCGCTCAGGTCGACGGCTCTGAAGCTTTAATCAATCTTGAACTTGCAGTTGGGAAAGGACTTTCAAAATGAATCCGAATAATCTGAGCACCAAGAAGAAGCGTATCCTGGCGGCCATCATCTCTGTAGTGGTGATCCTGGGCGGGTACATGCTTTACAACCATCTGACCTATGTCAGCACGGATAACGCGCAAATCGGCGCTCACGTGACAATGCTTTCCTCCCGTGTGAACGGTACGATCCAAAAGGTCATGTTTGAAGAAAATCAACGCGTGAAGGCAGGCGATGTGCTCGCGCAGATCGATACGTCGGATTACTCCAATGCATCGACCGCCGCACAAGCAGAAGTGTCATCGCTTGAAGCCCGGACTCGCGAAGCTGAAGCCAACTTCAAGCGCGCGGAAGATCTGTTCAAGCAACAAGCCATCAGCCGTGAGCGTTACGAAGCTGCAATCGCTGCATTCAAGGATCTTTCCGCAAAGACCCAGGCTGCCAAGGCAAAGTATGAGCAAGCCGCTCTGAACGTGTCCTACACGCGTATCATCGCTCCAAGTGATGGAACGATCGCACGCAAATCGGTTGAGCCAGGCCAGTTCGTGCCCGCAGGTCAGCCACTCTTCGGATTCGTGGCTTCCAAGGAACGCTGGGTCTCCGCGAATTTGAAAGAAACTGAGCTTGCTGGCGTGAAAGTCGGCAACAAGGCCTATGTGGATGTCGATGCGATCGAGGGCAAGAGCTTTCACGGCGTGGTCGAGAGCATCAGCCCATCGACCGGGGCTGTGTTCAGCTTGCTTCCCCCAGATAATGCGACCGGAAACTTCACGAAAGTTGTCCAGCGCGTTCCCGTCCGTATCCGTCTGACAGAGCTCTCTGATGAAGATGTCGAGCGTCTTCAGGCGGGCCTGTCAGCGACGGTATCGATTCGTATTCGCTAAGCTAGTACGATTCGTTAAAAGTAAAAGGGGCGCTTACTTTTCAGTAAGTGCCCCTTTTGCATTTTAGTGAATGAATCGTAGAAACCCTTCACATAGGGTTATTGTTCCAGCGCATGCGGCCGTTCTCGTAGCCTTTGCCGGTTTCGCGAAGTTGCGGGTCAACGGTCACGCGATTGTCGAATACAAAGCAGTCACCGCGGTAGTGTTCTCCACCGATTTGTTCAAAATACTTTAAAATACCGCCTTCGAGTTGATAGACGTCCTTGAATCCTTCCTTGGCAGCCAGAGCGGTTGCCTTTTCGCAACGAATCCCGCCGGTGCAGAACATCACAACAGGCTTTTCCTTCTTCTCTTGCGGAATTTCTTTGAGCTTGTCTCCAAACTCACGGAAGTTTTTCAAGTTGAAGTGCTCGGCCTTCTCAAAGGTGCCAACCTCGACTTCATAGTCATTGCGGGTGTCGATCACGACAATGTCGCGGTTCTCATCGAGCCACTTCTTGAACTCAACGGGAAGCAAGCGCTTGCCGGTAAACTCGGTAGGACGAACGTCTGGACGTCCCATCGGAATGATTTCTTTTTTGATCTTCACCAGCATGCGGGTGAATGGAATCTGGCTCGACCAGCTTTCCTTCACTTCAAGATTCGCAAATTCAGATTGCTCATGAAGTTCCGCGACGAACTCGCGAATCGGAGCTTCTTCACCCGCCAGGAATCCATTGATTCCTTCCGCGCTAATCAGGATCGTGCCGCGCAGATTAAGGCTGATGCAGCGCTTGCGAAGAATGTCGCGTCTTTCACTCAAAGCCCCAAGCTCCACGAATTTATAAAATGCGATGTTCAGGTAATTCATAAACACTCCCTACGACTTCGAATACTTCTGTCAGATTCTGTTTGGTTTTCAAGACGTCAAACCACTCCAGCGGCTTGCGCTGGTGAGACATCCTGACCCATTGCTTGATTCTTTGAACAACGTAGCCCTGTTGTCCTGGCTTTCTCGAATACTGATCACTCAGCTCGGCAAAACGCTCCAAAATCGGCTTCCAACCCTCAAACGCGGGCGCTGGGGCGGGAAGCCCGAGCTCATGCGCAATTTGAAGCGGAAGAATCGGATTTGCAAGCGCTGAACGGCCTAACATGTACCGCTCACATTGCGTCTCATCCTGGCAGCGTTTGAAATCATCTAACGTCCAGATGTCCCCGTTGGCAACCACTGGAATGGAGAGGCGCCTTCTCACTTCGCCAATCGGCTTCCAATAAACCGGTGGCTGATAGGCTTGCATGCGAGTGCGTGCGTGAATCGTAATCCAATCCGCGCCGCCCATGGCAGCGCGCTCAGCGTTTTCGTGGACCGGATCAATGGAGTCCCATCCCAGACGAAGTTTTGCCGAAACGGGAATGGACTTTGGAACCGCCTGCCGGACGGCGCGAACGATTGCCTCGATACGTTCAGGGTGCTTCAGTAGGGTTGCGCCTCCGTCATGGCGATTGACGGTTGGGGCAGGACATCCGAAGTTCAAATCAATGGCGTGAGCACCCAGCTCCGCAGCGCGCGCAGCGGACTGAGCCAGGACCTCGGGGTTTCCACCTAAGAGCTGCACATGAACCGGGGTTCCTGCGGCAGTACGGCAACCATTCTCAAGCTCAGGAATGTGCCGATAATAGACATGCTCAGGGGGCACGAGATCGTTCACCCGTAAAAACTCGGCGACACAATAGGTAAAACCCCCACGCTCTGACATCAGAGCGCGCATCGGTGCGTCAGTCACGCCTTCCATCGGCGCAAGCGCAAGTGCTGGATTATTTGTCGAGGCAGGCGTAGCCCGCTCCGCGTATAAAGATTTGGCCGCCATCACGGAGGCTTTTTATCAGGAAATAGGACGGCGTGCCATAACCTTTACGAAGCCCGTTTAGAAGCTATTCTAAAAGGCTTAGGACGATGATAGCCTGCTCTCATGAGCGACCTTAATTCTGCCTTTCTAGCCGAAATTAAAAGCGAATTCCCAGCCGACTTTATGACCCAAAATCCGGAAGAGCTGGCCGCTTATGGCAAGGATTGGACTAAAGTCTACCCTCCTAAACCCTCGGCAGTGGTTTTTCCACGGACTACCGAAGAGGTCGCCCGATTTGCCCGCCTCTGTTCGAAGTATAAGGTAGCCATCGTTCCATCGGGTGGACGTACGGGACTTGCCGGAGGGGCTGTTGCCTCAAAGGGCGAAGTCGTGCTCAGCATGACCCGAATGAACAAAATGGGGGAAGTGGACACGCTTTCTCAAACTCTTCGAGTTCAAGCAGGAGCCGTGACCGAGGCTGTTCACCATCATTGTGCTCCTCAAGGACTCACTTGGCCGATTGATTTTGCGTCAAAAGGCTCAAGCCATGTTGGCGGAAATATCGCAACGAACGCGGGTGGCGTGAAAGTCATCCATTACGGAATGACCCGTAACTGGGTGCTTGGCATTCAGGTCGTTACCATGAATGGCGATATCCTTGAGCTCAACGGCGCTCTTGAAAAAAACAATACCGGCACCGACCTTAGGCAGCTTTTCATCGGAAGCGAAGGCACGCTTGGAATCATCACGGAAGCCACCTTGAAGCTTGCTCGTGTTCCAAAAGCACTCGACGTTTTTTTCTTCGCTGTGGATGACATGACGGCTGTGCTGAAACTTTTCCATGAGGCTCGTCGTGCGCCGTTCACGCTCATGGCGTTTGAGACGATGACTCACAACTGCATTGACGCGGTCTCTGAGCATCTGAAGTTAAAATCGCCGTTTGCGACGACCTACGGCGCCTATGTCTTGATGGAAGTTGAGCGTCCCACCTCTCCGGATGCACAAGAAGTCCTGGACCAATGGCTTGCTGGCGTTTTCGAAAAAGGACTCGTGCATGACGGAACGCTCGCACAGTCTCCACGTGAGGCGCGCGATCTCTGGGCCTTGCGCGAAGGAACCCCAGAGAGCATTTATCACCGGGGTTTCCTGCACAAGAACGACATCTCATTGCCTGTGTCCACTTTGGACGATTTTGTTCGCGATATGTATGAGATGTTCGCAAAGCGCCACAGCGGCTTTGATATTTATCTTTTTGGTCACATCGGTGATGGAAATCTCCACGTCAATACGATGAAGCCTGAAGCAATGGATCGCGAAGAGTTCCTTCGTCAGTGCCATCAGGCCGACGAAGATCTTTTCCGTATCGTGCAAAAGTACCAGGGCAGCATTTCCGCTGAGCACGGAGTCGGACTTTTGAAAAAAGAATGGCTCAAATTCACTAGATCAACGGCAGAACTTGCGATTTTGCGGTCCATCAAAAACGCAATGGACCCTCAAGGGTTACTCAATCCAGGAAAAATCTTTGATTGATGCGCATTCGATAAGAAATGCCGTATCACTCACAAAATTTTTTTGCTAAGTCCTCGCCGGAAGGATTTGTGCTCAATGCCCCCAATGCAAAGACCGGCAGTTTTAAAAAGTGAAGATGAAGTAGCTCGCACATTACATATTGTTCCAACTGAACCTTCAACAATCGACATTCGAGATGAATTCATTTCACTCGCATCCCATGAGCTGAAAACGCCTTTGACGGCGCTTTTGCTCGAAGTGGAACTTCAAAAAAGAAGACTTTCTCGCTCGCAAGCAGGCGCTTTAAGTGCCGAGTCCATCTGGCAATTGATGGGAACCATCGACCGCCATGCCTGGCAGCTTGGAAAGCTGATCGAAGATATGCTGGATAGCGCCAAGCTTTCGAACGGGAGCATGGAACTCGAGAAAAAAGAGACAGACCTTAAAGCTCTGATTGAGGCAGTAGCCTACAGACACGATCGAGAAGTCATATCATCAGGGTCACGCTTGGAACTTGATCTCCAACCCTATGTGTTGGGCCACTGGGATAGTGAACGGATCGAACAAGTCGTAAGCCACCTGTTACTGAATGCCGTCAAATACGGGGCGGGCCAACCGATCCGGATTTCGTTGAAGCAGCAGGAGCAAAACGCTCAGATCAAAATCATCGATCAGGGCATGGGGATTCCTGCTGATAGCCTGGAGCGTATCTTCAGCCGATTTGAGCGTGCAGTACCCGCAACTCATATCAGCGGGCTTGGACTCGGACTCTTTATCAGCCGAAGGATCGTGGAGATGCATCAGGGCCAAATCTGGGCCGAGAGTCATCTTCAACAAGGCGCGACTTTCACGGTCGTGCTTCCTCTTAATAGAGAATGCGCGTCTTGATGGACTGCTTCAGGCCTTCGATCGCTTGTTTCACTTCAAGCGAGATCTGACGGTCAGTTTCAAGGATCAGGTAGCCGATTTCCGAATCCGTTGCGAGCGTTTGAGCTTCAATGTTTGCTCCAAGATCCGAGATAATGCGGTTGATCTCGCGAAGAACGCCCGGCACATTGCGATGAACGTTCAAAATACGGTGACGCTCACTCGTAGGAGCGACATCCACGTTCGGAAAGTTGACCGAGCGAAGTGTTGAGCCGTTATTGATGAAGCGAAGAAGGGTTGTTGGGACTTCCTCACCGATATTGGATTGAGCTTCTTCGGTCGCGCCTCCGATATGAGGCGTCAGGACCGTGTTTGGGAGTCCTTGAAGCTGGGTGACATAGTCGTTGATGTTGGTCTCAGGCTCTTCTGGAAACACATCAATGGCTGCGCCTGAGAGATGCTTGGATTGAAGCGCTTTTGCCAAGGCATTGATATCGACGACCGTGCCGCGGCTTGCGTTGATCAAGTAGGCGCCCTTTTTCATTTTCATCAGCTCTTTTTCGCCGATCATTTCATGAGTGAGGGCGGTCGCTGGAACGTGGAGCGTGACAAAATCAGAAGTTTTCAAAACCTCGTCCATCGTGTTGCAGCCCTTGGCATTACCCATCGGAAGCTTTGAGATGACATCAAAGAAAATCACTCGCATGCCCATGGCTTCGGCAAGTGTTGAAACTTGCGTTCCGATGTTTCCGTAGCCGATGATTCCCAGGGTCTTGCCACGAACTTCAAAACAGTTAGCCGAGACTTTCTTCCAGGCTTTCTGGTGCATCTCCATGCTTCGCTGAGCCAGCTGGCGGGAGAGCATGATGATTTCAGCGATCACCATCTCAGCCACGCTTCGGGTGTTTCCAAACGGAGCATTAAAGACAGAGATCCCGCGGACTTTAGCAGCCTGAAGATCGACTTGGTTTGTTCCAATGCAGAAGCATCCGATCGTCAAAAGACGCTTGGCTTCGGCCAGGACGGCATCCGTAATCTGCGTTTTGCTCCGGATTCCGAGGATGTGTACATCTTTGATTTTCTCGATCAATTCGGCCTCGCCGAGCGCTCCTTGCAGCAGCTCGACTTGATATCCTTCCTCCATGAAGATCTCACGCGCTCTTGCATGAATGTTTTCTAGGAGAAGAACTTTGATCTGGTCTTTAGGGAAGGACGTTTTAGCCATAATAAGGTATATAATCTAAAGAGATGGAAATGCGAAATGCCTAAGTACCGGGGGGACTCGGAAGATTGGCTGGATCACGAGGGGGCCAAAAACGGTGGCTCCGGACGGGGTCGCGCCAATGGCTCCAAACAGAAGACCGACAAAGCAAAACCTCTCCCGGCCGAGCAGGCAAACGCCACTGTCGCTGAAGTGTTTCCTAACCAGTGCCGCGTCAGACTCGATGAGGATCGTCATGAGATTCTCTGCAGTTATCGTCGTGCCACGGTGTTTCAACAAGGTGATGTGCGTGAGCGCAGTCCGGTGGCGGTCGGAGATCGGGTTTCTGTTCAACGCCTGAACCCTCAAAGCGGGATTGTCGAGGGCGTTTGTTTAAGACGGAACCATCTGAGTCGTCCTGCGCCAGGTCGTGAAGACCAGGGAAGGACTCAGCATGTGGTTGCAGCCAATGTTGAATATCTGGTCATTGTGACATCCGCGACCACTCCGGCCTTTTCTCCTGGGCTCGTAGATCGGTATCTGGTTGCTGCGACCTACGCTGGAATTGAGCCTATTCTCTGCCTCAATAAAGTAGACCAGCTTGCTCCTGACGCTCCTAAGGCTTCTCAGATTTACAAAGACCTGGGTTATTCGGTTTTTGAGCTCAGCACAAAGAAGCGGATTGGAATTGATGCGCTCTTGGAACGCGTTCGGGGCAAAAGCGCGGTTTTTTGCGGCCAGTCGGGCGTAGGAAAGACTTCACTCCTTCGGGTCCTGCTTGGAAGCGAAATCGGTAAGATCGGCGATGTCAGCGATGCTACCGGCAAAGGAAAGCACACGACTACGGCCGCGATTCTTCTGGGCGGCCCGGATGGCTCAGATTGGATTGATACTCCCGGTGTGCGTGAGTTCGGGCTTTTGGAAATCAAACCTGAGCAGCTGAAGAATCAGTTTCCTGAGTTTCGAAACCTTTCTTGCCAGGCTCCAGGCTGTTTGCATGAGAGCGAAGAGGGCTGCGCGGCACGGACTTTGGAACGCTACGCCAGCTACCGTAGAATCATAGAATCACTCCGCCAAGGCGAAGGCTAGACGCGTTTCCTGGACTCAATTTCAGCCGGGCGGCGCGGCCTTTTCTTTGCAGTGCAAAACGGGATGTCTGTCTCGCTGACGCACCCAAACTCACATTTAACTTATGTGAAGCAGCATCGCTTTAGTTTTGGGGATTGCCTTGTCGCTGTGACAGAGCGCTCAAATGGTGCAGTGTTGTATCCCGCTCTGTTCTTTTTGCACGGCAGATACGGTGATTCAGAAATGTGGTGGCCTATCATCGATCGGCTTTTCCCGCGTTTTCGCTGCTTTTCGGTTGATCTGCCGGGGTTTGGCCATTCCTTCTCTGCCAGAGAGCGTGGGCTTTCTTTACTGGAGCATTCGCAGATCGTCCA
This sequence comes from Bdellovibrionia bacterium, assembly GCA_045805065.1. Taxonomy (GTDB): domain Bacteria; phylum Bdellovibrionota; class UBA1018; order UBA1018; family UBA1018; genus CAZCBS01. The sequence goes on along the minus strand of JBJMMA010000238.1, from coordinate 36,615 downwards.
ACATCTGGTCGACCGTTTTGTCGGCAAGGATGAGCGCGCTGTCATGGTCGGACAGGATCTCGGGGGCGCAATCGCTCAAATCTGTGCGCTTGAGATGAGTCATAAAGTATCAGGCGTGGTCCTGATCAATTGTTCGGGCCTTTCTGAGCCTGTCCGTGGAATCAAAACCGGACTCTTTGGCTGGGCGATGCGCTGGAAACTGAGAAAGCTTTTGTCCCATTCCTGCCTCGCACGCGAGAGTGCGCTTTTTCATTCGCTGCTTTGGGACCCTTGGAGAAATTCTCAAACCCGGGCTGCCCTGGTTCGCGCGATGCGTGCCTTTGAAGTCTCATGGCCTGGTCCCTTCGAGAGGCAGTATTGGAGAGACGAGCTTCGTAAGTCACAAGTCCCTGTCTTATTGCTCTGGGGAACCCAGGATCCGATCAATGATACCGAGATCGCATTGAAGATGATGCGCGAACTTCCCGAAGCCTACCTTTTTGAAAATGAAATCGCAGGTCACTGGCCCAATCTGGAAGATCCTGATTGGGTCAGCGACAAAATCCTGGAATTCACATTTCGGCTCGCAGGACCCAGCTCAATCTTTCCACCTGTTACAGCAACAAGAAGAGCAGTGGGGTAGACAACTCAGGAGCGATCAAAGATCTCTTTGGCGATGATCAGACGCTGGATCTGGCTCGTGCCTTCATAGATCTGATAGATCTTGGCGTCGCGCATGAGCTTCTCGACCGGGTACTCTGAAGAGTAGCCGTAGCCACCAAAGACCTGAACCGCATCGGTGGTCACGCGCATGCACGTGTCGGCTGCAAAGGCTTTGGCAAATGCCGCAAACTTCGTGTTTCGCTCGCCACGATCGATCGTCCATCCGGCTTTATAGACCAGCATGCGAGCTGCTTCGATGTCTTTGGCCATATCGGCAATCATGAAGCTCACAGACTGATGCTGTGCGATTGGAACGCCGAAGGTCTTGCGGGTCTTGGCGTACTCGATGGCCTCATCCATCGCACGGCGGGCAACGCCTACTGCTCCTGCGGCGACCGGAGGACGAGTGTGGTCAAAAGCGGACATGGCGATCTTGAAGCCCTCGCCTTCCTTACCCAGGCGATAACGCTCGGGGATGCGGACGTTTTCAAACGTGATCCCACGCGTATCACTGGCGTGCTGACCCATGTTCCATTCTTTCTTGCCAACAGTAATGCCTGGGGTGTCGCGCGGAACGATGAAGCCTGACATGCCCTTGTGCTTGGCAGCAGGGTCCGTATAAGCCAATACAAAGTACCAGCTTGCAACCGATCCATTGGTGATCCACATTTTGGATCCATTGATCACGTAATCGGTGCCATCTTTCTTGGCTACCGTTCGAATCGATGTAACGTCAGAACCAGCGCCTGGCTCGGTCACGCAATAAGCCGCAAGCTTGCCTTCGCGGGTGAGCATTCCCAGGAACTGGTCTTTTTGCTCGTGGTTGCCAGCGATAATCACCGGAGCTGCCGCCAGAGCGTTCGCTTCCATGGCGGTAGCAATCCCCGAGCAACCATAGGCGAACTCCTCAGCGATGATACAGGCTTCAAGGGTGCCTAAGCCCAGGCCATCGTACTCAGTCGGTACGTGGGTGTTTAGGAGGCCAAGCTCCCAGGCTTTTTTCACGATTTCATGAGGATATTCGCCAGTCTCGTCGTGATGGGCGGCTTTTGGAATGATTTCCTCTCTGGCAAACTTGCGGGCCAGGTCTTGAAGCTGCAGTTGGTCTTCGGTCAGAGAGAAATCAATCATTTTAGCCTCCTTGGCTAAGGGGAACGAGAGCTAACAGGGGGATCTTTAAATAGTTCACCTTTATTGAGGCGAACGCAAGTCACTCCACTGGGCTTTCTCGGCGCAATGCGGTATGACAGGGGCAAATGAAAAAGCCAGCTCGCTCCACTAAACGCACGTCGTCCAGATCTTCTTCTAATCAGTCTTCAGGCAGATCGTTTGCCAAACCTTTTGCCAAACCTTTTGAAAGAGATAGATCTCGTGATTCATTTAGGCGTGAACGCCCAGAGTTTGCTGATGAACGCGAACGTTCGGATGAACGTGAACGCCCCGAGGTTGCCCCAAGACAAGCACCCGTAAAGCGAGAAGCGGTCGAAAAAGCCTTCAACGGCCTCTGGTCAGATCTCTTTTCAACTCCAGTGCATCTGGACTCGGCTCTCTCCAAGCAAGCCAAGAACATGAAGTCGATCCTCGCGCGGATCGTTCCCATAATTCTTCTTCGTCCTGCTTCACAAGCTGAGGCGATGGGCATTGGCGTTCCTGCAGGGGAGCCTTGGAAGCTTTCTCCTGACAAGCTCAAGAACTGGCGTCCTGCCTCCGTTCTGGCGCAACGAATGTACGAAGGAATGATTCATCGTCCGGTTCAAGCAGATCCGGTGCTGGATGATTATCCTTCCCACATGACCGAGGAGTGGATGAAGGAGTGGGGAAATGAAACCGCTCAGTCTCTCGTCAAAGCTTTGGCAAACGAAGCGCCCTTGTCGTTGCGGGTCTCAAGAAAATTCAAGGTAGCCGATGTTCTGAAGGGCCTCAAAGAGGGAAGCAAGCTTCCGGTGAGTGCGCAGCCTTCTGATCTCTCTCCTATGGGAATCCGTCTGGGGGGCTACGCACCTGTTCTTCATAACGAATGGTACGATCAAGGCGCGTTTGAGATTCAAGACGAAGGCTCTCAGGTCATGTCTTACTTTGCGCTCTGGCCTGAACTCTACGGAAGCATGCTCTCAAAAGAGCCAGGCCCCGCTCAGGCACCTAAGAAACTGCCAGCGCTTCCAAAAGATACTGCAGCATGGACCGTGATTGATGCATGCGCAGGCGCCGGGGGAAAAAGCCTTGCGATGGCGGATGCCCTTCAAGGCAAAGGCCGCGTCTATGCTTATGATACGTCCGATAAGAAGCTCTTGGCGCTTCGACGCCGCGCCAAGCATGCGGGCTTTAACAACATCCAGACCCTGGCTCTCAAAGAAGGACAAGAACTCGAATCCTTGAAACGCTTCCGCAGAACAGCACAAGTAGTTCTGGTCGATGCTCCTTGCAGCGGTTGGGGCGTTCTCAGACGCAACCCGGATATCAAGTGGCGTCAAGGCGAGGAAGTGCTCAAGAAGATGCCTGAGATTCAAAAGCGTTTGCTCGCGCTTTACTCTGATCTCGTTGCGCCGGGGGGGCGCCTTGTCTTCGGAACCTGCACTTTCCGTAAGGCCGAGACACTCGACGTCGTTCAGGACTTCTTGAAGAATCACCCTGACTTTAAGGCCAAAGAAGGCGGTTATCTCGGCCCAGATCCAAGCGATGGCTTTTTCATGCAGGCATTTGAAAGGACTGGCAAGTAATGGGAGTTCGGGGGTTTATCTGGAGAGTGGTTCGCCGCTTTTTATTTAGATTGGACCCCGAGCGTGCCCATCGACTGACGGTTCGACTGATTGAGACGGGCGAGAAAGCTCACGCGCTTACGCTGATCAGCGGCGCTTCGTCTCAATACTATCCTGATTCCGCATTGCCCAAGATCCTGGGAATGACTTTCCGCTCCCGCGTGGGCTTGGCTGCAGGATTTGATAAAGACGCTGAGATCGTGACCGCTCTGCCATCTTTAGGGTTTGGCTTTGCAGAAATCGGCACCGTCACCCCACGCCCTCAACCTGGGAATGAACGACCCAGACTGTTCCGGGATCCGGCACGTGCTTCGGTCTTTAATCGGATGGGCTTCAACGGGGCAGGGGCTGAGGTCGTTTCTCGCCGCCTTACTGGCCTGAGAGAGCATCTGCCGCCGCATTTCAGGGTTGGGGTGAACCTGGGAAAGAATAAAGATACGTCTTTAGAAGACGCGGCCTCCGATTACGCTAAAGCGGCATCTTATTTCAAGAATCTGGCCGATTATATGGTCGTGAACGTGAGTTCGCCTAACACTCCAGGTCTTCGGTCACTTCAAACGATTGAGGCATTGCGCCCGATCATCGCAGCGGTTCATGAAATCATCTCTCGATGGTCGAACAAACCTCCTCTTTTGCTCAAAATCGCCCCCGAGCTTCAGGGCGAAAGCCTTGCGCACCTCATTAGGGAGCTTGAGTCATCTCAAGAGGCACCCATCGACGGTTGGATCTTAACGAACACACTCGGTGGTGAACATCGAGGACAAGTGGGGGGATGGAGCGGAGGAGTTCTGACTGAGCAATCCAGAAGGAGCTTGGTCGATGCGCGCGCCGTGAGTCGTCTTCCTATTGTTTCAGTGGGCGGAATTTTGACAGCGGAAGAAGCGATGGAGAGACTTCGCCTGGGTGCGGACCTGGTGCAGATCTATTCGGGCTGGATCTATGGAGGCCCTTCATTTCCAGCTGTTTTAAGCGAGAAAATCGCACATTTCGAACGATCAAAATAAAAAAGCCCTGAACCAGGGGTTCAGGGCTTCTCGAACTTCTTTAAGAAGAAAAATTACTTCTTAGCCTTCTTCTTGGTGGCTTTCTTCTTAGTAGCTTTCTTCTTGGTGGCTTTTTTCTTAGTGGCCATGTTTTTTTTCCTCCATATGGGTGTCGATCAGTTTTCACTGCCGACTCGATTCGAGCATCTACGTTCTCTGCTCTGCAAAAAACGCGTTACTCAACTATGATGTTACATTGAAAGTTCTTGAGATCAAGAAAATGTAACAAAAAAAATAAAAAAAGTTTGCGTTCGTTCCGTCGACGACACTCAAATTTCATCTCTGTAAAACTTTTCGACACTCAAATTTCTCCGCGACTGTTTCAAAATAGAAATCTTCGCGCTCAAAATCGTGCAGAAAAGAAGCTGTTTTGGGAGAATTTTCGCAAAATGCGATCCGCGGACATCCTTGAAGCATCCTTCCTTCGCTCTGAAGTGATCAATTTCTCGACAGTGCGCGCTTCAGACACGTCAGACCCTGTCTGAAGGCACCTAAAGTGTGTTTGAAGAGTGTCGAAGAGTGTTTGAAGAACGTTTGATGAGTTCTGAAGAGCATCGAAAGGCACGTTTCATCTCTTATCGGGCGAGTTAACGCGTAGCGTGCATTCTGTTTCGCAATCGTTTATGATCACCTCAAATGACGGACGAACTTAAAACTGCAGTTTCCGAATCCCCGGAACTCCAAGACCAGAGCGGCAAGCGGGCGCCGCTTCAAAGTCAGGAAGCAGTCCAAGTGGATGCGATCAGTGTGCGCGAGCGGCGTAAGCGTCGTCGTGAAGCGATCATGATCCTGGTATTGAGCGCGCTCTTCGTTGCGCTCACCATCGGTGAGTTTCGCCTCAGTCAGCTCTCCAGCACGCTGCCTTTCGTAAACTCCATCTTCTTTTTCGGGCTGCTCAACATCAATATCGTGCTGCTGATCGCCCTGGTCTGGCTGGTCCTGCGCAATATCGGCAAACTTTTCCTTGAGCGCCGCCGCAAAGTCCTCGGAGCACGCCTTAAAACGAAGCTCGTCATCTCATTTCTGGCTTTTTCCATCATTCCGACGCTCGTGCTGTTCATTATTTCGGCGATGTACATCAATTCGAGCTTCGATAAGTGGTTCTCGCTGAAAATTCAGAACACCCTGCAGGCGTCGCTTGAAATCACGGGTACCTACTACCGAAACACCGATCAAACCGCGAAACACTTTGCTGAACACCTTGCCGGTGGAGTTGGAAAGCGTTTTGCAGTTCACAAAGATGGGGTTCAGCGCCCTGTATTAAAGGAACTCGACTCTTATCTGGCCTCTCAACGTGAGTTGTTGGCCCTGGATGCGATTGAGTTCTATACGGATCCATTGGATGAACGCGTATTGGCTCAACGCGCGCCGGTCAATGACTTGACATCGGCCTATCCCAGACTTTCCTTGGATCTTCTTGAGGAAACTTTCTCAGGCAAGGCTCGATCTGTCATTCAACACATCGGAAGCGGTGACCTGATTCGTTGCATGGTGCCGGTTCGAGCCGGAGGCCTTCCGCACGGTCCGGTTCTGGGCGTTTTGGTGGTGAACTCCTACATTCCAGTCAGTCTCGTGAACAAAGTGGATGAGATTGCCAGCGTCTTTGACGACTACAAGGACACCAATCCTTTAAAATATCCGATGAAGACCGCTTACCTTGTCATTCTGATCATGATCACGCTGGTCATCATCGTGGTTGCGATCTGGATTGGTCTTTATATCGCTCGCGAACTGACCGTTCCGGTGGAGCGTCTCGTTCATGGAGCCCAAGAAGTCGGTGCGGGTAACCTGGATGTCTCGATTTTGGCCTCAGGAAATGATGAGATCACGGTTCTGGTTGAATCCTTCAACAAGATGACCCACGACTTGAAGGAAAGCCGGGCGCGCCTCATTGAAGCGAGCACGGATCTTGAAAAACGCCAGCTCCAGCTTGAAGCGGTTTTGGCCAATATCGGCGCGGGTGTGATTGCGATCGATAGTAACGATGAGATCACGACCTGGAACCGCTCTGCGGCGCAGCTTCTTGGAATTGGCGCGGAACAGGCGCTTGGAAAGTCGTATCAGGATGTTTTTCAGAACGATGCGGGACCCTTGATCGAAATCATCGATCGCGCTCGACAGATTCCTCGTCACGAAACCTCACTGGGCGTCAATCCGGCCGATATCACCCATTGGAATTACCGGAGCGGAGAGAGTACACGAACGCTCGCTGCAATGGTCACCCCGCTTCGCGAATCGGATCAGTCACCCAATGCCTGGGGTTTGGTGCTCGTGATCGATGACATGACCCACTTGATTAAGGGTCAACGTGAAATGGCCTGGCGTGAAGTGGCGCGACGTATTGCTCATGAGATCAAAAATCCTCTGACTCCGATCAAGCTCTCCGCCCAAAGACTTCAGCGCAGACTGGGCGACTATCGGGGACGCGATGGCGCGCTTTTGAAAGAATGCACGGACACCATCATTCAACATACGGATGAGCTCAAGGAGATGGTGAATGAGTTCTCCAACTTCGCCCGCTTTCCCGAGGCCAATCCGGCACCTCATGATCTCAATTCAGCAGTTCGCGAAGTTGTTTCTCTTTTCGAGCAAGCGCATAGTGAGATTCATTTCAAGGTAACAGCCGAGAGTAAGCTGCCTATCTTTGATTTCGATCGCGATCAGATCAAGCGAGTGATCATCAATCTTCTGGATAACGCGGTTGCGGCGCTCGCAGGTGTGCCTGGTCGTCATCAAGCAAATCAAATTACGCTTTCCACTCATTATAACAGTCAGCTTCAGATTGCCGTCCTGGAGATCGAAGACAACGGCCCTGGAATGACTGAGGATGTGAAAAACCGAGTATTTGAGCCGTATTTTTCCACCAAAGCGGAAGGAACCGGGCTGGGGCTTGCCATTGTGAAGCGTATCGTGAACGATCATGATGGATTTATTCGGGTCCATTCGGTACCAGGGGAGGGAACTCGGTTCGTGATCGAGCTTCCGACCGCACACCGAAGTGGCTAACCGAAGTGGTTAGATGCGAAGTAAGATAAGGATACCTAGACCATGCGTTCCGTGCTGATCATTGATGACGAAGCCTCGATTCGCAAATCTCTCACCGGAGCTCTCTCGGATGAAGGGTATGCGGTCGCAGTCGCAGGCTCGGGCAAAGAGGGGCTTGAAGCCATACGCAAGGCGCGCCCCGATGTTGTTTTGCTGGATATCTGGATGCCTGAAATGGATGGTATCGAGACGCTGAAGCAGATCAAGGCCCAGTGGTCTGATCAACTCGTCATCATGATGTCTGGACATGGCACGATCGAGACGGCCGTGCGGGCCACCAAGCTCGGCGCATTTGATTTTGTCGAAAAGCCATTGTCGCTTGAGCGTATTTTGGTGCTGATGCAGAACGCTTCGAGCGTTCAGGATCTGGCGCGTGAGAATCAGGCGCTGAGAAAACAAGTTCAGGAAAAGACCCGTAAGCTTGTTGGCGAGAGCTCGGGCATGAAACAAATCCAGGAGCTTGTCCGCCGAGTGGCGCCGACCACTGGATCGGTTCTCATCACGGGCGAGAACGGCACGGGCAAAGAATTGATCGCCCAAAGCATTCACGCGCTTTCGCCTCGTTATAATAAGCCTTTTATCGAGATCAATTGCGCGGCGATCCCTGAGGAGCTCATCGAGAGTGAGCTTTTTGGTCATGAAAAGGGCGCATTCACAGGCGCAACGAGCCTTCGCCGGGGTAAGTTCGATCTTGCTCACGGTGGGACACTCTTTCTGGACGAAATCGGCGATATGTCGTTGAAGACTCAAGCCAAGGTCTTGCGCGTGATCCAGGAGCAGAAATTCGAGCGCGTAGGCGGAACCCAGACCATTTCGGTGGATGTGCGCATCGTCGCCGCTACGAACAAGGATCTGAAGGCTGAAATCAGCCGAAGCCAATTCCGTGGCGACCTGTTTTATCGCTTGAACGTCATTCCCTTCCATATTCCTCCTCTTCGTGAGCGGAAGGAGGACATCCCGCTCCTGGCCGAATACTTCCTGAGGGAGTTCTCAGGAGTTCATGGAAAGAAGCTTCGCAAGCTTTCGCCTGAGGCTGGAGACGTTCTGACTGCTTATAGCTGGCCTGGAAACGTTCGTGAGCTCAAAAATCTCATCGAGCGCGTAGTGATTCTATCGACGGAGGCTGAAGGCGATCAGGTCATTTCAGCGGCAAGTCTTCTCTCTCATCTTCAAGATGAGGCATTAGTTCAGCAATTTGGCGAAAGAACGGGAGAAATCCAGATCGGATCTCGTCAGGATGCGGTTGAGGCCATTACCTCGGCCAGAAACCTTCGCGATGCGCGTCAGGAATTCGAAAAAGAGTTCATCCTCAAGACGCTGAAAGAGAACGACTGGAACGTTTCCAAGACAGCCCAGGTCTTAGGCGTTGAGCGGAGCCACCTTCATAAGAAGATTAAGTCCTACGGAATTGAAACCAGTTCCTAAACTTCGCTAGGTATGCGAAAACGATGGGGCTATGGCAGAGAAAATTACCCCACGTTCCCAGGACTTTTCCCAATGGTACCAAGACATCGTTCTCCAGGCGCGCCTGGCTGATTATAGCCCCGTCAAAGGCTGTATGGTCATTCGCCCGAACGGTTATTCGATTTGGGAAGCGATTCAGCGCGAGCTGGATCGTCGCATCAAGGAAACCGGCGTCCGTAACGCCTACTTCCCGATGTTCATTCCTGAAAGCTTTTTGAAGAAAGAAGCCGAGCACGTGGAAGGCTTTGCTCCTGAACTGGCTGTTGTCACTCACGCTGGCGGCAAAGAGCTGGAAGAGCCGCTCGTGGTTCGTCCGACTTCTGAGACGATCATCAACAGCATGTTCGCAAAATGGATTCAGTCCTATCGCGATCTTCCGCTTTTGATCAATCAATGGGCCAACGTGGTTCGCTGGGAGATGCGTACGCGCCTCTTCCTTCGTACGACCGAGTTTCTCTGGCAAGAAGGCCACACCTGCCACGCAACGCCTGAGGAAGCAGAAGACGAAACGCGCCTCATGCTTCGTGTTTACACGAAATTTGCCGAAGAAGTTCTCGCTATGCCGGTCATCCCAGGCTTGAAGACGGAAAACGAGAAGTTCGCAGGCGCTCTTCGCACCTACAGCATCGAAGCCATGATGCAGGATAAGAAGGCGCTTCAAGCCGGAACTTCGCATAACCTTTCCAGCAACTTCGCCAAGGCGTTTGATACCCAGTTTCTGGATAAGGACGGCAAACAAAAGCACGTTCATCAAACCAGCTGGGGCGTTTCCACGCGTCTCATTGGCGGCATGATCATGACCCATTCCGATGATAAGGGTCTCGTTCTTCCTCCACGCTTGGCTGCAACGCACGTTGTGATCGTTCCAATCATGGCAAAGGCAGAAACTAAGGCACAAGTCCTTGAAGCTGCTGAGAAATTGGCTCAAGCAATTCGTGAGCAAGGCGCACGCACAGGTCTTCCTTATACTGTGGGCGTCCATGTCGATACGGATGAGACCAAGCAGCCAGGTTGGAAGTTCTTCGAATATGAAATGATCGGCACGCCAGTGCGCATTGAAGTCGGCCCACGTGATCTTGAAAAGGGTCAGGTTGTGGTGACTCGTCGTGACGAAGGCAAAAAGGAATTTATTCCTTTGCAAGCTGCGCCAGAACGCGTGACGACCATGCTCTCCGCGATGCAAAGCGAACTTCTGGAACGCGCACGTGCGCACCGCGACGCCAATATGCATCAAGTCGATAGCTACGATGAGTTCAAGAAGCGCATTGAAGAAGGCGGCTTCTTCGTCGTGTCATGGTGTGGCGATCGCCAGCTCGAAGCCAAGATCAAAGAGGAAACGAAAGCAACCATCCGTTGTTTGCCGCTCGATGACAACTATCAGCCTATTCGTGAAAGCAAGCCTTGTTTCATGACGGGCCAGACGGGCAATAACGTGCGTGCGATTTTTGCTAGGGCCTACTAGTCAGGACGGAGGGCGCAAGAAGCGCCCGGCGGCTGATTGTGAGAAGAGAGGGGAGAACAAATGTCCGATAAGGAGAACGTGGTGAACTCGCATCACTCGACCGACTTGATCGTTGCTTTGGATTATCCCCGCGCTGAAAAAGCCATGGATCTGGTGAACCAGCTCAAAGGGTTGCCGGTCATTTATAAAGTGGGCCTTGAACTCTTTATGGGCGGCGGACCTGATGTCGTTCGCGAGTTGGTGCACCAAAAGAACCGGGTTTTCCTGGATCTGAAATTCCACGACATTCCAAATACGGTCGCACAGGCAGCCTGCCAAGCTGCACTTCTGCATGTCGATATGTTCACCGTTCATCTTTCAGGCGGAAGCCATATGGTGAAAGCCGTGGCTGAAGAGCTTGCTGAAATTGAAACCCTGAAGCCAAAAATTCTAGGCGTCAGCGTTCTCACGTCCTTTGATGATGTTCGTTGGGCAGAGGTCACAAAGGCTCTCACAGGTCATGCTGTGGATGCATCTGACAGCGTCGATGGACTTGTTGAGCATGCGGTCGCTTGGGGCGCGGACGGAATCGTCTGCTCAGCCATGGAACTTCCTGCGATTCGCGAAAGCTACCCGACCATTTACACGGTTGTGCCGGGTATTCGCCCTGAAGGTACGGCCACGAATGATCAGGCAAGAATTATGACCCCTGCGCAGGCACATCTGGCTGGAGCCAACGCTGTTGTGATCGGTCGCCCAATCACGGGCGCCCAAGATCCACGCGCCATGGTCGAATCAATCCTTAAAGATCTTTCAGTTTCGGCGATTTCAGCTTAATAAGCTGGCATCATGCTCAGGCTTCATAATCCGCACAGTGTTCTCGCGACTCTTGAGTCGCGTCCTAAAGACGTTTCTGAAATCATCGTACCTGCTGGTGGAAGCGCCAGAGAAGATAGAGGAAGAGGCCTAGGCGAAGGCTGGGATCGTGTCGTTAAGCTGGCGAAAGAAAAGAACGTTCGCGTAACGACGGCATCCCCAAAAACTCAATCCGATCGGGGCCGCCCTGGTGGTTCAAGAGGCGGTGATGGGGGGCGAGATCGCGATCGCTCAGAAACTGACGGCAGAACTGGCGTAGCCGAAGCTGTCATTCAAGAGCGAAAGCCTATTTCCGTGGAAGAGCTCTTTGAGGATGCTCGCGAAAAAGCCGATGGCAAAGGCCTCTGGCTCGCGCTCGATAGCCTTCAGGATCCTCACAACGTGGGCGCAATTTTTCGTACGGCAGCCTTTTTTGGCGTGCAGGGGATTCTTCTCACGCAAGAGCGTTCGGCTCCTCTGACATCCACTGTTTACGATGTCGCATGCGGTGGGATGGAAAGTATCCCTTTTGCGATTGAGGTAAATCTGCAGCGCTCTTTCGAGAAAGCAAAGGACGCTGGTCTTTGGATCCTGGGAACCTCAGAGCATGCTCAGGCTGATCTCTCCACCGTGGAGCGCGATCGTCCATGGCTGATGGTCATTGGAAACGAAGAAAAAGGCATGCGTCGTCTGACGGAAGAAGCTTGCGATGTCCTTTGCAAAGTGACTCCGGCAGGAAACGTGACTTCGCTCAACGCATCGGTTGCTGCTGCGATCTTCATCTCCAAGCTGACGGGGCGAGTTTAAAGCGCAGGCAAGTCTGCTGCTTCGATCGATTTATTTCTGGAGCTCAATCGAGACAATGTCGTCCGTGCGAACGGGCCAGAGAATCCCGCTCTGCTCTTGAAGAATCAGGAAATCGCCAGGCGGAAGCGTCAGAATACCGCTGATTCTTCCCTGGATATGCATGGATTTTCGATTGGATCCTTCAAACTCCAGAATGACGTTTCGTCTGCGCGTGGCCCAACGTGAGACCTGCTCTCGAAGCTCTTGTCTGAGCGGATCCTTTTCTCTTCTGCGAAAAAGCGATGTGAGTCCCAAGGTGATTCTCAGGCTCGACTTTTCGCCTTTTGATGCGCGATTTCGCTGAGTTTGTGCGTCTTGAACAGTCCGGGTGCCGTGAAGTTTTTGAGTATCGAGGATTTCCCCTTCGACGCCTTCAATGGCAAGCCACTCGTGGACGAGCTGGTGATCGGCTTCCGGGTGAAACTGAAAGCCGTAAACTCTCTCATTGATTCGGTAGGCTTGTCTTTCGCAGGCTTTTGAGCCCGCAAGAAGCGTGGCCTGAGGGGGGAGATGAAAAGTATCTCCATGCCAGTGATAAACCATGGGAGATTTTCCAGCGCTTCCAAGAATCGGGTCGTTCTTTCCCTCTTCATTGAGTTCAATCGGAAACCATCCCAATTCGTACTTCTCATGTCGCTCGACTTTACCGCCCAGCGCGCGAGCCATCATTTGGGCGCCCAGGCAAATGCCAACGGTGGGCAGACCTGATTCAACAGATTGGCGAAGAAGCTCACACTCTTTCAGGATCCAGGGGTGCTCATTCTCATCGTTGGCGCTCATGGGTCCGCCAAGCGAGATCATTCCCGAAATTTGACTCAGGCTGGGGAATTCCTCTCCGCGATACGGATGAATCCACAAAGTTTGAATACCCTGGCTTTCCAAAGCGCGACGAACCGCAGCCGGGTGCTCATGCTCCGCGTGCTGCACAATCAAGACAGACTTTCTGCGCTCTTCTTGCCGGTTGCTCATCTCAACTGCCATTTTGTCCCGAAAAAAACAAAGCGTCCAGAGTCAGCGGGAAAAAACACCCGAAACCCTGGACGCCTGTATTTTTAAACGACTCGAGTAGGTTTAGAAAACGTAGATAACGCTTGCGCCCAACAGGCCGCCGATTGCACCGAGGTTGAAGTCGGTGTTGCCATCAACCAAACCGAAATTTGCGCCACCATCGAAATGAATCATGATGTTCGTGTTTGGCATTTCGTAGTGAATACCAGCCAAAGCAGACAACGACATGTGGAAGCCGGACTTCGCATTTCCACCGCTGTTTCCGAAGAGCAAGCCGCCGCTGGTGTTTCCATTATGAATGGAGCCGAACGAAGCGCCGCCGCCCAGATGGAATCCGCCTGCGCCGTGCTGAGCAACCGTGTACTTACCGAGTGCTCCGACAGCAAAGTTGAATGGGCTGGTGGAGCCAATCGAAAGGAGAGGTTGAATTCCGAACTTAGGCGTCAAACCGATCCAGCCGGTCAAAGCCGCGTCGCTTGCAGTCAGGTTGTAGGCGCTAGCGAGACCAAGCCCATAACGAGTTTCGGAGCGGCTCGTATAGTGCGGTTCGGCTGCTGGGGCAGCGGTTGCAGCCGCTTCAGAAGTAGGATTGATAAAATCCTTGGCAGAAGCGGTAGCTTTCTTAGTGTGAGAGCCCTGAGCAGCTTGCGCGCTCATTGGCTGAGTGAGGGCCGCCAGAGCGAGCCCGAAGACAATTGCTAAGGTGCTAATGCGATGAGTATGTGATTTCATAGGGGAGTTACTCTCATCGCCGCTCGTTTCATTGTCAATTCTCAATTCGTCTCATTTTATTTCTTCATATTTCTGAGATCTTTCCTCAGCGGACTGCATTCGAGCGTTGACATTTTCCTTAAAGGATGGAATTTTCCCTGCTCTATACGCTGGCTACAGAGCTGGATGGGATTCTTTGCCCTTTTTTTGGAGTTTTAAGTTCGAACAACTCCTTAAAAATAAAAGAATTTCCGTGTAGTGATGTTAAGTCTGCGAAAAATGGTCAGAGCGCTGGAGTAGCTCAGCTGGTAGAGCAGCGGTTTTGTAAACCGCAGGTCGTGGGTTCGAGTCCCTTCTCCAGCTCCATTTTAAATATAGAGAATTGCTCCGAAATTTTTTGTTTTTCCAGTTGGAGAGATACCCAAGTGGCCAACGGGACCAGACTGTAAATCTGGCGGCTCACGCCTTCGAAGGTTCGAATCCTTCTCTCTCCACCATCTTTTTTTGAGTTTTTAAGCGAAAAAAGTGCGGGATAGGACTGGGATAACAAAAAAAAGGTTCTGAATTTCCGATCTTTGGTTTAAGTGTAACCGCATCAGAAGTTCAGAAGCAGTGAATCCAGTCTTTTTATGGGCGGGAATAGCTCAATTGGTTAGAGCATCGGCTTTCCAAGCCGAGGGTTGAGGGTTCGAGTCCCTTTTCCCGCTCCATTTTAGATTCGGGCAGCTGTTATTGAGTTTATGAAGTTTGTTAGTGTGCTCTTGTAGCTCAGTGGTAGAGCACTCCCTTGGTAAGGGAGAGGTCACGGGTTCAAGTCCCGTCAAGAGCTCCATTTTTTAAAACCGGTCGTAGGTTCCGGCAATAACCTAACCAAACTATCCGGCGACTTAGGAGGCCTGAGAAGTATGTCGAAAGAAAAATTTGATCGGTCAAAGCCCCATTGCAACATTGGGACGATTGGACACGTCGACCACGGTAAGACCACTCTGACCGCGGCGATCACCACTGTTTTGGCTAAGAAGGGCTTTGCACAAGCTCGCGCTTACGACCAAATCGATAACGCTCCAGAAGAAAGAGAGCGTGGTATTACGATTAATACGACGCACGTCGAGTACCAAACCGACAAGCGCCACTACGCACACGTCGACTGCCCAGGCCACGCTGACTATGTGAAGAACATGATCACCGGCGCTGCTCAGATGGACGGCGCAATTCTCGTCGTTTCTGCTGCTGACGGCCCAATGCCACAAACCCGCGAGCACATCCTTCTTGCTCGTCAGGTCGGCGTTCCGGCTATCGTTGTGTTCCTGAACAAGTGCGACATGGTTGACGACGCAGAACTTCTTGATCTCGTCGAAATGGAAGTTCGCGAACTTCTCAGCTCGTACAAGTTCCCAGGCAACGAAATTCCAGTCGTTAAGGGCTCTGCTCTTAAGGCTATGGAAGGCGATGCTGGCGAGCTGGGCGAACAAGCAATTCTCAAGCTCATGGAAGCTTGCGATTCTTACATCCCACAACCTAAGCGCGAAAAAGACAAGCCATTCCTCATGCCTGTCGAAGACGTTTTCTCGATCTCTGGTCGTGGAACCGTCGTCACCGGCCGTGTTGAGCGCGGCGTGATCAAGGTCGGCGAAGAAGTCGAAATCATCGGTCTCCGCCCAACGACCAAGACCACCGTCACCGGCGTTGAAATGTTCCGTAAGCTCCTCGATCAAGGTGAAGCTGGTGACAACATCGGCGCTCTCCTTCGTGGAACGAAGAAAGAAGAAGTTGAACGTGGCCAAGTTTTGGCTCACGTCGGCAGCGTGACCCCTCACAAGAAATTCAAGGGTTCTGCTTATATTTTGACCAAGGAAGAAGGCGGACGTCATACCCCATTCTTCAACGGCTATCGCCCTCAGTTCTACTTCCGTACTACGGACGTAACTGGTGTCGTGACGCTTCCTAAGGATGTCGAAATGGTTATGCCAGGCGACAACATTGCAATCGAAGTTGAGCTCATCACTCCAATCGCAATGGAAAAGGAACTGCGTTTCGCTATCCGCGAAGGCGGCCGTACCGTCGGCGCTGGCGTTGTTGCTGAAATCATCGAGTAATAACGTTAGAGCTGGTTCCTAAGTTTCGGAGAAGGGGAGTCACTTCGGTGGCTCCCCTTGTTTGGAAACTTTTTACGCATAGAAAGAAGTAGTCAGTATGCGCGTTATCGTTAGTTTGGATTGCACCGAGTGCAAGCGTCGTAACTATTCCACCACCAAGAATAAACAAAAGACGACGGATAAGCTCGAATTCAAAAAGTTTTGCAAGTTCTGCCGTAAACATACCAATCACCGCGAAGGCAAATAAGCCTTATTTTTTGTCTACGGGTTTGGTTGACCGATAGGGCAGTAGCTCCAACGGTAGAGCAACGGATTCCAAATCCGTGGGTTGTGGGTTCGAATCCCTCCTGCCCTGCCAGTTTACCAGTCGGATGAATCCATAAGGGGATCCGAAGTAAATGTGGCCGACGTCAACATTCAAAATCGAGATTGCTGAGACTGCTATGGAAAGTCAGTATCAAAAGTGGGTGAACTTAAGCTATTTGGCAGTAGCCATTTTGCTTGGCTATGTTGTTTTTGCCTTTGGCGCGAAGTTCATCGGCGCTTATGATCTCGAAACTCGCGTTCATAATGTCGAACTTATCCTGCGCGGAATTTCGGTTCTCGTAGGAGCGGTTTTGTTTGCTGTTCTTTATATGAACGAGCAAGCTAACCAATTCATGAACGAAGTGATGGTAGAGTTGTCCAGAGTGACCTGGCCGACGCAACGGGAAACCGTGTCGGCAACTGTGGTCGTTCTGATTATGGTAGTTATCTCCGGGGTTGTCCTAGGGATGTTGGACTACCTGTGGACCACTCTTTTGAAGTGGGTCCTTTAAATAAAGGTTTTGGGGTGCCGAAATGGAAGCGCAGCAAACGGGAGAAATGTCTTGGTACGTAGTCCATACTTATTCGGGCTACGAAAATAAGGCTAAGCTTGCTCTCGAAGAGCGAATTAAGGCGGCAAAGAAAGAACCTTTCTTCAGCGAAATTATTGTTCCTGAAGAAAACGTTATTGAGCTGGTCAAAGGCCAAAAGAAAACGACCAAGCGACGTTTCTTCCCTGGATACATCCTGGTGAAGATGGTACTAACCGACGAAACTTGGCATATCGTCAAAAATACTCCGAAGATTACTGGCTTTGTCGGTGACAAGATTAAGCCGGTTCCGGTTCCGGAGAGTGACGTTCAAAAGATGACCAATCGGATTGCCGAAGGTCAGAACAAACCTCGTCCGCGGATCTCATTCCACGAAGGCGAGAATGTTCGTGTCATCGATGGACCATTCTCCAATTTCAACGGCGTCGTGGAAGACGTCAATCCGGATAAGGGTAAGGTCAAAGTGCTTGTAAGCATCTTTGGTCGCTCTACTCCGGTTGAACTCGATTTTATTCAGGTTGAAAAAATTTAGGCCTGTGTTAAGAGGGGCCCCCTATGGCAAAGAAGGTTGTTGGTCAGATTAAGCTTCAAATTCCAGGCGGACAAGCAAATCCCGCCCCACCAGTTGGTCCGGCTCTCGGTCAACGTGGTGTGAACATCATGGAGTTCTGCAAGGCGTTCAACGCTAAGACGCAGGACCAGAAGGGGATGATCATTCCGGTCATCATTACGGTCTATTCTGACCGTTCCTTCACTTTTATCACTAAGACTCCTCCGGCATCTGTGTTGTTGCTGAAGGCAGCAAAGATTGAAAAGGGTTCGGGCGAACCTAACAAGACCAAGGTCGGTAAAGTGACCAAGAAGCAGGTCGAAGAAATTGCAAAGCTCAAGATGCCAGACTTGAATGCTGGTAGCGTCGAAGCTGCAATGCGCACGATCGCTGGTACCGCACGTAGTGCTGGTATCACTGTTACTGACTAAGATTTTGAGCGCATAAGCGCTCGATTTAAAGTGGGAGCTGGATTTTTCAGCGTTTGAACCACCGAGGTACAAAATGGCAGAAGTAAAGAAGAAGCGCGTAGGCAACTACGGCAAGAAGTATTCTGAAGCTCTTTCTAAGATCCAAGCTGAAAAGAAGTACACCGTTTCTGAAGCTTTCGATCTCATTCCACAAATCGCATTCGCAAAGTTCGACGAAACCGTTGACGTTGCTGTGAATCTCGGCGTTGACCCGAAGCACTCGGACCAAATGGTGCGTGGCGCTCTTGTCCTTCCGCACGGCATTGGCAAGTCGGTTCGTGTTGCTGTTCTCGCTAAGGGCGATAAGGCAAAAGAAGCTGAAACCGCAGGCGCAGAAGTTGTCGGATCTGACGACCTCATTGAGCGTATCGCTGGTGGTTGGATGGATTTCGACAAGATGATTGCAACCCCAGATATGATGGTTGCTGTCTCTAAGATCGGTAAGATTCTCGGCCCACGCGGCTTGATGCCGAATCCTAAGCTTGGCACCGTGACTTTCGACGTTGCTAAGGCTGTTAAGGAACAAAAGCTTGGTAAGATCGAGTATCGCACTGAGAAAACCGGTATCGTTCATTGCGTTCTCGGAAAGAAATCTTTCGGCTCCCAAAAGCTGAGAGACAACTTCAACACTCTTTTGGCTGCTTTGCTCAAGGCGAAGCCACCAACCAGCAAGGGCACCTATCTTAAGAACGTGACCCTTTCGACGACGATGAGCCCTGGTATCGCTGTCGATCCAATGGATGTTCTGTCATCCACTGGTTCTGCGTAAGCCCTAGAGCGTAACGATTACAAAAGAACGAATAGAAGGGTAGTGCTATGAATCGTGTAGAAAAAACCGAACTCGCAACAGCGCTTAAGGAGAAGTTCTCTAAGGCTCAAGTTGCGATTTTCGCTGATTATAAAGGTTTGACTGCGACGCAGGCGGATGATCTCCGTCGCGCTCTCCGCAGCCACAACACCGAAGTCAAGGTGCTCAAGAACAACGTTGCTCGTCTTTTGACTAATGACGGCTCGATGGGCGATGAAGCAAAGAGCTTGATGGACGGCGTTGTTGGACCAACGATGGTGGCTTTCGCTTACGGCGATCCAGCTGCTGCCGCAAAAGTTATTCACAAGTTTGCTCAAGATAATGAGGCTCTTAAGCTCAAAGAAAGCCTCATGGGAACCAAGCGAATCGACGCGTCTGGAGTCGAAGAACTTGCAAAACTCCCGAGCAAAGAAGTTCTTATCGCGAAGATGTTGGGTACTCTCAACGCTCCGATTACGAACTTCGTGGGCGTGCTTGCCGCTGTGCCGCGTAGCTTGGTGACAGTGTTGGCCGCTGTGGAGAAGAAGAAGGCTGAATCTCAGGCCTGATGCAAGGTCTTTGATTAAGTTGTTTGAACGAAGTAACCACGCCAGGCCGCAAGCCGGGCTAAAAAATGTCCAGGTCCGACGCAAGTCTGACTAGAATAAAACGAAGTAAGAGGTAATACCATGTCGACCGCAATCTCTAAGGAACAAGTTGTTTCTTTCATCGAAAACATGTCCGTTCTTGAGCTTTCTCAGCTCGTTAAGGAACTCGAAACCAAGTTCGGCGTTTCTGCTGCTGCTCCAGTTGCAATGATGGCTGCTGGTGGCGCTGCTGCTGCAGGTCCTGCTGCTGAAGCTAAGACCGAGTTCAACGTTGTTCTCGCTGTCTCCGGCGACAAGAAGATCAACGTCATTAAGGAAGTCCGCGCTATCACCGGCCTCGGCTTGAAAGAAGCTAAGGACCTCGTCGAAGGCGCTCCTAAGACCCTTAAGGAAGGCGTCAGCAAGCAAGAAGCTGAAGACATCAAGAAGAAGCTCGAAGCTGAAGGCGCTAAGGTCGAGATCAAGTAATCTCAAGCCATCAGCTATTCTCATATATTGCCGGGCGCTCGCGCCTGGCAATTTTTTCTCAAAAATCGTGCCGCGCCCTTGCTTTACCTGAAAAATTAGGTAGGCTGGGTGCGGTTTCGATTACATCTTTTTATTTAGTACAGCCTTTTTGGATCGACGAAGCAGACAAAACGGATGCTCTTGTCGCGCCCAAAGGGCTTTTGCCATAAGCTTATAGGCCAACAGAAGGAGCAAGCATGGTCTCCCCTTTTTCGGAAAGTCGCCGTGTCCGCAAGGACTTCTCCAAAATTGCTTCACCGGTCGAGATTCCGAACCTGATTGAACTTCAACGCAAGTCTTACGACAAGTTCCTTCAAGCGGACACTCTTCCACAGAAGCGCGAGAATGTCGGTTTGCAAGCGGTTTTCAAGTCGGTATTCCCAATCGAGGACTTTAACCGTACCGCTTCCCTTGAATTTGAAAGCTATACGCTTGAGCGCCCAAAATACGACGTAGGTGAGTGCCGTCAACGCGGCATGACCTTCGCGGCGCCTTTGAAAATTACCGTTCGCCTCGTGGTTTACGATGTGGATGAGGAAGCTGGCACTCGCAACATCCGCGACATCAAAGAACAAGAAGTTTACATGGGCGAAATTCCGCTCATGACTGAAGCTGGTTCTTTCATCATCAATGGCACCGAGCGTGTCATTGTTAGCCAGTTGCATCGTTCACCAGGCGTCATTTTTGACCATGACCAGGGCAAGAGCCACTCCAGTGGTAAGATCTTGTACTCTGCTCGTATCATTCCGCATCGCGGATCCTGGCTCGATTTCGAGTTCGACCATAAGGACATCCTCTACGCCCGTATCGATCGTAAGCGTAAGTTGCCTGCGACGATTATTCTTCGCGCAATGGGCATGTCCAATCACGAGATCTTGAATTTCTTCTATCGCATTGAACGCCTGTCTTTCGAAAAAGACGGCAAGTTCTATAAGATGGTTGATCTCGAAATCCTCTCCGGCCAACGCGCTGAAGAAGATATCGTTGATCCTAAGACCGGCGAAGCGATCGTTAAGAAGAATCGCAAGTTCACGAAGGCTGTTATCAAGAAGATTCAAGACGCTGGAATTAAGCGCCTTGAGATCCCAGCTGAAGCAGTCATTGGTCGTGTTGCATCTGAAGACATCGTCGACGAAAAGACCGGCGAAGTTCTTCTCGAGTGTAACCAGGAACTCTCTGAAGCTAAGGTTGAAGAGCTCCGCAATAAGGGCATTAAGGAAGTTAAGGTTATCTTCACGGACAACCTCTCCTATGGTCCTTTCGTTCGCGAAACTCTGATCTTGGATAAGGTTTCGAGCCCAGAAGAAGCTCTGATCGAAATCTACAAGAGAATGCGTCCGGGTGATCCTCCGACGATTGAAGCTGCTAGCCAGCTTTTCGACAACCTCTTCTTCAATGCTGACCGCTACGACCTGTCTCGCGTCGGCCGCTTGAAGTTGAATTACAAGTTCCCAGAAAACAATATCTCGCCAGAGATCACGATTCTCTCCAAGCAAGATATTCTTTCGACCTTGTACTACCTCTGCGAATTGAACAACGGCCGTGGCACGATCGACGATATCGATCACCTTGGAAACCGCCGTGTTCGCGCTGTGGGTGAGTTGATCGAAAACCAATATCGTATTGGTCTCGTTCGTATGGAACGCGCGATCAAGGAACGTATGAGCATTCAAGAAATTGAAACGCTCATGCCGCATGACTTGATCAACCAGAAGCCAGTTTCGGCAGTGGTGAAGGAATTCTTCGGATCCAGCCAGCTGTCTCAGTTCATGGATCAAACCAATCCATTGTCTGAAGTGACCCACAAGCGCCGCTTGTCAGCACTCGGACCAGGTGGTTTGACTCGTGAGCGCGCAGGCTTCGAAGTTCGCGACGTTCACAATACCCACTACGGTCGTATCTGCCCGATTGAGACTCCTGAAGGTCCAAACATCGGTCTTATCGCCAGCCTTTCGACTTACGCTCGCGTGAACGAATTCGGCTTCATCGAAACTCCTTACCGCGTAATCGGCGGCAAGAAGATTTCCGATGAAATCAAGTTCTTCACCGCAACGGAAGAAGAGAGCAAGATTATCGCTCAAGTTTCGCCAGAGGCGCTCCGCACTGGTAAGCTCGTGGGCGATCTGATCTCTGCTCGTCGTAAAGGTGACTTCGCACTCGTTAACCCAGACGATATCGAGCTCATGGACGTTTCTCCGAACCAGCTGGTTTCGATCGCTGCTTCGTTGATTCCGTTCCTCGAGCACGACGACGCTAACCGCGCGTTGATGGGTTCGAACATGCAACGTCAAGCTGTGCCTCTGATCCGCACACATGCTCCGCTCGTTGGTACGGGCATCGAGCGTGTTGTGGCTCGTGACTCTGGTCAAATCATCGTCAATAAGCACGAAGGTGAAGTGATCATGGTCGACGGTACCAAGATCGTTGTCCGCCGTTCGAACACGAAGGCGACTGACGATGTCGGTTCAGATGTCGATATTTACAACCTGACGAAGTATCAGCGTTCTAACCAAAATACCTGCGTCACCCAACGCCCAGTCGTCAATGTCGGCGACAAGGTGAAGGCTGGCGACGTCCTCGCGGACGGTCCAGGTACGGATGCTGGCGAACTTGCTCTCGGTCAAAACGTGCTCGTCGCGTTCATGCCTTGGGGCGGTTACAACTTCGAAGACTCGATCCTGATCTCCGAGCGTTTGATCAAGGAAGACACCTTCACTTCGATTCACATCGAAGAGTTCGAGTGTGTTGCCCGCGATACGAAGCTTGGTAAGGAAGAAATCACCCGCGATATTCCAAACGTCGGCGAAGAGGCCCTCAAGGACCTCGACCAAAGCGGTATCATCCGCATTGGCGCTGAAGTGAAGCCGGGCGATATCTTGGTCGGTAAGGTGACTCCTAAGGGTGAGACCCAGCTCTCTCCTGAAGAGAAGCTCCTCCGCGCAATCTTCGGCGAGAAGGCCGGCGATGTTCGCGACACCTCTCTGCGCGTTCCTTCGGGCGTGCAAGGTATCGTCATCAACGCCCAAGTCTTCGCTCGCGAAGGCACGGAACCGGATGAGCGCACCAAGCAGATCCTCGAAGAGCAGATCAGCAAGATCCGCCGCGATGAGAAGATCGAAACGGATGCAATCCGTCAATCGGCCTTCACGAAGATCGCTAAGGCATTGGATGGTACGTTGACGACCGGTAAGCTCCTTTCTGAAGACGGCTCTGAAGAGCTGCTCAAGAAGGGTCAGCAACTCAGTCGCGATACCTTGGCTGCAATTCCATTCGACCTCCTTGGATTCATTCCAGTGAAGGAAGATTTGGAACAAGAAGTCACCACGATCATGAAGACCGCTAAGGAGAAGATCGAAGCGGTTCGTTACGTCTTCAAAGAGAAGACCGACAAGCTGAAGCGCGGTGATGAACTCGCTCCAGGCGTGATCAAGATGGTGAAGGTCCAGATTGCTATCAAGCGCCGTCTCCAAGTCGGTGACAAGATGGCAGGACGCCACGGTAACAAGGGTGTCATCAGCCGTATCCTTCCTATGGAAGATATGCCTTTCATGGCAAACGGTACGCCGGTTGACATGGTTCTGAACCCACTGGGCGTTCCTTCTCGTATGAACATCGGTCAGCTCCTCGAAGTCACTCTCGGTTGGGCTGCCTGGGGTATCGGCGAAAAGGTCAATGCTTACATGGAGCAGTTCCAAGGCGATAAGCTTCGTAAGGTTCTGAAGGATCTTTATAACCATCCTGAAGTGAACAAGTTTGTCGACGGCGCATCCGATGATGAAATCAAAAAGATGGCTCGTCACTTGCGTCAGGGCGTTCACCTCGCAACCCCAGTGTTCGACGGCGCGACGGAAAAGGACATTGAAAGCGTCCTGAACCTCGCTGAACTCCCAACTCGTGGTCAGACGACTCTCTACGACGGCGTTTCGGGTGAACCGTTCGCTGAAGAGGTGACTGTGGGCATTATGTACATGCTCAAGCTCCACCACTTGGTCGAAGAGAAGATCCATGCTCGTAGCATCGGCCCATACAGCCTCGTTACCCAGCAACCGCTGGGTGGTAAGGCTCAGTTCGGTGGCCAACGTCTCGGGGAAATGGAAGTCTGGGCACTTGAAGCTTACGGTGCTGCTTACGGTCTCCAGGAATTCCTGACTGTGAAGTCTGACGACGTCACTGGCCGTAACCGCATGTACGAAGCAATCGTCAAGGGCGAACAGCTTCTCGAGCCGGGTCTCCCAGAATCCTTCAACGTTCTTGTCAAAGAACTCCAAAGCTTGGCGCTCAACGTCGAGCTCATTGAGGAAGAGGACAAAGAACTTAAAGGCGAGATCCTGTAAGCTAACGCAGTCGAGCGTTGGCGCGAGCCTCCAAATGATTCAACCTGTGTGTCCGGGCTTCGGCCCGGCACACGATTTGAGGACTGAAAATGAAAGACCTGCTTAACTTTTTCGACAAACCAAAAGATCCACTGAGCTTTACCGGAATCCGGATCTCGCTCGCATCCCCGGCTAAGATCCGGGAATGGTCTTATGGTGAAGTCAAGAAGCCAGAGACCATCAACTATCGTACGTTCAAGCCAGAGCGTGACGGCTTGTTCTGCGCCAAGATCTTCGGACCAGTGAAGGACTACGAGTGTAACTGCGGTAAGTATAAGCGCATGAAACACCGTGGCGTCGTCTGCGAAAAGTGCGGCGTCGAAGTCATTCAATCCAAGGTTCGTCGTGAACGCTTGGGTCACATTGAATTGGCAACTCCAGTTGCCCACATCTGGTTCCTGCGTTCGCTTCCATCTCGTATCGGCGCTCTCCTCGACATCACTCTGAAAGATCTCGAGAAGGTGCTCTATTGCGAAGCTTACGTAGTGCTCGATCCAGGTAACAGCGGACTCGAAGAGAACTCTGTTATCGCTGAAGAAAAGTACAACCAGCTCGTTCGCGAAGGCTCTACCTTCACCGCCTCCATGGGTGGCGAAGCGATCCGCGATATGCTGAAGAAAGTCGATATCGAAATCGCTTCTCGTCAGCTTCGCCGCGAACTGAAGCAAACCACCTCTGAAGCTCAACGCACCAAGCTCTCCAAGCGCTTGAAAGTTGTTGAATCCTTCAAGGCCAGCGGTTCGAACCGTCCAGAATGGATGATGCTCGAAGTGATTCCGGTGATTCCGCCAGAACTTCGTCCTCTCGTTCCTTTGGATGGCGGCCGTTTCGCAACTTCTGACCTGAACGATCTCTATCGTCGCGTCATTAACCGTAACAACCGCTTGAAGCGCCTCATGGAGCTCAATGCTCCTGAGATCATTATCCGCAACGAAAAGCGCATGCTCCAGGAGTCCGTTGACGCTCTCTTCGACAACGGCCGCCGTGGTAAGACCTTCACCGGTCCGAACAAGCGTCCGCTCCGTTCGTTGTCCGATATGCTCAAGGGTAAGCAAGGCCGTTTCCGTCAGAACCTTCTCGGTAAGCGCGTCGACTATTCCGGTCGTTCCGTTATCGTTGTCGGTCCTGAACTCAAGCTGCATCAGTGCGGCTTGCCTAAGGTCATGGCTCTCGAACTCTTCAAGCCATTCATCTACAACAAGCTTTCTGAGTACGGCTACGTCACGACCATCAAGTCTGCAAAGAAGATGGTTGAGAAACAGCGTCAGGAAGTTTGGGACATCCTCGAAGAAGTGGTCAAAGAGCATCCAGTCATGCTCAACCGCGCTCCGACTCTCCACCGCCTCGGTATTCAGGCTTTCGAACCTGTGCTGATTGAAGGTAAGGCTATTCAGCTTCACCCTCTCGTCTGCGCAGCTTTCAACGCCGACTTCGACGGTGACCAGATGGCGGTGCACGTTCCGCTCTCGATCGAAGCACAGATCGAAGCTCGCGTGCTCATGATGTCGACCAACAACATCCTTTCACCTGCTCACGGTAAGCCAATTATCGTTCCATCGCAGGATATCGTTCTGGGCTTATACTACATGTCCCGTGAGCGTCCGTTCGCGAAGGGTGAAGGCAAGGTCTTCTCGAGCCCAACCGAAGTTCACTTCGCTTATGACTCGGGCATCGTGACCATCCAAACCAAGATCAAGTGCCGTATCAGTGGTAAGATCTATGATACGACGGTTGGCCGCGCTCTTCTCTCTGAGATCGTGCCGGAAGAAATTCCTTTCTCCGCGTACAACAAGGTTCTCGGTAAGAAGGACTTGGCAGAACTCATCGACCTTTGCTTCCGTTTGACCGGAAACAAGAAGACGGTTCTCCTCGCCGACCACCTCATGCAGACGGGTTTCCGTCAAGCAATGCGCGCAGGTATCTCCATCTCTGTCCATGATATGCTCATGCCACCAGAGAAGAAGGAGTTCCTCGACAAGGCTTACGAGCAGGTTCAAGAAATCGAAAACCAGTACGTCGAAGGTCTCATCACCGACGGCGAACGTTACAACAAGGTTATCGACATCTGGGCACAAACCTCTGAACAGATCGCAAGCGCGATGATGAAGCGCCTGTCTTCCCAAACCTTCAAGGCTCCTGTGGGCTGGCAAGGTAAGGAGCAGGAAATCACGGGTCCAGCATTCAACTCCATCTTCATGATGGCTGATTCCGGCGCCCGCGGTAGTAACGCTCAGATTCGTCAGCTCGCCGGTATGCGTGGTCTGATGGCTAAGCCATCGGGCGAAATTATTGAAACCCCGATCGTCGCGAACTTCCGCGAAGGTCTGTCGGTTCTCCAATACTTCGTCTCGACCCACGGCGCTCGTAAGGGTCTCGCCGATACCGCTCTGAAGACGGCTAACTCCGGTTACCTCACTCGTCGTCTCGTCGACGTCTCCCAAGACGTCATCGTGACCGAAGTGGATTGCGGCACTCTCGACGGTCTCTATGTCGGCGCCCTCGTTGAAGGCGGCGAAGTGATCGAAAAGATGGGCGATCGTATCCTGGGTCGCGTAGGCCTTGAAGACGTCATCGATCCTGTCACGAGCGAAACGCTGGTTCCGGCTAACACCGAAATCACCGAAGACCTCGTCAAGAGGATCGACGAAGCTGGTATCGACCGCGTTCGTATCCGTTCCGTGCTGACCTGCCAATCCAAGAAGGGTATTTGCGGCCTCTGCTACGGTCGTGACTTGGCCCGCGGACGCATGGTTAACATCGGTGAAGCTGTCGGCGTCATTGCTGCACAGTCCATCGGTGAACCAGGCACGCAGCTCACGATGCGTACCTTCCACATCGGTGGTACGGCATCTCGTCGCGCTGAACAGTCCAGCCTCGAAGCTAAGACGAAGGGTACTGTGAAGTTCCTGAACGTGAACACCGTTCGCAACAAGGAAGGCTTCCTGACCGTCATGAATCGTAACGGCGAAATCGCCATTATCGATGCAAACGGCCGCGAGCGTGAAAAGTACCAGATCGTCTACGGCGCTAAGCTCGTCGTGAAAGACGGCGACCCTGTCGAAAAGGGCAAGTTGATGGCCGAGTGGGATCCATATTCCACGCCGATCGTCACCGAAGCTTCCGGTATCATCTCCTTCGAAGACATCGAAGAAGGCGTTACCATGCAAGAGCAGTTCGACAGCGTCACGGGTCTTTCCCATAAGGTTATCGTGGAGTCTAAGGCCAGCGACAAGCGTCCTAAGCTCATGATCACCGACGGCAAGGGTAACCCACTTAAGATCGAAGGCTCCAACCGCGTTGCACGTTACATGCTCCCAGTTGGCGCTAACTTGATCGTGGCTGATGGAGATGAGATCGCAGCAGGTGACATCATCGCTAAGATCCATCGCGAAACCACCAAGACCAAGGACATCACCGGCGGTCTTCCTCGTGTTGCCGAGCTCTTCGAAGCTCGTAAGCCGA
Source organism: Bdellovibrionia bacterium (assembly GCA_045805065.1). Taxonomy (GTDB): domain Bacteria; phylum Bdellovibrionota; class UBA1018; order UBA1018; family UBA1018; genus CAZCBS01. The sequence continues at coordinate 9,094 of JBJMMA010000238.1, read as the reverse complement.
AGGATTCTGCAGTGATCACCGAAATCGACGGTGTTGTTTCGTTCGGTAAGGATACGAAGGGTAAGCGCAAGCTTATCGTCACTCCTGAAACCGGCGAAGCTCGCGAATATCTCATCGGCAAGGGTCGCCACTTGGCAGTGAACGAAGGCGACTACGTTAAAGCTGGTGAGCCTTTGATGGACGGTCCGGTCAACCCGCACGACATTCTGCGTGTTCTTGGTGAGAAGGCTCTCGCTAAGTACCTCGTGGACGAAGTGCAGGAAGTCTATCGTCTCCAAGGCGTTAAGATTAACGACAAGCACATCGAGACGATTGTTCGTCAGATGCTCCGCAAGGTTAAGATCAAGGACGTGGGCGACACGACCTTCTTGCCAGGCGAGCAGACCGACAAGATGACTTTCGAAACCGAAAACCAAAGAGTCATGCAGGCTGGTGGCGCTCCAGGCACCGCAGAGCCTCTGCTCCTCGGTATCACGAAGGCATCCCTCTCGACGGAAAGCTTCATCTCTGCTGCATCCTTCCAGGAAACCACTAAGGTTCTCACGGAAGCTTCGATCAGTGGACGTGTCGACTACCTCCGCGGCTTGAAGGAAAACGTCATCATGGGTCGCTTGATCCCAGCAGGTACGGGCTTGATGAAGTACAAGCATCTCCGTGCACGAGTAGTTACTGGCGATGAAACGATTCAGCCTTCGGGTGAGCAGGAAGTTCCTGCTTCGATGGTTCGCTAATCTAAAAACTTGATTCGGGTCCGGCAGCGATGCTGGACCCGCTTTAAGTTCAGTGGTAAGTACGATTTGATCTTTTAAATGGGAATGCGAGCTTAGCTCAGCGGTAGAGCAACGCTTTTACACAGCGAAGGTCGGGGGTTCAATCCCCTCAGCTCGCACCATTTTAAAAGATAGAAACATAAAAATAAAAAACCCTGTTTTGTTTCGGTTAAGGCCATCCTGGCCTTCTCAAAGAGCGCTTCCAGCTTTTGAGGACCTCACAAAACAGGGTTTTTTATTTTTATGTTTCTATCTTTTAGAAATGCTTTGCCGACGTGGGATTGTTGCATCGGGTTTATCGCTCAGATATTGTTGGCGCACTTTGAAAACTACAGCTGAGTTCTCGCAACTACCGCGGAAGACCTGGCGGGACCGGGTTGGCCTGCAGGTCGTATTCTCGATTCTCTTTGTGATGTTGCTTCGCTTGCCATCACTTGGATGGGCGGTCATTTCGGATGACGAGGCCATCTATGATGCTATGGCTCAGGTCATTAACAGTGGCGGAGTGATGTATCGAGATGCTTTGGACCATAAGCCTCCAGGGCTTGCGTACGTATATGCAGCAGTGGAGCGGTTGGTTGGAGCTCACAGCGCGGGGATGCTGGGCATTCAAGCTGTGCATGCGTTTGGTATTTTGCTGACCGCGCTGACAGTTTTCGGATTGTTTGCTCTTGCTCGAGAACTTTTAAAGCGCGAGCTCTGGTGGGTCCCTGCCGTTCTTTACGGAATTGTGTCTTCAACTCGATGTGCTTATGATGGTCTTGCCCTGAACGGCGAGATCCTCATGAATACTCCTACGGTCTTTGCTGTTCTTGCCGTGATCTGGGCTGGAAAGTCCAAGGGAGGGAGACGCGTGCTCCTTGACCTTTCAGCTGGCGCGCTGATGGGGCTTGCCGGACTGGCAAAATGGCAGGCTTTGGTAGCGGGTTTGGCGTTCCCATTTTTAGGATTTGATAACTCTACCTATTTGAAGAGGATTTTTCAGAGGGGTCCTTTTTGGTTGATCGGACTCCTGACTCCCGTGGTGGGCGCTGCTCTTTACTTCAAGTCTCATGGAGTGCTGACTGAGTTTCTTCAATGGGGTGGGCTATTTAACCTCAGATATATATCCGAAGGACCCGACCTGATTTGGGCGCTCAAGCGCTTGGCAACTCAGTTGGCTGCCGTTGTTTTGCCTTCCATCGTTTTTTATGCCGCAGCCTCTTATGGGTTATTTGCCACGATTCGAAAAGGGTGGGCTCGTGGTCCAGAACGCTACGCTGTGAATGCTGGCCTTTTTATCTGGGCGATTGTCTCTATTTTATCGGTTGCGATTGGTGGAAGATTCTTTGGACATTACTTCTTACAGGCTGAACTCCCTTTGTGCTTAATTGCCGCTGGCCCTCTGTACCGGGCCTGGATGCGTGCGCCTAAGACAATAGGAGCAGCCATTGCAATTCCGGCTCTTTTCTTTTTCGCGATCTCTCTTAAGCCAGAAGCAACACACGCGATTTTCGATGCGGGTGAGCCGGATTGGGAGAGGGTGGGCCAAGCGATTTCCCGTCAAAGCAAACCGGACGATACCCTTTTCGTTTGGGGAAATGTGCCGGAGCTTTATCATTATTCCCAAAGAAAAATGGGGACGCGTTTTTCATTCTGTAACTATCTGACGGGCTTATCCCCCGGTACTCGGTCCGAGTATGACCCATCTTATCAGCCGGCGCAGGTGAGTGAGGCCTGGCCGCTGCTCTTGCAGGACTTACAGAATCGACGCCCTTCCATTATTGTGGATACGGCTAGCGCAGGGTGGAAGTCGTATGCGAAATTTGGCATTTCCCGGTACCCAGAATTTCAGGCTTTTCTGAAAGCTCATTACCGAGCGATTGACCGCACTCCTGCCAGCTTGGGCGGCGCCACGCTCTACCGGCGCATTGATTAATAAGGCAAATCCCGCCCTGCAGTGGTAGGGTCGGGGGCATTAGTATGCTTCAAATTTCAAGAAACTCGGTTGCGGCCTTTGGCCTCGGGTTAGCGGTTGTTTTCACCGCTCAAGGATCCGAACGATCCGAACGATCCGAACGATCCGAACTGAGTCTAAACGAGTATCTGCAACAAGTGATGAAATCTGATCCTGCTTATCAAAGCCAGGTTCAGAACAGCTTAGGTTCCAGACAGACGGCTCAGGTCGCGAAGCTTTTGTTCAGGCCGCAGTTCTTCATCAAGGCCCAATTCATTGATGACACGCGAACGACTGCAGCGCCTACCATTCAAGGCGCGACCAATATCCAACGTAACTTTTCCATCGGTCTTAGGCAGCAGACTCCTTACGGCTTAGGAGTTCAATTCTCCTTTGACTCCAATACCACTACCCTGACAGGGACGGATCCGGCGTTTGTGAAAAATCCAACCGTCTGGAACTACTACCCAGTTCCTGTTTTCAGTTTCTCGCTTTGGCAAAATTTCTGGGGACGCGCTGATCGCGCCAACCAGAAAGTCATGGAAGCCCAGGAGCTCGCTAAAGCTTACGGTGAAGAGTATCACGCGCGCGCAACGCTTGTTGAAGCGGAAGTGAATTACTGGAGGCTCGCCGTCGCACGTGAAGTCTCACGTGTTGAAAAAGAAAGTCTGAGTCGTGCTCGTGAGTTTTTAGAGCATCACCAAGGGCAATCCAAGCGTCATTTGGGCGATCCTGGCAACCTTTTGCTGGCGCAGGCGGCCGTGAAGGGGAAGGAGCTTGAGCTTCGTACAAAAGTCGATGAGGAGCGCGAGCTTGCGCGGAAGTTCAATCTTTCCCGTGGGGTCGACGCTGACGAAGTTCAGGAGAATCTGGAGCTTCCGGATCCTAAGGTTTTGGAAAAGCTCACTGTGATTCCTCGTGATGAGATGCGTGGGGACGTGAAGGCTGCCCAGCAGGGGGCGATCGCCCAGACTGCGGGAAGCGATATGGCTCGTGAGAAAATGCTGCCCGAAGTGAGTGTTTACGGATCGATCTTTGCGTGGGGTTTGAACTTTACCGTTCCTTTGGATATCGGCACGACATCCAGCATTCGCCAAGGTTACGCCATAAAAGCCGCAGCAGCCGATCTTGAGTTTCAGAGCAAGGCGATGCAGGACAAGAATGAATGGAAGGATCTGGTTCGCAAGTTCGAGGACGCCAAAGAGCGTTTGGTGCTTGCTGTCGAGCTTGAACAAGTCCAGAAGGCGAAGTTCCAAAGAATTCAAAAGCGCTTGGCACTCGGACTCACCATTGAAGACCAGGTCTTTCAATATGAGCTCGACTACTTGAACTCCTCTTTGAATCGGGTTCAGATTGAAGCGATGATCCTTGCTCTCAGAGCTCAGATGAAGCTTTACAGCGCGAACAGCAACCAGGTGGGTAGTTTACAATGAAACTGGCCGAGCTTTCCGTACGACGCCCTGTTTTCGTTACGTGTATCTTCTTTTTGATTCTGGCGCTTGGAGCCTTGGCGATCAATCGGCTGAGAGTCGCGCTTTATCCGGACGTCTCTTTTCCTGTCGTTAACGTGATTGTACCATTTCCAGGCGCGGGACCGGTTGAAATCGAATCTCAGATCTCAAAACCCATCGAAACAAGCTTGAGCTCGATTGAAGGAATCCGGACCGTCCGATCCTTAAGCTTGGATGGCGCAGGAATTGTGACGGCGGTTTTTGCGATGAATACGGATCTTCGCTCGTCTGAGCAGAAGGTCACGCAAACCGTGGCTCGCATGAGAAGCGGTCTTCCCAATGGGATCATGGAACCCATCATTCGAAGCGTGGATCCGACGGAAACCCCGATCGTTACGCTGACGATGTCAGCAGATCTTCCGGAAGCGCAGCTTTTTGACCTGGCCGATCGCGAGATCAAGCCGATGCTTGAGCAAGTGACCGACGTCGGCGATGTGGAGCTTCAGGGCGCAAGAAAGCGTGAAATCCAGGTGAACCTGGATCTGAAGCGTCTTCGTGCCCATGAAATGTCCGCGGAAGAAGTCGTTGGCCGCCTGAAGGCTACCGGAATGAATATTCCTGCAGGCGAAGTGGAGAACGAGGACCGTGAAGTCCTGGTTCGCGTCCTGGGCGCTTTTGATTCGCTCGACTCCCTTTTGAAGGCTCCTATTCGATTTGTTGGGAATGAGGCTGCGACTTCTCTCAATCAAATTGCAAACGTTGTGGATGGACTTGGGGACGAGAAGAATCGTGCTTACATCAATGGGAAGCGCGCGCTGATCTTTAAAGTCTTCCGCCGTTCGGGCGCAAACGCGATTCGGGTTTCTGAGGGCGTGAAGGAGCAGGCGCTTGAGATCAATCAGAACATGAAGGCCAAGGTGAAGGGCTTTCAGCTGAATGTGATTCGTGACGGCGCCAAACCGATCCATGATGGGGTTCAAGACGCAACCGAAGCGATCTTGCTTGGGATTGCTTTGACCGTGGGTGTTGTGCTTCTTTTCTTGGGAAGCGTCAAATCAACGATCATTACCTCGCTTGCTTTGCCGAACTCCTTGCTTGGGGCGTTCCTCTTCATGTGGATGGCAGGCTTTTCGATCAACATCACGACGCTTGCGGCGCTCGCTCTTGCCGTAGGTCTTCTGATCGACGACGCGATCGTGGTCCGTGAAAATATTTTTCGACATATCGAAGAAGGCCAACCTCCTCGGACGGCTGCGATCTTTGGAACTCAGGAAGTGGCGCTCGCCGTCATTGCAACCACCTTTACCGTTCTCTCGGTCTTTGGTCCGGTCTCTTTCTTAAGTGGCATTATCGGCCAGTTTTTCAAAGAGTTCGGTCTGACCATCTGCTTTGCCATGATGATCAGCTTGCTGGACTCCCTGACCATTGCCCCAATGCTATCGGCTTACTTTGCCGGCGATCGTCATCACAATGGCTCAGAGGGAAGCGGCGGAATCTTTTCTCGCGCATTCCATAAAGTTCTTAAGCCTTTCAATCGCTTTCAAGACGCCCAAGCTCGGTATTACGAGAAAGTACTTCGGAAGAGCCTGAAATACCCTTTGCGAGTCCTTTTGATTGCCGTGGGAATCTTTGGCTTAAGCTTTGTCGTCTTAAGCATGATCCCGAAGTCATTCGTTCCGTCTCAGGAGTCAGGTGAGTTCCAGGTTGTTTTGAATCTTCCTGCCGGAGTCTCTTTAGATGCCATGGATCAGGTCGCCTCAAGCATCGACAAGAAAATCCAAGCGATGCCCGAAGTGGCCTCAACCGTTCGCACCGTGGGCGGTGATGTGGGTGAGAAGAACCGTGCGGAAATCGTTGTTCGCCTGAAGCCATCGAATGAGCGCAAGAAGTCGACAGCTGAAATGAAAGAGACCGTTCGCCACGAGCTTGCCGGTATGCCGAATCTGACTTCAAGCGTGGAAGACCTGCTTGATATCGGGGGCGGAGCGGGGCGCCCTTTTGTTGTCCACATTACAGGGGAAAATCTTGACGAGCTGAAGGCCGTAACTGCTGATATCGTCGAGAAGTTTAAAAAGAACGGAAACGTTCTGGACGTGGATCGCTCTTATCGGCCTGGCTCAACGGAGCTTCGTTGGACCGTTGATCCTGTGAGAAGCCGTGAGCTTGGCGTATCCAGCGCAGAGGCGGGATACGAGCTGCGCTTGCTTCTGGCGGGAGAAACTCCAGCCAAGTTCCATGAGAACGGAAATGAGTACGATATCCGCGTACGCCTTGATCCAGATCATCGAAATATCGCTGAGAACGCATCTGAGATCATGATCCCAAACATTGACCACCATCTGGTGCCGCTCACTTCGATCGCGCATAGTACGCTGGCCGAGTCTCCGGCTAAGATCGAGCGAGAGAACCGAAAGAGATTCATTGAGATCTCTGCTGACGTCAATCCGAAGGGGCGCGGGCTATCTGCTGTGATTGATGACTTCAAGCGGCTTTTTGATTCAGGTGAGATCAAGCACTCCCCAGGGATCCGTTATGAATTTGCGGGTCAGACCCGTGACTTCCAGGAGCTTCTCAATAGCGTCTTGATCACGGTGATTCTGTCAGTGGGCGCGATGTATCTTGTCTTGGCAAGCCTTTACGAGTCATTCTTTGTTCCGCTCTCCATCATGCTGGTCCTGCCGTTGGCAGTTTGCGGCGCATTTTACGCGCTCTTTATCACCCGCTCGAGCCTGGACATCTATTCGATGATTGGCTGTGTTCTCTTGATGGGGGTTGCGGCCAAGAACTCCATCTTGCTTGTCGACCATATTCAAGAGGGGTTGCGAGAAGGCAAGAGCCTGGCTGACTCGATTCTCGAGTCCGGGCGCGTCCGATTGCGCCCAATCATGATGACATCGTTTGCACTGATCGCAGGCATGCTGCCAATGGCTCTGGCCTTTGACGAAGCAGCTCGCCAACGCGCTCCGATGGCAATTGCCGTAATTGGTGGCGTGATTACTTCGACGCTTTTGACCCTGGTCGTTGTTCCTGCGGCTTATGAATACATGCTGAGAGGCGAAGCTTGGGTACTTAAGATCTTTAAGAAGTACCTCAAGCTCGCCACCTATCAGGACTAATCAGTGTTGGGCCAGGCCTCCGTCAACGGTGAGCTCGGCTCCGTTCACGAAGCTGCTCTCATCTGAGGCAAGGAAAGTTGCGACGCTTCCAATTTCTACAGGATTGCCCATGCGGCCTAACGGTACTTCGGCAGTGATCATATCTTTAAACTGCTTAATTTTCTCAGGGTCGCCCAGTCCTGAAAAGATCGGAGTATCAATTGGGCCAGGGCTCAAAACATTGACCCGGATTTTCCGTGGCTTGAGATCAAGCATCCAGCTTCTCGCAAAAGCACGTACTGCGGCTTTACTTGCGCTGTAAACACTGAACCCTTCGGTTCCGGTGTATCCAGCAATGGAGGCGTTCAATATGATTGCGCTCCCATCACGCAGAAGTGGAAGCGCTTTCTGAACCGTGAACAGTAGCCCTTTGACGTTCACGTCAAAGATCTTGCTGTAGTGTTGCTCAGTGATATCACCCAGTGGCGCGAGCTCGCCGATGCCGGCGTTAGCAAAGACGATGTCGAGGCGCCCTTTTTTCTCCTTCACGGCTTGATAGAGCCTATCCAAATCCTCAGTCTTGGATACGTCGCCTTGAACTGCGGTCACATTTTTGCCGATGAATTGGACCGCATGATCCAACTCGCTTTGTCTGCGGCCAGTGATGAATACATAGGCCCCCTCGTCAACAAAACGTTTAGCCGTTGCTAAACCCATTCCGGTACTACCGCCGGTGATCACTGCTACTTTACCTGCTAACTTACTCATACAAATTGCCTTTCCTGTTATTGGTTTTCAAAGCTGACAAATCAGAGATGACTTTTGATCGCGTTCTCAAAAACTTCGCGCGGCTGGTTGCCAACGATCTGATCGACTGCAACACCGTTCTTGAACAAGATCACTGTTGGGATGCCGCGGATGTGAAAACGAGTTGGCGATTGCGGATTGGCGTCAACGTCCATTTTGTAGACGCGCACGGATCCTTCGTGATTCTTGGCCAGATCTTCGACGACTGGAGCAAGAGTCCTGCAGGGGCCACACCATTCGGCCCAGAAATCGACCATGACAAGGCCCTTCGCATTTGTGACTTTTGACTCAAAATCGCCATCTTCCAAGGGGTGAGTGAACTTCGACATATGAGGTCTTCCTTTCTTGCTCAGGAGCTGAGCATTCCGCACACGATGAGGCCTACGGTCACTGCCGCAAACCAGAAGTCGTTCAACAAAGTCGGGGTCATTTGGTTACTCCTAAAGTAACAATTTAAGTTAAAAAAAAAGCCGCTATCTTTTTAGGTCCGAAACGACTTCAGAGAGACGAACTTTCTTTAAGCCGTCTTCCATGGAGCGTTGGGTTTTCTCGAGAACCTTTTCCAATGAGGATTTGATGCCGCAGCTGACGATGCAGGATTTTTGATCCTCATACTCATGAATAGTGAAGACTTGAGGTGCTTCGACCGCATGATAAATATCGAGTAGCGTGATCGATGCCGCAGGTTTAGCAAGGGAGCAGCATCCGGATTTTCCTTTTGACGTACGCACTAGCCCTGCTTTGGAAAGTCTGGCTAGAACGCGGCGAACAAAACTTGGGTTTGCGTTAATGCTCTTTGCCAGTACGCCAGACGACATGCTTCCATCGCAACCTTGGTATCCAAGGGCTGCCATAATATGAACTGCGATGGAGAACTGTAAGTTCGTCGACATATTGTTACTATAAACGTAACAATAAGAGTTTGCAATACGGAAAAATCAGTACCTGCTAAGTATCTGATAAGTTCCTGATTTGTTTGGGCGTTATGGCTGTAGCCACCACTGGATTGCTTCCGATGCGATGGAAGTTGGAACG
>JBJMMA010000237.1:0-16174 GCA_045805065.1 Bdellovibrionia bacterium | reverse complement strand
CCAAAAGTACGCGACCACCTTTACGCCTTCACGATGGCAGACCTCGTGAGCCGATAAAAAGAACCGGAACTGGGCAAATCCCAGAGAACTGAGACGTGAGTTAAAAGCCGAGTCGTTCCCAGGCAGGATGCCGACTGGGAATGTGACAGGATGTCACAACGAGGACTTTTAACTCACGTCTCAGTTCTCTGGGATTTGCTCAGTTTAGGTATTGCCGGAGATGAGGTCTGCGGCTTTGTAAGGATCGATTTTACGATCGAGGAGCTCTTCGAGAACCTGCATGCCAGACGATGTCTCAAAGGCTGCCGTCACGGAATGAGTGAGACGCTCACTCAGAATGTCTGCGACTTCTTCCTTAAGAAACTGGCGCTCTTTGGTTTTGCGATGACCACTGCGAGTCAGATAGTCCTGATGCTTCTGAACCTGCTCGATGAGTTCCTTCACGCCGACATCGCGAACTGCTTCGGTCTTTTGGACCGGGATCATCCAGCTGTGCTCGTCATGCGGATTGAGTCCCACCATCGAGATGAGCTCGCGCACCATCTTGTCAGCTTCGGGACGATCACTCTTATTGACCGCAAAAACATCGGCAATTTCCATCAGTCCTGCCTTCATGACTTGAATGGAATCGCCGCTCTCAGGGACCAAAATCACTAGAACCGTTTGAGCCAGTTTCAGAACATCAAGCTCGGTCTGGCCAACTCCGGCCGTTTCGACGAGGATGACGTCAAAGCCTGCAGCATCAAGTACCATGACAACCTCTTTGGTCGCATGGGATAGACCGCCGTGCTTTCCACGAGTTCCCAAAGAGCGGATGAAAACGCCTACATCGCTTGCATGCTGCTGCATACGAATGCGGTCACCCAAAATTGCGCCGCCCGTGAAAGGGCTCGATGGGTCGACAGCAACGACTGCGACGCGCTTTCCTTCGGCGCGAAGATGCGCAGTCAAACGGTCCACCAGGGTGGATTTACCCGCGCCAGGAGGCCCCGTGATTCCCCAAACCTGGGCCTTTCCAGTGTGAGGATAGAGCTGCTCGATCAACTCAGAGAGCTGAGAGTCACGGTTTTCGACTTTTGAAATCAAACGAGCAAGCGCAAGCCGATTTCCAGAAAGCATGTCTTGAATGAGGTTTCTTGGAGCGCTGGTCATAAAGATAAGTCCACTCATACCCGATAAAGAGTTCGGGGTCGAGTCTATGAATGAAGAACTAGCACAGCAGGGCGTCATGAATCTGGCAGGTCTTATGATCCTCACTGCCATTCCAATTGCGGCTTTTGCCCTCTGGTGCGACTACTTCGAGCGCTTCTTTCAAGCCAAGCTGGACGAACGCGAGGAAGTGAACCGCGCCGATGAGCTTTATCGCATCAGAACGGCTGGATTCTTCATCAATCTCGTCGAAATCCTGATTTTCTTTGGATCCACGCCCATCCGGCGCGAACATCCAGCCATTGCCTATCCCCTCTTTCTCACTGCTTTTTTGCTCCAACTTGCTCTCCAACGAAACCTGGAGGGAAAAGTAGCTGGAGCGGATCTTGAGAAAAACGGCGGCTCTTTTTACTGGCAGGCTATCCGAACTTTCTTCTGGTCGCTGCTTGCAGGCCTGACTTACGTGGCCTCGATTCTGACCTCCGTTTTTGCTTTTTCGCTGATCGGAGTTCTGTCTCAAGCGCCGATGGGTGTGAAGCTCGGACTCGTTCTTATTGGAATGGGTGTCGGGGTCGTCGGAGGACTTTGCATAAGCTTTGCGCTTGGCGCCCTCTTTGTCCGCAAGATCTTGAACGCCCAGGCTGCCCCCGAAGGCGAGCTTCGTCAGTCCCTGACTGAGCTCTTCACCTCCGCAAAGGCTCCTATGCCTGAGTTCTGGTTGATCGACACGCACGAAACCCAATCCGGGGGAGCTCCAAGCGGTGCCCAAGGGAGTGCCCAAGGAAGCGCCCAAGCAAGTGCGATGATGGCCGGATTCCCAAACGGTCGTGGTCTTTTCAAGCCAGGATTTTTCATCTCAAGTGGACTCGTAAACAAGTTGACCGAAGGTGAATTCAAATCCGTCGTGCTTCATGAGATCAGCCACTGGAAGCTTCAGCATTTGAAAAAACGATTCACTTTCTCTGCAGGACTGATCTTATGCGCGGCTCTGATGACAGGATTCTCCGTACTCTGCTCACGCTTTATGGGCGTCTCGCAGCAGGGCCAGACGATGGTGGGCTTTAGCTCGCTTCTGATTTCTTTCGTGTTCGCGTTCAGGCTTTTAGCAAAACTCGTCAGGTATCAGGAGTTTGCTGCCGACATTCACGCCATTGAACACTTGGGCGCGACTCTTTCTGATCTGTCCTCGGCGTTGAGAAAACTCGATCGCATGAGCTCCCCGAATCTTCCTCAAAAGCGTGATCCTGGATCGATGCTCATCTCATTGGGACACCCTGTAACTGAGTTCCGCATTCGCGTGTTGGAGAAGTATTTCGAGCGAACCGCAGAACTTAAGGCAGCAGGCGAACAAAACGACAAGGCTGCCTGAGCACACAAAGCGGTATCCCGATTGCTTTAAGATTCAGCATGGCAACTGAGAATGTTGGCGGCGCATCCGAACAGCTGGTACACCTGGCTCATCAAATTGAAACCCTGAAGCAAGAACTGATCGTTCAGGGTGAGCAGCTTGACAGCGAAGTTCTGTCCCGAAAAGCAGAAGTCGGTCGACTGAAGATTGAAATCCAGACGCTTAAAAAGCTGCTTGATGAGCTTCAGCCCGGATTTATGGCTAAATACGACAAGCTCTACTCTAATGAGCGGCAGAGCTTTGATCCGGAGCTTGAGAATTCGGCTTAGCGCTTAGTCGAAAATCGATCCTCTATCGCAGTTCTGACTCTCGGCCCATTGCTTGAGCTCGGAGGCCTTCGCTTTTTTCGGATTGAAGGTCTCGCTCGACTTATAAGTGTAAACTTCGCGCATCACGAATTGGTTGAACTGGGATTCGTAGACCGTGCCTTCGCAGATTCCTTCACGCCCGTCATCATCGCCGCGATTGACCAGATCGTAACTCCCCTTGACGGTTTCTGTAAGCGATCCCACATGACAGGTGTACTCGCAAGTCCACTTGCGATGAACCTTGCGTTTGCCGAAATAGTTCTTGGTCTCATCATAGAGCTGATAATCTTTTGTCCCATTGAAAATGCAATGGCATGAGGATTTCTCCGCTGAGGAGTCCTCTGCTCTCGCAAAAGATGTCAGCGTGAATAGAACGGGAGCCAGCACCAGGAAAAACAAATGGGATTTCTTCATACTACTTTCTTTCTGAGGGTTTTACTTTTGGGATTGAAGCGGAGATAGATCCAGCTTCGGGCAGCGCTTCTTCAGATAAACTTGAAGCTCTTTGCTACCCGGATATTTGAAATTAGCGTTCTCGGCATACTCACCCGAAAAATCAAAGATCTCTTTGTTTTTCACCACGCACGTCTTTCCAGTGCGATCCATGAAAGTGGATTGTCCTTCCGCCTTGATCGTGATTGCAGAATGCGTCCAGCCCGTATCGAGAAGAATCCCGTTGCTGTATTTCTTGATCTCAAAGCCGCCCTTATTGGCGTCACTGCTTTTCTCGGCCTCGACAAACTCAACGCCTGTGAAAGACTTGACCTTGAAGTCCGGAGCAAGCGTCATGGTCTCGCCAGAAGAATGATGGATCACAAGCTCGCCTGTCGACTCATTCACTTCAAAGTCTGACGTCTGACGAACCGGGAGCAAAAAATAGGTCCGAGATCCATAGTCCTTGGAATCAACGCCCGTCTCTGCCACCTGAGCAAAAACGAAGAGCTCTCCCACCTGATCGATATAGGATCTGCCAAAATGATTGTTCCCATAGCCTGGGAAGCTCAGCATGCATTTCTCGTCCAGCACGACGGTCTCGCCATTTAAGCGCGCCTTTTTAGAAGTGCACGAACTATCTTGAGCAAAACATGCTGAGACGAATGCTGTTGAGATCATCAGCCCCAGCGCCATAACTTTGGTATTCATATACTTTGACCTTGAGAGGATTGAACTATTCACTCAGCTCGCACTTCAAGACATGATTGGTGTAATTATAAGTGTCAACTGGGGTCTTGTAATCGAAACGAAATTTCTGGCCACGTATTACCCCAATTTTAAGATTTGGATGGCCGACACTGCTTTTGGCGCGAACTTCTAACTCAAGAACTGTGGAACCTTCGATTTTAGAAAGAATGAATTCGTAGTGCTCTTTATAATCGTAGTCTTTAGTATTTAATTTCGAATTCGCTTCGCCTGAAAACCGAAAATCCATCGAATATGGGCGATCAAAATCTTTCAAAACCAAAGATGCGTTATCTGAACACATATCATCTAAACAATAGTTCACGTCCTGAACCATTCCTTTGCACTGAACCTTGACCGCTGCATCCGCAACACCGGCTCCAAGAAGCACCAAAATCATGGCTGACAAGGAAAGCGTTTTTGAACTCATACTCAGTCTCCTGGCCACATAAGACTGCAGTGCACATGCCAGAGATCCTACCGGTCCTGCCCCAGATAAAGCGCTCCGCAGGACTTCAGAGTGTCTAAACCTTAGACAGTCGGGCCGGGCACTGACGTAAAGGTCTGCATTTAATAAAATCAGTAAATATTCCGATACTTCTTCTAGAGACAATTGAGGGGGAATCCGCGTGCAGAAAGCCTACAGGTTTTTCACAGTCGCAGTACTTGCCATTCTAAGTAACGTTCCCCAGTCGTATTCATCGGATAGCCCCTGTTTCTCCGAGAAAAGCTGTGCAGCTTCGACACTCAGTAACCATTCGAACGGCGTTCTCGAAAAAGGATGCGAAGTAACACGCGCCGCGGCCTGCGCTGATATCAAAGACTCGGAGAAGCTCTACTCCTGCGACATGAAGAGCTTCTGTGAGCGAACATCATTGGATGCAGCCATCGCACGCACGAAAGGATGCAGCCTGGGAGCGTGGAATGCCACAGGCAAAGCTATTTGGGATGTTCTAAAAGGCATTTACGCATTCGCAACCCATTCTTCGACCTGTAATTCGGATATCGAGCAAAAACTCGATATGATCGACCAGTTCAACGATGCGCTTCCCCCCGGTGAGAGCTTCAAGACCCCGCCCACGCAAAGTCTTGAAAGAATGTCCTGCTCGGACCTCCTCAAGGAGTTCAACACCAAGGCTTACAACGTCACGCAAAGAATGACTGAGAAAAGCGCCGCTGACGTCTCAAAAGAAATCAATCCAGTGAAACGGGATCTCAAGAAAACTGTTGATCTAAAGGCAGCGGCAGGAAAGCTTCTGGATGAGCTGAAAGTCAAACGCGAGTGCTACAATACCGAGGCTCTGGCAGAGATGTACTGTGAAGCCGGCACGGTCGCAGCCCTCACGGCGGCCGGACCAGCAATTGCAGCTTTCCGCGTGGCTCGCTTGAATCGCCTTGTCGAGTTGTCCAAATCAGTTCAGGTCGAGGCTGCAGCCAGCAAGCTTGCCAAGGCTGGAGACGCAATCATGCCCACGGCTGGCGGGTTGTCCAACGCTGATCGAAAAGGTGTGGCCGAATTTCTTTTAGGCAGAACTCTTTCGAAGGCAGAAAAAGATGCGCTCATTGCTGCCCACGAAGTGGGTAAAGACACCGGTGCAGGTTTCATGACTTACACCCCGGAACAGCTTCGCGACAAGGCGCGCATTTTAAGACGCGCAGGTTTCACTTCCCGCGAGCGTGCCATTCTGATGAGAAACGGGATTGCAGGATCGTCTGCCGATTCAGCCGGAATCAGAGCATCGATGTCCCAGACAAAAACTTTCAAGATACTCCCAAAATACGAGCAGGAGTCTCGACTCAAAGTATTTGATTTAAGAGACCGACTCCTTCGGGAAGTGGACAGCCAGGGGTATCGCTTCTCCTCAATGACCGCCGCCGAGAAGCGCGAGTACCTTCGCAACGTCCGTGGCCTTGCTGAAGCAAACCGAGTCGCAGGGGAATCGGCAGCTTCCGTGGGCGATCTGACTTCAGGCCAGGCTTTGACCAAGGATGCGCTTTCGCAGTATGACCGTGTATTAAAAAACGCGCCCGATATGCTGGCCTCCCAGCGGGACCGCGAAGCGCTTCTCGGCATGAGAATCCGTGCGGGTGACACTGAAGGTGCTGCAAAAATGTTCGTGGAGAATGCCAAAACTGACTTTGAAGCAAGTGGCTTCAGAAATGCCAATGAGGCCCTGAACGAAAATTTCCAGGCCTTGAGGGCTCAGGCAGAAGCAGGTCCTTCACGCTCTGTCCTGAATAACGAACGGGGTACTGAAGTATCACTGGTCACGAGGCGCCCTATCGCTGCAACGAATGCGTCTTCCGCCTATGTCAACCAGATGCAGGAGCTCAAAACGCTCGATAAAATTCTCGAGAGCAAACCCGCAGGGCTTGTGAATATCGATTACGTTCGCGAAAGATCCCGAATTCAGTCCTTGCTCGAGGGCGTCAAACGCGAGCTGCGCAACCGCGGCTATAACCCTGATCAGTTCTAATCGGTACATTTCGAACAGGCGCGGAGGCAGGCTTTTGCACTCGCGCCTTCACGCTTAATCGACTTCACTCACTCCACTTCACTCGATTGCAGGAAGTTCTTCTTTGGGAGGCTCTGTCACCGGTGAGACAACTTTTGGAGCCGGGGCAGCAACCGGGGCTGTAACTGGAGCAGCAACTGGAACAACCGCCGGTGCAGGCACTAGAGCTTGAGCTGGTATCATAGCAGGGGCCGACTCGACCTTCCCGGCAGGAGCCCGGTTTTGAGTCGCCGTTTCCTTGCGTTGGCGAGCAAGCTCCATCGCAGTCTGAATCGTGTCTTGAACATCCGGATCCGTAACTGCAGGCTCAGCTGGCTCTTCTTTCTTCTCAGCCACGGCTTCGACAACAGGAGGTGGCAACTCGGCCTTCTTTGGAATTGCTGCGCTCTCATCATCTGCCTGCTGTTTCGCTTGAACAAGGACGGAGGATTCAGGAAGAGCGTTTCCGATCTTATACTTCTCGAGTACGCTCATCTTTTTCGCATCTTGGGCAGCGCCCTCATTGCGAGCTGACGAACGCTCGTCCACCGGAACGGCAACATCCACCAGTTCGCTGCTCATATGGGGCGACATCTCGAGCTTGCGATAGAAATACAGATCCGCAAGGCGCCGATAGTCCTGAATGGCCCATCTGAGATAGCGGGAATCCTGGAACTCTTTCATGAAAGCGCGAGCAACCGGGACGAGATACTCGTAGGTCGTCATGACGCGTTTTTGCTTCTGATCAACAAACTCATCCTGACTCAGCCCTTCCTCAAGACCAAGGATCTGAGAATAGAAACACCAATGATAGGCTGCAGGATTGCGACTCACTAGTTCCCGAACGCCTTTTGTGCGCTCTTCGATACTTTGCGCCTTGGAGTAAAGCGTGCGGAATTCATCCTCGCACTTGGCCATAGTCACGCGCGAGGGCGCACCCCTCTCAGTAAAAAGGCTGATGACATCGCCCGTTGTATGCCCTGCCGGATGCGGCAGATAAGCGTACGCTGGCAACGCGACTTCTTTCGCTGGTTCATGCGGAGAAAGGGTGTTCGTTGTGCTGCACCCTGCGACTCCAAGCCAGGCACCCCCGGCTCCAAGCATCAGCGTCAGCCACTTGACGGACCCAATTCTATGACGAAGACTCGCTTTCATCTCCCCTTTTTCTCGGCAAATAGTTCCCAGAGCGTGAGGCAATTTTGTTCATTTCGTACAAAGAGAAAAGGAGTGTCCAGAAATACGCACTTTTTCATCAAGCCCTGCGGTGAAACTCCGAAGAGCAAGTGAGGAAGGAGCCTCAAGTGCGACGTCTATTGAACAGGACATTTAAAAATCTCAGCATCAGCGCGGCTTTGGCCGTAGGGCTGGCACTTGTGGCGGGCGTTCACCCTTCTGTCGCGAAAGCCGCCGACAGCGATTCAAAGACCAGAAACTTCTACGAAGTGCTCGAAGATGTGCTTTCTGATTTTGAATACGACCTAAAGAACGGAAACGTTCAAGGCCTCAAAGATCTTTCTGTGCGCAACATCGCCATGAGCGAGAACGTGCCTCCTTCATTCCGAAGCCATCTTGAGCTTCTGGTGAGTGAGCGTATTTTGAAGACCAGCAAGACTCGCGTGATTCAGTGTCTGCAGTGCCGCTCCAAGCGCACGCAGCTCAGCGGCGATAAGGTCGTCGTGAGCTCACCTGACTCAAACCCAGTTGAATTATCCAGGATCGCCAAAGAGAACGGCATCCTTCATTTCATGGACGTTTCATTCGCCTATCAATCTTCGGGAATGCTTCTCTCTCTCCATATTACGGATCCCGAGCAAGGAACGATCATCTGGAGCAGAACTTATAATTCTGAAAACTCGCGCACCTCGGCTGCCCGCCGCGGCGTCGATTACAGCCAGATTGATGACTCCCGCAAGCAGGCAGAGTATGTCCCGACGATTCAATATCGCCTGGGAGTGCTTTATCTTTCTGAGCCAAATGTGGGCGAACGTACTGGCGCTGCAGGCATCGGCTTCCGCGCCGTCGAGCGCTACGACAATCGCCACAAAGAAGTGGGATTTGAGATCGATGTCCTAAAGAACGCCTCAAGCATCGTAGGATCAACCAGCTCCACCGTGGACCTTTACTCGGGCGTCAACGCGACTCTTTTGTTTGTCCATGGCTGGAACTTCATCGGTGATGAAGAGAACTATAACCATCCTCGTGGAAGCTTCATGCTTGGCCTGGGTGGAACTTACGCCTCAGGATTTTTAGGCGGCCTGCTCCGCGCCCAGTACGAATGGCGCCTGGGCAAGAGCTATGCGGTTTCGCCAACTCTTGGATATCGCCCGAAATCCACGGCATTTATTTCGAGCAATCCGGCAGGCGAAGTGGGCGGAGTTGAAGCAGGCTTAGGAATCCACATTTTATTCTAAGGAGATGAGAACGTGAAACGGACGACGAGAAAAAACACGATGAGAATCGCAGGAGCCCTGGCTCTCGCGTCGCTCTCGTGCGTCGCCTGCTCAAGCGTTCGTGGCATTTTTGCCGCCGACACCTCAAAAGAGGAAAACAAACCGATCTCCAATCCTTTCGGCGATTATGAGCCAACTTTGGCAAATAACGCAGATCCAGCGGACACGATGATCTTCCGCTCCAAAAACGGAAACAAGGCAGTTGAGGTTGAGCTCTCCCGCGCAAACCAAGGAGTTACCGATTTCGTGCTCCCTGTCTCAGGCGGATCAGCTTCGCGCGCTCCAGCCTCGGCGGCAGATGACTCTGCTGTACCCGCTGCTGAAAACGCTTACGCAAACCTGGCTCCGACCAGGACCGACCGCGAGCTGACAAGAAAGTTCTCCCAAGCGCCTTTTGAAGATGAGCAAAAGAGAAGCGATATCGAAAAAGGTCTGGGCCTGGTTCAATCCGAAGAAATGACCCCTGAACGCCAGAAGAGCTATCTGGCATCCATGGATCACATCAAGCAACTCTATCGCATGGGTCGCTATGAGGCCGGCCTGATTGAAGTGGACTCCATGATCCACGATTTCCCAACCGATCCGAAACTTCATGAGATGAAGGGCACGCTTCTGGATCGCGTAGGTCGCAGAGATCTTGCCTTGAAGTCCTGGGGACAAGCACTTCGGTTCAATCCAGGAGATCAAACTCTTCGTCGCTTCATCGAGCGACGCGGCGGACGCATTCCTGCAGCATCGCCCTCTAGCTCTGGTGAGAGCCAGGCGGAGGTGACGCCATGAGAAGTTTCATGAAAAGAGCTCTGATGATGAGATTATCAGCTCTGATCGTGCTCGCTGGACTGATCGGCGGCTCCTTGGCAACCCCTTCTCTTGCAGCGACCTTGCCTGGAGCAAGCACGGTTCGCGAGACTGTCCAAAAGTCGACTGAGAACCAGATCCGCCGGTTGGTGGAACCGCTTCTCGATAAGTATTGTCATGACCAGTGCAAGCTTCTGTCTGTTGCCGTTCAAGTCGATCTTAACGTCCCTGAAACGATCGCACCAGGCTTTGATGAACCACCTCCGGTCGGACCTGATTCTCTTGCGCCAACTTCCGCAAAGATGAAGATTCTGATGGCCGACAAGATTGGCGCCGTCTCGCGCGGAAAGCTTCTCGAGCTCATCCAACGCTATCTCGATACGCTTGACTACCCTGTCACCGTCGATATGGATGTTGTCCATTTCCCTGATCCAGCAGGATCCGAGGGCAAGGTCGCGGAGCTTCGCGATCGCATCGCAAAGAACTTTGAAAACACCGTCAACACTCTGATCCAGCAGTTCTGCCCGGAACAGTGCTTGTTCACGGACTTCAATCTGAAAACCGAAGCCGTCAACGCTGAGGAAGCCCAGTACGCTGCCCCAGGTGAATTTGTCCAGGAAGGCGATATCGCGATCAAGATCAAGGAAATCGGGGGCACGCTCCTGATTGATGAGTCCTTAAGCCCCGAAGAGCGCACTAATATCGTCGAGATGATCAAACTCAAGACGAGCTCATTCAAACACGTCGCACTGAACTCGAAGACCTTACGCTTCCCAAAACCCTCGTCCATGAATTCCGCGGTGCCTGGCTATGGAACTCTCGATAACGAGGGCGAATTCACAGGTGCAAAACGCGGGCTCTCCAGCGAGAAGCTCAACCGCGAACAAATGGAAAACAAGAGCAGTGACTCCCGCAGTGTTGAGTCGCGCCAGCACAATGAGAACGCCAATAATTCTTCCTCCAACGAGCTCAATTCGACGGCTGCGACGAATGCCTCAAACACATCGAATTCAAACGACACGAAAAAAGAGCGCTTTGAGCACTATGAGAAAATTGAGCGCGTCGAGAATGGCGACGCCGTTCATGCCGAGCTTCAGAACTTCAAAGTCTACGCTCTGATCTTTGGCTGCTCGATCCTTTCTCTTCTGATCTTCATCGCGATCGCAAGCATGCGTCAGCGCCACGCTTTGGTGACGCATACTCCAAGCCAGACTGCCGCCTCAAGCTTATCTAACAAGTCAGCGGCATCCGATGAGATGGGAAGCTCTTCTGAGGGTTCCAGTGATACCTCCACCACCCTCTCGCGCAGACTTGAGATCCAACGCCTGACGGATGACTTGGTCCAGGTCTTCTCCCAACATCCACGTGTTGCCAAGCATGTCTTCACGCGCGTCATCACCGAGGATGGAATTGAAATCACCGCTCTCTATCTCCATATCTTTGGCGAGAGCATCGTCATCGACATGCTCCGTGACCCAAGCTTGCAGGGCGATATGAACGAGCTCATGGAGTACTACGCTCGCACAACGATTGACCTGAAGGATGTCGAGCGCCTGGATCTTCTCCGCAAGCTCCATCAGCGCACAGTATCGGGTAAACTCGCCGTGATCGGCAACCGCTCCTCGAACCTCTTTGACTTCCTGGCTGAGATGGATGCGATGCAGATCCTCGAAATGATCCGCAATGAGTCTATTACCGTGAAAGCCATTATCCTCACTCAATGCGACGCTCAGAAGCGCTCCATGATTTACGGACATCTTGATGAAGAGATCCGCATGAAGCTGCTGGCCGAGCTCAGCCGCATCGATTACTTGCCACGTGATTTCATCTTCAACGTCGCAAACGCCCTCAAGCGCAAGCGCCGTGAAAATCCTCGCCTCAACACTGAAGCGCTCCCTGGCTCTGAAGTCCTGGTCAGCCTGCTTGAGCGCACGGGCACGGGCTTGCAACGTGACGTCATGAAAAACCTCGAGTCATCAAGTCCTGACAGTGCTCGCAACGTCAAAGGCAAGCTGGTCAGCGTCGAGACGCTTCGCTATCTTCGCGATGGTCAGTTGCTTGAAGTGGTGCTCAGCCTGCGCCATGATGAGTTGATCCAGTTCCTCAAGGCAGCGCCTCCTGCAGTCCGTGACGCGATCTTCGCCAAGTCCCCTCGTGAGCTTGCAATCGAGCTTGAGGACGAAGTGGCAAATGCGCCGCAAGTCAACCGCGAGACCTACTTTGCGATCGAGCGCAAGATCTTGAACCGAATGAAGCTCATGGCAAACGACGGTCTGATCAATCTTGTCGAAACCAATGAGCGCATGTTCGCCGATCAACACGGCGATATGACGACCAACATCCAAGCCGGTGGCGTCGTTGGAAGCATTACTCCGGACGGCGTCTCAAGACGGGAGGCTGGATGAGTACGCAAAAGCCCAGCATCTCTCTCCTGAAAGAGATCAAGCTTCTTCAGCCTCTGACGGATTCTGAGCTCACCCAAGTGCTTCAGCTCGGCCGATGGATCAAATACGAGCCTCATTCCAACATCGTGATTGAAGGCGAGCTCTCCTGGGGTTTGTATCTGATCGTTGAGGGCATGGTGGGGATCTTCAAGACCAACAAGCTTACGGGCGAGAACTACGACATCGGCCAACTTCGCAAAGGCAGTTTTTTTGGAGAAATGTCGTTGGTGGACAATAATCCGCGCTCCGCAACCGTTAAAGCCCTGACGGAATGCGACCTCTTTTTTGTTTCCAAGGAAGCGTTTCAAGCCTTGTTGAATCACTCACCTGCCACAAAGGTGCGCTTTTACGAAAGCTGCGTGAAACACCTCGTCGCAAGACTTCGTGAACTGGATGACAATTACGTGATCAGCCAATACCAGCTTTGGAAGATCGCACTGAAGAAGGAGGCCGCTTAACATGAACTTCTCATCTTTCTTTGGCGTATTCATTGGCATCAGCGTGATGTTCATTGCTCTCACCTCCACGACGGATAACCTGGAGGTCTTTCTCGATCTTCACGGGATCCTCATCGTTTGCGGCGGGACCGCCGCCGCAGCAAGCATCAGCTACCCGCTTTCGCATCTCATTGCGCTTACCCGCGTTTTTGCTTTGCGAGTACTGGGTCAGAACAAGGTCGATTATCAAGGAACCATCACGCAGCTTCTCGAGCTGAACAAGCGCGCAAGCATGGGCCTGTCCGCTCTTTCTGAGTCACTGAACTCCATTCAGCATCCGTTTCTTCGTGAAGCCGTCGCACTCGTTGCAGCAGGCGTTCTCAATGAACATGAGATCAGAACCACTCTGGAGCAACGGATCAAGACAATAGAAATGCGCTACATGTACGAAGCCAACATGTTCCGCACGATCGGCCGCTTTCCTCCAGCCTTCGGACTTCTTGCCACAACGCTTGGCATGATCGGTGTCCTTCAGAAGGTCGGCCAGGCCGATAGTCAGAAGCTCATCGGACCTGCCATGTCCGTCGGTCTGATTGGAACCCTCTATGGGATTGCACTGGCAAACCTGATCTTCCTTCCCATCGCGGAGAACCTGACTGAGCGCTCACATGAGGAGCTCACTCTTCGGCGCATGATCGTGGAAGGCACGCTTATGCTCAAGTCCCAGGTCAATCCGATCGCAATGCGCGAAGGGCTCAACTCCTTCCTCATGCCTCGTGAACGCGTCGTGAGAAAAGCTGCGTGAATACGAAGAGGATCAAATACAATAAGGAGCATGAGTTTCCTCTGCCAAAGAGGCATAAGGAATCCAATCCTTATCAGACTCAGCATCACGACGAGACCAACTGGCTGGTTTCTTATGCCGACATGATGACCCTGCTTTGCGGGTTTTTCATCATGATGTTTGCGCTTTCTACGGTGGACCAAAACAAGTTTGAGTCAGCCAAGAAAGAGCTCGCCACACAGTTCAAAGGAAAATACGAAAAACCCAAGGTTCAGGAGCTCGCCAACTTCATCACTCAAGTCATCAGCGATGCTCAGCTTGGAAAGCTTGCAAACGTCAAAACGGACGCCACTGGCGTGAGCGTGACGTTTCAATCCACCGTCTTCTTTGACACCCTTTCGGCGGACGTGAAGCCCGAAGGCAAGGTCGTGCTTGATAAACTCATCGCGACGATCTCCAATCGTCAACAAGCCGACAAGAGAGAGTACCGGATCATAGTTGAGGGTCACACCGATAGCAGACCGATCTTAGGCGGCACATTCCCCACCAACTGGGAACTCTCCGGAGCGCGTGCCTCGCGCGTTGTGCGAATGTTTCTGGATCTCGGGTTCTCGCCTCAAAAACTTGCCGCCATCGGCTATGCCGACACCCGGCCGGAAGCCCCTTCCCGCAATCCCGCCGGAGAGTGGGATGAGGAAGCATTGTCAAAGAACCGACGCGTCGTTCTTCGCATCCTCGCTCCTGAGGCCACTGGAGTGCCTTTGGCGGAGCCCGTGGGCGCGGCTCCTGATGCGGCAACTACTGCCCATTGACCGAAATCCCAGCTGTGAAAAACTAGTACGCAGAGGGAGCTTCCCATGCGTTGGAATTGTCCGCACTGTGGTGTGAGTTTAGGCATTGCTGATGATAAAATGACCACAAGCTGGTCATTTTCTCGGTGCTATCAATGTGGTGGATACGCACTCGTCAGAAAGGCCGAAGTCAACATCATCAAAGTGGACCGCGCGCCGGCGGGTGAAAAAGTCCTGCTTCCGGAATCTTCTGAAAATCCGCTTCTGAGCGAAGCAGCGACCCGCACTCTCAATCGTTATACGAACAATGCAGGCACTTCTGCTTCCCAATCTGCGTCTTCAGCCGCAATGTCGGCAGCACCTGCCGCTCATTCGGACAAACCGGTTGTTAAGCCCGCAACCCGCCGAAACACGGCATCTGGAATGATCAATCCCCTGCACGCTGCCAATACGTCTCACGTTGAAACAGATCGCTCAAATCCGCTTGCAGCGATGGATCTTCCTTTCGACAAGATCTCTCATCCCCAACCCTTTGCTCCAGTGTCACAAGAAGCAGGTGCACGTCCCCTCTCAGGCCCGAATGCGCCTGCAGGCGCAAGCGTTGACCGCAACGCAATGCCTTCTTACATGAACGGCGTGAATGGCGTGAATAATATGGGGCTTTTCCCAGAGCCTCTTCCGGAAGTTCCGGCAGCGGCTGGAAAAATCCGGCTTCTTCCGATGGCCATTGGCATTGCAGCGGCCTTTGCGCTGGGATCAGGCCTCTATCTGCTCATGCAAAGCGGTGAGATCATCGAAAAGACTCGCCCAACTTTAAGCGATCGCCACCAGGCCCCGGCACGAGCCGAGGAGAGCGACACTGTAGCGCAAACGTCTCACCCGATTACGCCTGTTGCTGTGGCCAAAGTCGCACAAGCTCAGCCTAATACGGGATATTCGGATCAAGTTCGAAGCCAGGCGATGGCTCCAGAGCGCATGCCTGCTCCGACTGCTCCTCACCCGGTACAGCTCTCGAGCGACAATCCACCTTTGGTCGTTCAACCCAAAGCAAAGAACATCCACCTTCGTTCAGGCCCTGGAATGGTTTATCCCGTCGTAGGCAATGCCGACGAGAGAGCCAAGTACGTCGTCACGGATTGGAACGATCGCTGGTTTAAGGTCCTTCCGCAATCGGCTAGCGCCTCACAAAATGGCGAAGAGATCGCTGGTTGGATTCGCACGGATTCGGTCCAGGTCGTTCCTGCTGCTACAAACGGCACGGTAACGAACTGATCATTTTACATGTGATCAGGCAAGCTGATCACCACACATTGATCAGGCAAGCTGATCACATGGGCTCACAGCGCCAGACATCGATCCATTTGGCGGGATAGCCAGCGCGATCCTCTTGGACCCTTCCCGCTTTATTGCAGCGAGAATGAGGAAACTCAGGAGCAGCGTCATATCGGTTATCCGCAACAAAGAAAACGGGATGAGTCAGCTCAGACCAGTCAGGTCCTAAGCTTTTTGATACAGAGAGATTAGGCCACTCATCGCGGGACTTAACATCCAACGGCAGCATGCTGACCCTGGCTTTTGCACCTAAGGCAAACCATGCCTGTGATGCGGTTTGATAGCGAGACCCTAAAACAGGAATCGAAAGATCTTCGTTTCCAGGCTGCTTCCGCAAAAACTCACCCAGCTTTTGCCACCCGTAAAGATCGTTCGTCACATCCAGTCTTGGATCCGCTTGCTCGCTCTTTGCCTTGTAAATGGCGTATTGAACCACTGGCACATGACAACAGACCAGGACCACTGCTCCCAGAGTAAGCCCGTAACGGGTCTGCCACTTTGCCCAGGCACTCCCCTGCTTGGCCCAGGCAAGCGCGAGCCCAAGAACCATCGGCCACCACACCACCAACGCCCAATGAGGTTTGAAGTCCGCCCAGAGT
>JBJMMA010000236.1:0-16898 GCA_045805065.1 Bdellovibrionia bacterium | reverse complement strand
CGTTTGAAGGATGAAGTTCAAATGTACAAGATCGAGGATGCCCCAAACTAAAGCGCCTTAGCACTGTGACGCTCGATCCAATCCAGCGTCAGTGACAAAGCACGATTACGATAAGCATCGATCTCCATCAAGATTTCGTGCTTGGACCCATCAATGTGCTGGATCTCGCAAGCCTTCGCCTTGCCGCAGACTTCGTTCTGGTATTGAGGCACAACGATTCGCTCATCTCCCACTTGGAGAATGCGCACAGGAGTTGTGAGCTTCTCAGCATTATTGCGGATCCAACGGCCGCCTTTAATCGCTTGCTGAACCCAGCGATACGTTGGGCCGCCGATTGCTTCATCCGGATGCGCAAGGAGAAGATCAAGCGCGTAGCCAAAACGATTCGGGCTGTGAGTGACGTTATTGACCTCAAATGGATTCTTCCACTCGTCGAGAGTGCGACCAGGAGCGAGATGCGTTCCCTTGCCGATGAAGTTCATGAAGCCTCCAATCGCAAGCGCCACGCACTCAGAGTATTTACCAAGATTGGGAAGATACATGGGACCTGAGAGAACCATCGAGCGAAACGCCGTCGGATGCTCCATCGCATAGATCGTCGCAACCGTTGCGCCCATCGAGTGCGCGAGCACATGGACTTCGGATGGACCGTCCTTCATCACAACCTGATCCATGAACGTTCCTAAATCGTCGACATAGTCGCGGAAATTCTTCACATGTCCAATTTGTGACTCAGAAAGAATGCGCCCGGACTCGCCTTGCCCGCGATGATCCATCAAATAAATTGCGTAACCGGAATGCCTGAAGTCATAAACAAGCTCTGCATATTTATGCATGAATTCGCTTCGACCATTCAGCACCACGAGGGCTTTTGCGCCTTGGAAGGTTCCACCATTATAAGGAGGAAAAGCGCGCCACGCGATCGAGACTCCATCTTTCCCAACGAAGCTTCCTTTTCGAGCGGACTCAAAATAAGGCAGAACTTCCGATCGGAATTTTACAGGAAGAGCAGCCTCTTCCACAGCGTATGAAGGATTCACGTTGTTCACTGTAAGCGCACAGAGAATGAATGACACCAGAATCTTCTGCAAATTTAGGCGCATAAGCCCCCCCCGATATGCCTCTTGGGATATCAAAACCGCTCAAATACTTCTTTATTTAATCTCGGCGCGGCTACCGCCCCGCCTGGTCATATAATCTCGGCGCGGCTACCGCCCCGCCTGGTCATAAAACTGGAATCAAAACGGCAAAAATAGATATTAGAAGATAAACTAATTTAGTAAACGATCCTAAACCTTGCCAAAAATGTTAAGAGTTTAGGGCCTTTGCAACTTCTTAACAAATAGTTGACTGGGTTAATTTCAGTCATTAAACTTTGAATATGCTCGATAACAACTCTCGTCCGAAGTTAGTGGGGAACTTTATTCGCCAACGCCGTGAGGCTGCGGGTCTGTCACAAAGGGCACTGGGTATGCTCTTTAGCCCTCCTGTGACAACGCAGTTCATTTCAAATCTTGAACGTGGTGTCACTCCGCTCCCGTTGAACCATGTGCCGACTCTTACGAAGGCACTGGGCATCAACGAAGCTGAGATGATGACTCTTCTTGAACAAGAGTACACGCTTAAGCTTTCTGGGCGACTTGCGCGAATGGATTTCAAAGCCGATGGATCCGAAGCCGTAAAGTCAGCCGGAACGATCTTGCCTGTTCAAAGCGAAGATCTCGATTTCATGCGTCATCTATATAATGCGTACCGCCAAGCAGACCCAAAAACACGCCAAGAATTTGCATCCGTCTGCGAGAATCTTCTACACGTAGCTGCGCGTAGGTAATTTAAAGCCGACAGTCCCGGGCCTTCCTTCGATCTCTCCACCCTGCTATGCTTCAGGAAGGCATGTCTAAGTTGTTTCGCCCTCGTGGCGCACGAAGAAAATCCCTGGCTGAAATCGAAAAGCTTCGCAAACAAGCGAATGCGGATCTTCTCAATCCATCCATCAGCCATGGCTATGTGAAGAGCTTCGACGGGACGAAGCTCTTTTATAGCATCGAAGGAAAAGGCAAGCCGCTGATCTTTTGTTACGGCCTGGTTTGCTCGAGCCTTCATTGGACCTATCAGATTGAGCACTTCAGCCGCGGCTATCGCTCGATCTGGACCGACTATCGCGGACATCAAAACTCTGAAGTCCCGAAAGACCTCTCTAGCCTCACGCTGGGAAACATCGCGCGCGATATCACAACGCTGCTCGATGAGCTGGGCGTGAAAGATGCCGTCTTCCTGGGCCACAGCATGGGCGTAAACGTCGTACTCGAGATGTACCGACAGAATCCGGATCGCGTGGCAGCGATGGTACTTGCGAATGGAACAGCCACTCGCCCGCTTGAGACTCTGATGAACAGCAACGCGCTTGAAGCAGGATTCGGGCTGCTGAGAAAAATCTATCAGCGCTCGCCCAAGCTCGTGCAACTTGCCTGGAGAGCAACGAAGGGAAATCCATTCGTTCGATCCGCGATGGCATTTGGCGGGTTCAATCCACATCTGACACCTGCGGAAGATATCCAGCTCTACATCGATCAGATCGCCGACATGGATCCTGCGATCCTGATTCATCTGATCCAGAGCTATGATCGCTATGATGCGACTTCCTGGCTGCATACGATCAAAGTTCCAACGCTTGTGATCGCTGGCGAAAACGACAAAGTCATTCCGGTCAGGCAACAAGAGCTCATGCAACAGCTGATTCCAGGCAGTCGCTTTGAGCTGATTCGCCACGGAAGCCATTGCCCGCAGATGGACCTTCCCGAGCTTGTGAACATGAAGATCGAGAAGTTCCTGAACGAGATCGGGTACGCCTAAGCAGCTCGCAACCCAGCACTTGAGGGCTGACGTTTAGGCAAGCTGATGACAAAGCTCGTGTTCGGCGCTTTTTCGTCCAAGGCCAGTTTTCCGTGATGAGAAGCGATGATCCTTTCAGAGATGCTTAAGCCCAGCCCCATTCCTTGTTCCGTCCCCTTCGTCGTAAACAATGGACGCATGATCTTGTCACGCAAATCTACGGAGATTCCGCTGCCGCTATCGGTGACAGTGATCTGAATCTCGTCACCTAAATCAGCCGTTTCAATCCGAACCCATTTTGTTTCCTGTCCCTGTGCCGCATCGTAAGCGTTCTTCAATATGTTGAGCAGGGCCTGGGAGACCGGACCGGCCTGGCACTCGATCATGCACTCAAATGAGGGCGTCGACACTTTCAGATCGATCAAAGCCTTCTGGAACTTTCTTTGAAGAAAATCGGCCGTATCGTTGACGATCGTTTGAATGTTCACCGTCTCAAATTTGTCTTGAGAACCATCCCGAGCAAATGCCCGGAGAGATTTGACGATCTTAGCGATTTTGAAGGCCGTCTCGTTGATCTTTCCCGCAATCGTCTGTACCGTGCCAGGATCAATCCTCTCTGAGCCCGACAAATTCTGAAGCATCTCGGTGTTGCCGCAAATCACCATCAAGGGATTATTGATCTCATGGGCCACGCTACCGGCCAGATCTCCAAGCGCTGCCAGCCTGCCTGCATATTCGCTTCGAGCGCGCTGAGCCTCCAGCTGCTGAGTGCGCTCTTCAATAGTCTTTTCAAGATTCAGGGTGTACTCACTGAGGCGCGCTCTCATCCGATCAAACGCGGACTTGAGATCCGCCATCTCAATGGTCATCAGCTTATAGCGCAATTGGATCGGCTGATTGAGGTTCTTCTGCTCCATCGAAAGAAGCGACGTTGAAAGCTCACCCAGCGACAAGGAAAGACCTGAGGCGATAAAATAAGCGATGGCCAGAGAAATCAGAAAAGCAATCCCGCAATAGCGGAGCATTGCGATGGCCGTACTTTTTGCATCAGCCATGATCAATGAATACGGCGTGCTGACCGCGACGACCCATTCAAAAGATCCCTCCGTCATCTGCTTGGAAACCCCGTGCAGCTCTGTTCCCCTTTCATCGACACCGTGAAACACCGTTGCACGGGCGTTGTTCAACACTGAAAGAAGTGGATGGTACGAAGCCAGGGTGCTCAAGGGAGATCGGGATGCTGGCCCAGTCGAAGCCAACACCCTCTTTTGCTTATTCATGACGATTCCTTCAAGCTCAAGCTCGCCCGGAGTCACGCGATAGATGGAGCTTTGAAGTTCCGTGATATGAAAGCTTGAGCACAGGGCGAGGCGAACCCTCCCCTGAGCGTCATAGATAGGAGCAAAGATCCGCATGACCGGTACGGACGATTCCTGTCCACTGATGGCATCCGATATCACCGTCTGACCCGTTTGGATCATGGTTTTGAAATCAGCATCGTCTCCAAGAAAGTGGCGATCCTTTTCTGATTTGGAACCCAGCTCGTTCCCGTTTGCATCCACCAGGAAAAGGGATCGATACAAAAATCGGGACCTGTACTTAGCAAAGATCCTATCCAATTTTGGCGAGCGCTCAATTCCGAGATCAGCAATGGATTGCGCCAGGGTTTCCTGAATTTTTCTTTTGGACTGAATGATTTCACCGAACTCATGCCCAATAAGCTCCGCCCGCGTGAGGGCTCTTTTCTCGAAGCTCTCAATCACTTTGGATCGCCAATGAATGGCCTGTGAAATTCCGAAGAGCGAGACAGGAATGACAGAGAGAATAGCTGAAGAGACGAAAATCAAGGTCTTAAGCCGAATCGGCTTGAAAGACCATCGCTGAAATACTTTTTCAACTAACATGGTTTAAATATCGACGGCCACCCAAAATTCTTAAACCATTCTAAAGAACTCAATAATTAAACCACAATTCAGCCATGCGCTCAGGCTGCCCAAGTGGACCGAGAAGCTTGATTCGATGGCTGGATCCTTGGCAAACGAACCACAAAACATGTGTTCTCTGAGGTGTCGTCCACAGACAGACTTCCCCTATGATGGGTAATGATCCCCTGAGAGATACTTAACCCGAGCCCAGTCCCCTTGCCGACGTCCTTGGTCGTGAAAAATGGCAGCATGATCTTGCTTCTGAGCTCAGCAGGTATACCGGTGCCACTATCCGTGACAACGATTCTGATCTCGGATTCTGCCTCAAAGACTTCCAACCGGATCCAGCGCGTCTCAAGTCCCTGAACGGCATCAAAGGCATTCTGTAAAAGATTGAGAAGGACTTGTGAGATCTGGACGGCCTGGCAATCGATCTTGAGCTCAGGAGAGATCGGAGCTAATTGCAGATTCACCGAATGACTGCGGAACTTCTCCTGACAAAACTCCAGTGTGTCGTTGATAATGGCCTGAAAACTCTCGCGCTCAAACGGAGCATTGGAGCCATCACGAGCGAAAAATCGCAGTGCCTTGACGATCTTGACGATACGGAATGCTGTGTGATGGATTCGATCGACCAGTTGCCCAAGCTTTGCCTGATCGACATCTTTGCGTGCAATCATGGATTGAATGAACTCAGTGCTTCCGCAGATAATCGCGAGTGGATTGTTAATCTCATGAGCAACGCCACCGGCCATCTCGCCTAAAGCAGCCATTTTTCCAGCATACTCAGATTTGGCCCGCTGAGCCTCAAGCTCACGTGTCCGGTCAGTGATGGTCTTTTCAAGATGCAGCGTATGATCGTAGAGCCGGCCTCTCATCCGCTCAAAGGCGTTTTTCAATTCCACCATCTCTACAGTAATGAGCCTTCGGGAAAGCCGGATTGGCTGATCCAGATTATCTTCTCCCAGAGAAAGAAGCGCACGGACAAGCTCTGCAAGCGGACCTATGAGAACGCGCGCGATAAAGTAGCTCAGAATCAAAGAAATGGTCAGAGCGACGCCCGAGAACCACAGCATCTCGCGGGCGGCGGCCCATGCATCCTCCACGATAACGGAATTTGGCCAGAGAACTGCTACGGTCCAGCCCAGATTATCCTGACTCATCGATCGGACAAGTCCATGAAGCTCTCTTCCATTCTCATCTTTCCCGTGAAAAACATCGCTTGATCCACGAGGCATCAGTTGCAACGGATGCTGACTTCCCAGGCGCGAAAGGGGTGCTCTTGGAAATAGTCCAAATGAGACCAGCACGCGCTGTTGCTTATCCAGGATCAGATATTCGAATTCAATACCGCTATTGGTGAAAGGCCGGGATACGACTTCCTCCATATCAGACAAGCTCAAGCCTGAACTCAAGATCATTTGCAGCTTGCCCTTGCGGTCAAAAATAGGAACTGCAATCTGAACGGTGGGCTTTCCTGAGACCCGTCCAAAGATTGCGTCCGAAAATACCGTTCCCTGCGTTCGCAACAGAAGCTTGATATAGTCCCGGTCGCCAAAATAGTGTCGGTTGGCGCTCTTGTCCGAAACAATCTCATAGCCATCCAGATCAACCAGATAAAGAGAACGCAAAAAGAACATTTCTTTGAAGCTGCTCAACAGAAGCGGGAGTTTTGGCGAGCCCGCAGGACCAAGGTCCGAGATGGATCTCGCCAGCGCTTCCAGGGCTTTCTTTTGTCTCAGCACCATCTGCGAAGCCTCTTCAGCGATGAATTCAGCTCGATGAATTGCTCTCTGCTCGTAAAGCCGCGTGTGACTTGTTTTCCAATGAATGGACTGTGTCAGTCCAAAAAGCACAACCGGAATAACTGCAAGCACTCCAGAGAAAACAAACACCAGGGTTTTGAGCTTCACGGTAGGCGCTGCACGGGATGATGTAGACGTTTCGATTGCCATCGAAGCCGCATCGTCAATCCAGATGCCATTCTTGATGGCTCACGGAGAACTACACAATAGCTCCATAATCTGTCGATACTAACTTTGCCCCAAAGTCCACTCAGACCATGGAAAGCGCCAATCGATCCAGCCGTCTGTGGCAATTCCTTGTTCACTGAGTGCCCGAAGAAACGGATCCATGCAAACGCGACCACGGCATTTTCCCTCACCCACGTGAGTGACCGAGAGCACCGCTTCAGGCGAGCGCAGATGTCCTTGCTTCATGCGATCCGTGATCTGCTCGCGCGATATTCCAAGACATGGACAAAGCGAACAATCACCCAGTTCGTTTTGACCCAATCCATTCTGACCCATTCCATTTTGAAAGGATGCATCCTGAGCGGATGCCCTCTTGGAGCTCTCCAGCTTGAGTGCCATTCCTCGATGAATCTGAGACTGGCAGGCCTGCTTTTTGTTTCCATCAATCGTGACGTCACAGAGCCCGCAGCTTCCATCTTTGCAAAAGAGCGCGTCCGCGGGGCGATTCTGACCTGTTTCAAAGAGCGCGATGCTCACCGGAATCTGATCCCGCACGAGACGCTTTTCGCCATTGACGGTGATCTCGACTTTGGATTCGGAAGCTTGCGAGTGCTCGATAGCTCTGAAGAACGCCTCATCCTCGACTGCCTCGGCTTTAGGTTTTCTCAGACCCCGGGCTTCCCAAAGAAGATGCGATGGCACTTCAAGCTGAACAAGCTGCACTTGCTCTGAGGATTCGGGCAGGACTACTTTCACGCGCGCGGATCCCAGCGAATCCCCGCGGCGATTCAGAAGAATGGCGAACTCGCCCTCTCTCCAAAGCTGCTTCCCTTTCCAGGGAAGAGTCAAAAGCGAGAAAGTGCGGTCTTCTTTTTCCTCGATGATTGAAATCGCCTCGCTTGGGCACGCTTTTACGCACATGCCGCAGGCGGTACAAAGATCTTCTGAAAGGACGCGACCCGGCTCCTCGGGACGAGGAGAAATCTGAATGGCTTGCGTGGGACATACAGTCTGGCAGACCTGGCAAGCAATCTCTTCCAGGCACTCCACGGATGCCAGAGGTTTGAGCTTCTGTCCGCCTTGAGGGACACCGCTGAAGTTTCGAAGCCTGCGAGCGTCGCCGCCACTCATCCACTTACCCTGCCAGGACGGCGTAAAAGGCTCGCTTTGGTGCCGAGCGTAGCGCTTCAGCCTGCCCCGGGCGCGACGCTGAATTTGCTCGAGCTCATCGCGCCGGGATCCAAGCTCGGTCAAAAGAGAGCGTACAATCTTTACAGCAAGAAGCCTGGCGCGCTCTTTCTCAAATTGCCAACCTTCAACATCATCGACCGGGGTGTTTCCCGCGGTTTGATCGAGCTCAAAAAGAAGTGATCCTGGAGGATGCTCACGCGTTCCCAATCGACTCTGAAACGGGCCTGCTGAGACCACACGTGCAACTTCAAGGAGTCGAATGCCCTGCGTATCCTGAAGCCTGAGCTCCCAGAGCATGGCAGCTTTTTGAGTCAGCCGAACAGGACGCGCTTCAATGAGCTTTCCCCCAGCCATCTCAAAACGACGACGCTCCACTTCCCAGCCTGCAAAACGCTTTGCACCCCATTGTGCGTATGTTTCAACGCAATAGACTTCTCTCGTTCCCGATTGCAGAAGCTCCGTGGCAAAACGAAGCGCGCGATTTCCGGTACCTAAAACCACTGTGCAAGGATCCCATTGCAGTTCGCTTGCACGTTTGAGATGGACCGCAGTTGATAAGGGAATAAATCCTGCCGAGCGCCATCCTGGAAATGGATCGCAAAGCTCAGGCACGGGACTGATGCGCACAATGGCTCGCGCCTCAATTCGGTGAATTCTTTTTTGCGCGTCCTCGATGATAATTGTACCGCCGGTGCCGGCAGCGGGAATCACGCCTCGCACGCGAAGATCATCACCGCCAAAAAGACCGACACTGATGCCCATATGGGCGCAAAGAGCGGCGATCTCGCGCACTCCGGTCGATGGCCAAAGCTCAATGCCAGGTGCAGCGACGATCGCGACATCAAATCTTCCATCGCGTACATAGAGCTCGCTCATGCGTGGGCTCCATAAAATTTCTCGCATGCCATGCGGACATTGCGAACCACATCAATGATGGGCCCGTCGCAAGCCGTGACCACACGAACCGCGTCGTTTTCTTCATTGAGTTTCTTAAGATCCCAGACCGATGGTTTTCCGTCCGCTTCATCCCATTCGAGAATCGTCCTGGGGGTCATCGAGCGGACGGAGAATCGATCCCAGCGAAGAAACCCGTGACAGAGAGCGGAGAGTTTTGAGAGCGTGTCTTTTGAGGCCCAGCTCATGGACTGTGCAGCACCCTGTGACTTTTCACCGCTCATCAGTTCGCCCGATCTGAGAACAGAAAGCTGAAACAGCGAACCTTTCGCGGGCAAACCCTCAGTTTCCGCCCAGACCGAAAGATCATCATTGAACGTGCCCACGACTCCCGGATCAAGCTCATCGCGCGAGACCATGGACCATTGTTCCCAGAGCCGGAGACCCAAAGGCAGGCGCGGCGTAGCTTCAAAGTGCTTGGCTTGTCCCAAAATCCAATTGGAGAGTTTTGGCGTCCAAAATACCATAACACCTTCAGCCAGGCGCGCAGTCCGGGGAGATCCTTCCCAATAAAAGCGCAACCCCCCAGGCATGAGCTCGATTTGCGTCGCCTCATTAATCATGCGATCCCGCCCCAATCGCTCGCGCACAAACTCAAGCACACCGTTTCGGTAGCGAGGAACGTCCACGTCGCAAAGCTTGGGAATCAAAAATCCTCGATCCAGATCTTGCGGAAGCGAGATCCCGGGAAAGCGACTGCTTGCAGCGATCCCTTCCAAGATCTGAGGATTGAGTCCTTTGTCCGAAGCATGCACATAGAGCTCTTCAAACAGCTCAACGCTCTTGGGACTGACGGCAGGAAGGCTTGAGACCCAGAGTCTCGATCGACTCCGGACATGCGGTGCCATGGGATCATGATAACCACTGAAGCTTGAGCCTTCTGACCAGAATTCCACAGGACCTGGGAAAAACGGGCGAAGCTCCTTGAGCGCTGACTCCGGCAAGCTTCCCTGGATTCGCTCCGCACGCAAAGTCTTCTGCCCGACAGGCAAAAGCGGATCAATAGGAAGCTCAGAGTTCTCCAGAAAGAAATCAAAGTCCGGATTGAGCAGCAGTACGGATTTTCCCTGGTTGAGAAGGTAGCTTGCGGCAATCAGCGGCGCGAGGCCTGTTCCGATCAAAGCGACATCACTGTCGAACGACATCCGCCAGGCTTCCCATCACGCGCTTGAGCGCTGTTTGAACTTGGGCCTTCTTGTACTCACTGTGGGCGCTTCGGCCTTTTTCATTATCTTCAGCGCTCTTCTCATCCATCACCTGCACTTCAAACGGATAGAAGAAGCGAATCTCGCGCTGCACATACTTGAGGTCAATTCGATCGATCGCTTTCTGGAGATCTTCTTTGACTTCGGTTTTTGCGAGAATCTTGATGTCGCGAAGATTGTCGTAGAGCGGATTCTTGAGCTTGATCAACTGACGGCAAGTAAACTGGATGGCGCGATAAAACTCGCTGGAGTGCGGATTGTCCGGACTCGTGGCAGGTGGATACGCAGCCTGCTCGAGCGCGCTGACGAGGTCAGCCTCGGAAATCTTTCCTGCTTCGGCCTGCGCAACCAATCCTTCCACCTGGGAGCGGAAGTTACTGACGTCGATCAGAGTATTGCGCGAGCGACTTGGCTTGATGTTTGGCGGAATGATGATCATCTTGTCTTTGAGATATTTCACCACTCTCAAAGCATCGAGGCGCGACTTGGTGATAAATCGAATACCAACACGATCAAAGATATCTTCAGCCACGTTCTCAGGCTTATGAAGGAGCTTGAGAATGATCGAATCGCGCGCTTTCTTCGGCTTTGTTTGAAAAGAGACCAGATCCACTCGGTACGGATCATCGTCTTTCTCGCCCAAATAAAGATGGCCTTCCGTATCGCGATGAATCGCCTTGTAGAAGCGATCAAAAATCTGTTGCTGAATCTCGCTGAAGTACGAAGAGCGGAGATCCTTATCGATATGCGCGATCGTGTGCATCACCTTCAAAAGCGCGCAGGCAAAGTTTCGCAAGATCGTGCCTTGCGTGTCCTGCGACTGGCCAGGATACAAATATCCCGACATGAGAAAGAGATCGCGCACGTCGGAAATTTCCAGAATCCGGCGCGGCACATCGAGCTTCAGCCCCTCTGGATTTTCAGGCTGAAGGAAAAACTTACGCACAAAGTTGAGCGCTTCATGAAAATTACCCAGGACTTCGGCGCTTTCAATCGGCTTCTCAAGATCATAGCCGTAGCTATCAATGAATTTCGTCACCTCGTCAGCCGAGTGCAGCTCAAAGCCGTTTGGAGTATCCAGCGACGATTTGCCGCTGATAATCACATCCAGAACGTCTGGGCGAAAGCTGTATTTGGTGGGAAGCCATGAGGCCATAGATGAAGCCATCGGGATAACCATGCCTGAATTACTCCGGTTTTAGCAATAGCTTATGCTGAGCGTCGAACGCATGTGCGGCACGTTTGAGCTTGGTTCTGTGAGAAGTGTGGTGCTAGTGTGGCGCTCACTATGGATTCGCGAGTTTATCGCTGCACATTAGAGGTCAGGGGCTACGAGCTGGATAGCTTTGGACACGTCAATAACGCGGTCTATCTCAACTATCTGGAGCATGCGCGCTGGAAAATGCTCAATGAGGAAGGAATCACTCTCGAACAGATCGAGAAGGATCAGCGCTGGCCTGTCATCTCAGCCATTGAGATCAAATATCTTCGCCCGCTTTTCATGGGTGAAACCTTTGAAATCCGCTCGCGCGTTCTGGAGCATAGCAGAGCTCGTTTCATCATCGAGCAACTCCTTTTCCGCGGTGAGATCGCCATCGCGGGCGCAAAAGTCACCTGTGTGATTGTCGACGAAACCGGGCGTCCAAACGAACTCCCGGAGTCTTATAATAAATTCTGGCAGTAAATCTTTGGCAGGTATCTGGGAGCTAAAATGGCCGCTCGCAACATCATCTATTGGGATCGCATCAAAACACTTCGTGACTCCATCGCAGTCGTGATCGCAACCGCAGGAGGCGCAGGACTTTTTCCGAAAGCTCCAGGCACTATGGGCACCATTGTAGCCCTTCCACTGGCGCTCTGGAGCCGGGA
This sequence comes from Bdellovibrionia bacterium, assembly GCA_045805065.1. Taxonomy (GTDB): domain Bacteria; phylum Bdellovibrionota; class UBA1018; order UBA1018; family UBA1018; genus CAZCBS01. Next base: position 4,949 of record JBJMMA010000236.1, on the reverse strand, counting down.
TTGGCCCACTCCCATCCGTTTGGCCCTTTGGACTGGAATTGCGATTGCGGGCACATGGTCCGCAAAAGTCTTCGATGAATTGATGCAGACAGGCGACAATCAATGCATCGTCATTGATGAAGTCGTCGGCCTTGGCATCACGAGCTGGACGCTCTCAAACATTGATAAAGGCTGGCCGTGGTTTACTGCTTTCTGTCTCTTTCGTCTTTTTGACGTGATTAAAATCTATCCGGTCCGACTTGTGGACAATTGGTCCAAAGACAAAGCAAAAGAGAACACGCCGCTCGCACGCTGGTGGGGCGGATTTGGCGTCATGGCGGACGACATTATGGCAGGTTTTCAAGGCTTGCTCGTGATGGCAATTTTACAAGAGCTGCACGTTTTCCCGAGCTAAATCTACGGACTAACGCAGAGCGTTTTTTCTCTTCTTCTTTGACAAAAAAAATTTCGCGAAACCGCGCCAGAAGCGTCACTGCGTCCTTCACAAAACTTGTGGTTATGGTACGTTCGATGAACATAACTGGCTCTCACGTTGAGTTGATTCGATTGGAATTTGTACTGAACAAGGTCGGCGTGAGTATATTTAACTGCACTCAGACAGAGACTGTCTGAGCAGATTTCCAAGGAGAAGAAAGTATGGATACCCAAAATAATTCGGCTCAAAACACAAGCCGTGACAGTCAAAAGAACAAGGCGATTGACCTCGCTGTTCAGGCGATTGAAAAACAATTCGGCAAAGGCTCGATCATGCGTCTCGGCGTGAACGAGGGCATCACTGCTACTGACGTGGCCGCGGTTCCTACCGGTTCCTTGAGCCTTGATATCGCTCTCGGCATTGGCGGTTATCCTCGCGGACGTATCGTCGAAGTTTACGGACCGGAAGCTTCCGGTAAAACCACGCTTACTCTGCACGCAATCGCCGAAGTGCAGAAGCAAGGTGGGATTGCAGCATTCGTCGACGCTGAGCACGCTCTCGACGTCAACTATGCTCGCAAGCTGGGTGTCCGCACTGATGATCTCCTGATCTCTCAGCCAGACACTGGTGAACAAGCACTCGAGATCGCAGACATGCTCGTCCGTTCGGGCGGCGTGGACCTTCTCGTCGTCGACTCTGTCGCAGCACTCGTGCCACGCGCGGAAATCGAAGGCGAAATGGGCGACTCTCACATGGGTCTTCAAGCTCGCTTGATGTCCCAAGCGCTTCGTAAGCTTACTGGAACGATTAACCGTAGCAAGACGCTCGTGATCTTCATTAACCAGCTCCGTATGAAGATCGGTGTCATGTTCGGTAACCCAGAAACCACGACCGGTGGTAACGCTCTGAAGTTCTACTCTTCCGTGCGTCTCGATGTTCGTCGTATCGCTGCTCTTAAGGACGGCGAGAACGTCATCGGTAACCGTACCCGCGTTAAAGTTGTGAAGAACAAGATGTCCGCACCGTTCAAGGAAGTCGAATTCGACATCCTCTACGGTGAAGGCATCTCCAAAGAAGGCGATCTGCTCGATCTCGCGGCAAACTATAATGTCATCGAGAAGAGCGGAACCTGGTACAGCTACAAGGATGAGCGAATCGGCCAAGGCCGTGATGCCTCCCGTAACTACCTGAAGGATCGCCCAGAGATGCTGGCTAAGATCCGCGAAGAAGTGCTGAAGAAAGCAGGAGTCATCAAGGCTGCTGCTCAAGCCGGCGCTGGCGCAACGCTCGCAGCTCCTGCTGCAGCGGAAAAGCATGCTGACAAGCACGAGAAGGCTGAAAAGCACTCTTCTGCTGACAAGCACGCTGCAGCTCTTGAAGCAGCAAAGGCTAAGGCCGCAGCTTCCAAGGGCTCTCACGCTAAGAAGTAAGCGCTGATCTGATTCACAGCTAAAAATAGAAAGGCCCGACTGGAGCGATCCCGTCGGGCCTTTTTATTTGTCCTTGAACCTAAATCTGCAGCTATTCCCGCCGCGAAGAATACACTGCTCATGGTTCACTTGAGCCTCAGTCAATTGAGACAGCAGACCGATATCAAACTGGCAAATCTCAGAATACTTCGATGCAAGCGTATGAAAGACGCAATTGCTTGCCTCGATCACAGGCGGCGCGCCGGGAAGCTCTTTTCCTGTCAAAGTGGTTTCAGCCTGATAGGCAAGGTCATTCATCAGGCTTGCGACTTGCTCGACTCGCGCCTTGAGATTTTCTCCGGAGACTTTAGCTGCGACGTCCATCCCGATTTCCCGGCCCAATCTCTCCATCTCGTCGCGAAGTCCGGCGCTTCCCAGTTCTTTTTTTAAATTCTCGAGATGCGCTTCTGAGTACCACGAATATTGCTTTGGAAAAAGATCGAGACCTTTTCTTGTGAGGCGGTAAGTTTGACTCGGTCTTCCACCTGTGACAAGAAGCTCCCCTCTTTCAACATAACCCTGACGCTCAAGCGCCACGAGATGCTGCCGCAAGGCAGGACGACTGATTTTTAGACCTGCGGCAATTTCATCCGATTGAAGTCCCTGCTTCTTTTTCAAAAGAAGTTTCAACAGATCCTGTTGGCGCTCTGCAAAAGTATTCAGCACGGTCTTCTCTTTTTCATAAAAGCGCAGCTATTTCAATCTTTTGAAAGTTTCAGAACTCCGCCGTTAATAAAGCCAAATCCTCGTGGCAAATTGGGGCTTGAGTCGATTCATCTTTGCAGCATGGTACCGGCCAACTTTATGCAAAGGGATTTCTACATTTCAATTAACCTAAGGAGATAACCATGAAACTAGCCATTCTCACCAGTCTGATGATTGCGAGCACTTTACCTGCGTTTGCGGCTGAAACCCCGAAAGCCGAGTCACAAGGCCCGAATGACGCACAGATTGCGCATATCGTGGTGACTGCGGACATGATCGATGTCAAGGCAGGTAAGCTCGCTGAGTCTAAAACCAAAAACCCGGAAGTGAAGAAATTCGCGAAGCAAATGGTCACAGACCACACCGCGGTGAATAAGCAAGCTTCCGCTCTGGCCAAAAAACTCGGAGTAACGCCTGAAGACAATGATGTCAGCAAGAGCCTGATGAAAGGCGCTGACGAGACCATGGCTAAGCTCAAGAAATTGAAAGGCTCAGAGTTCGACAAGGAGTATGTCGATCACGAAGTTGCCTATCACGAAGCCGTTCTGAGCGCGATCGACAAGACTTTGGTCCCAAGCGCACAAAATGCTCAGCTCAAGGCCTTGATCGTGAAAGTTCGTCCCGCCTTTGAAGCTCACCTTCAGCATGCAAAGCACTTGCAGACTGAGCTTAATTCCGGAAGCAAGCAGTGAGCAGGGATTTAGTCCTGAGTACGGCACTCAGCCTGACTTTGTCCCTTGCCTGCGTCGGGCAAGCTTGGGCCAAAACTCATCATGTGGTGCTTGAGAACATGAAGATTGCGCCCGAGACTGTTGAGGTCAAAGTGGGAGACACGATCGTGTGGGAGAACCACGATCTTGTGCCCCATACCGCAACAGCTATACCGAGCACGCAAGGGTCGAAGCCTGCCTTTGATTCAGGATCGATCGCTCCGAACGCAAGCTTCAAGTTCAAAGCAAAGCACGCTGGAAAGTACCCGTATCAGTGCCTCTTTCACCCGACCATGAAAGCCAATCTCATCGTTGGTAAGTGAGAGCACATTACCCAATAAAAAAAGGCCCGACGGGAACAATTCCGTCGGGCCCTTCTTTTTTTATCTCTACAAAAATTAGTACTGAGTGCAGTTCAAAACGATGAGTGGGTAAGAGTCATGTCCCACTTGTTGAATGTAACCGCGGAACTGACGAAGCTGAGTCGCATTGCTTGGAAGTAAAAGATAGGTTTGAGTCCAACCATTTGAGCTGAGAGCAAAACGATTAAATCCCTGGTAAGATGGATTCCTCGCCTTGTACTGAGCATCAGCACGAACCGACACGACCTTACTGGAAGCAGGAGCAGAGTTTCCAACTTGAGACATCAAGGTCAAGCGATCCAAGCGTTCGGAGTCGACAAGAGTCGCCGATACCATGGCCTTCTCGAGCCAGGCTGGATCGGGTGATTTTACCGATTGGCCAACGCAATAAAGTTGCGAAGCTTGAGCCGAAACTGCACCCATCAAAACCAACGCCATCAAACCGATCTTTTTCATAATTACGTACTCCTTTTAAAAACATTACGAACGATCGGCGTTATGCATTTAATACAAGTAAGTATCAATCATTGTTTGATGATGAATAATAAAATACCTAAACGGGATGGCGACGAGATTGAATGAAGCAGCCAATTCAGTATCGTGCTTCTTCTTTTAAGATCCCGAACAGCCATTCATCGACAAACTTGCCTCGCTTGATCTCCGCTCTCCGAATCGTGCCTTCCAGTTGAAATCCACACTTTTCAAAAACTCTTCGGCTTGCGACGTTGCCTAAAAAAATCTTGGCTTCGATCTTTTGCATTCTCAAGCTTTCAAAACCATACTTGAGAATTTGCTTAACCGCGTTCGTGGCATAACCTTTACCTTGATACGGAAGGCCAATCCAAAGCCCCATGTCACCGCGAAAAGGGTCGTCATATGGCCGAATATCGATTGATCCGATCCTCTTGCCAGAACTTACTTCCACAATGGTAAATTGATGGCATTTTCCTTCTTGATGCAATTCTTCACGTTCCTTGAGCCCTCGTCTCAAAGTGTCCAAAGAGTCCGGACCGTCCCAAAGAATTGTGTCAGTGACATTCGATCCGTGGAGTAATTCAAAAAGTTCCGCAGCGTCGGCTTCTTTCACAGGTTTAAGCGTGGTCATGCGCGATTCCATGCGCACCCTCCTATCACTTAGGTCTGCAGCTAGTCAGTAAAGGAATGTCCTCGAACATTTTGGCACTCTCTATCGCCAAACACAACACGCTGCGTCATTGCGTCTCAGTTTTCACAGCCCTTTCATGTAGAATAAACGACCCTAACAAGCTTGCCTTCGCCTCTCCAATTT
>JBJMMA010000235.1:0-15169 GCA_045805065.1 Bdellovibrionia bacterium | reverse complement strand
TTTTGCTTTTATGATTCGCCAGCCAAACCCGGCAGCGTAGAAGGAACTACCTCCTTTCCCTGTGAAGAAAGGAGGTGATCCTATGAGAAATAAGAACGGTCCCAACCGTGATTATTATCTTTATCGGATCAGGCTGGAAAAACTTAAACAGAAAACCTGGTATCTCATTGTCTTAGCTAGGTTTCTGGTTTTTCTGGCTGCTTTAGTGTCTCACTACTTAAGGCAATTGTGAGGTAAGTGCTCTGGGTACAGCGTAACCGGAGCCCCGCACTGATGTGAGGCTGCTGGGTTTGGTGCGTTTTAAAGCCGTGTGGATAAGTGGATAACTTTGTTGATAAGTAGGTCCCGAAAACAAAAAAGCCCCCGTCTTGCGACGGAGGCTTTTTGAATTTTGAAATGGCCTTTGGCCTGATTCTTAAACGATCGTAACCTTACGAAGCAGGTCGAGATCCTGAAGAGCCTTACCAGAGCCGCGAACGACGCAGGTGAGTGGATCTTCTGCCAAGGCGACAGGCAAGCCGGTCTTTTCCTTGATCAGGATGTCGAGGTTAGCAAGCAATGCTCCGCCACCGGCCAGGATGATTCCGTTGTCGACGATGTCGGCAGCGAGTTCTGGAGGCGTACGCTCAAGAGCGGTCTTGATCGTGTCGACGACTGCGGAGACTGGCTCAGCGAGAGCGTCGCGGATTTCTTCGGAGTTCACTTCGATCGTCTTCGGTGCGCCGCTGATGAGGTCGCGGCCCTTGACGACGTGTGGCTTCTCTTCTTCGAACGGGTAGGCGCAGCCGATGGAGAGCTTGATCTCTTCAGCCGTACGCTCACCGATCAGAAGCGAGTACTTGCGCTTGATGTATTGAACGATCGCATCGTCGAACTTATCGCCTGCGACGCGGACAGATTTCGAATAAACGATACCGCCGAGGGAAATGACCGCGACTTCAGTGGTACCGCCACCGATGTCGACGATCATGTTTCCGCTTGGTTCACGGATCGGAAGACCTGCGCCGAGTGCTGCGGCCATTGGTTCTTCAATCAGGTAAACTTCGCGGGCGCCTGCGGATTGAGCGGATTCTTTCACGGCGCGCTTTTCAACCTGCGTGATCCCGAACGGGATACAGATGATGATGCGCGGGCGAATGAAAGTTCTGCGCTCGCTGGCTTTGGCGATGAAGTACTTCAGCATCTGCTGAGTGACTTCGAAGTCAGCGATAACGCCGTCCTTCAGAGGACGAATCGCCTGAATCGAGCCTGGCGTTCTTCCCAGCATGTCCTTCGCTTCCTTGCCGACGGCAAGAACGCGGGTTTGGCCGCGGGCATTGCGATGGATCGCAACGACGGAAGGTTCATTGATAATGATGCCGCGATCACGGGCATAAACGAGCGTGTTCGCCGTTCCCAGATCGATTGCAAGGTCATTGGAAAAGAAATCCAGCATTCTCTTCAGCATTTAGGTCTCACCACTTGTAATGTCGAATATGTTCACCGCGGTCTGCGATCTCGCTCATGGACTTGATCCCGATCTCCAAGTGAAGATCCGTGAATCTGCGGAACACAGCCTTCGCGGACTTCTTGGTTTTGATTCCACCCCGTTTGAAAGGCAGATCCGAAACCAGGAGCAACGCACCAATCGGTACCTTGCTCGCGAAACCACCGACGAACAACGTCGCGGTTTCCATGTCGATCCCCAAGGAGCGCTCTTCATAGAGCGATGCCTTGAATTTTTGATCAAACTCCCAGAAACGATAATCCGTAGTATGAATGACTCCGGTGCGGTAATCCAAGCCCTTTTCTACAATAACTTGAGAAACAAACTTTTGGATCTTGAAGGTCGGCAAAGCCGGCACTTGCGGAGGCATGAAATGGCGGGAAGCGCCTTCGTCACGAATCGCAGCGGTCGGCAAGATGAAGTCGCCCACTTTGAGTGAACGGTGGAGACCGCCGCACATTCCCAGGAGCAAAACTGCCTTGGGCTCGATCACGGAGAGGACTTCGATGATCAAGGCTGCCGTTGGCGAGCCGATCTTGAAGTCGACGATGGAGACGCCGGTCTTTTTGCTGTGAACCGCTGCCATGGCCGAACCGCGGGTGCGTTCGTCGCCGACGAGGTTATGGAAGCGCTCCAGGTAATAGTCGAAATTGGTCAGAATGATCTGCTTTTGGAAAGCCTCGATCGGGCTTCCCGTGTAGCGCTCGAGAATGTCGCGTGCGATCTTCTGCTTGTTCGGGTTGGTGTAAACCCGATTGGTGTTCGGAATGATGTACGGGTTATTTTGAAGGCCTTCCGGAAGTTCAGGAAGAGCTAGCTTAGACTTCTTCGAATTCGATTTTTTTTGCACACAGAGAGCTTACAATCGCAGATGAGCCTAAACAAGAGATTCTATTGAATTCTTGGCGGTTTACGGCTCGCCGTGTTATCAAGGAAATCGTCATGCTTTTCCGTCTACCTCGGGTTTTAGTTTTAATAGCCTCCGTGGGACTCTCCGTAGGTCTTATGGGCTGCAATTGGATGGGCCTTCCTGACGTCTCGATTCTCAAGACTCGATACCCTCTCGTTCACTATTCTCCGCTGCCCAAGCCCATGCATGGAAAAATGTCAGGCAAGCAGCTCAAGAAAGTGCAGGGAGAGACAAAGCCTCGCGAGACCACCATTACATTTGAAAAGTCCCGACCCGCCCAGTGGGTGCCGATCTCGGAGATTTCCAAGAAGGCCGTGGGCGCCATTGTCGTGAGTGAGGACTGGGCCTTTTATCAGCATCATGGCTATGACCCTAATTCGATCAAAGAGGCCGTGAATCACGATCTGGCCAAGGGGAAGTTTGCCCGGGGCGCCAGCACCATCACTCAACAGGTTGCCAAGAACGTCTTTCTCGATGCCGATAAGACCATGGCGAGAAAGGTGAAGGAGCTTTTCCTGGCCGTGAAACTTGAGGAGACCTTCAAGAAGCCAAAGATTCTGGAAATCTATCTGAACATCGCTGAGTTCGGTGAGGGCATTTATGGAATCGGGCCTGCAGCGAGATTTTATTTTGGAAAATCTCCGGCCGAGCTGACGGCCAAAGAGGGGGCTTTTCTGGCAATGCTTCTCCCGAGTCCCAAGCGCTACTCCGTTTCTTTTCGCCAAAAACAGCTCACGCAATACGCTCGAAAAACAATTTACTCGATCCTCGGAAAGATGGTCCAGGCGCGGTACATCACGGAGGAGGAAAAAATTGCCGAGCGCGCTCTTCCTCTCTCCTTTGAAACCAATTCGGCTCTGACCCTGGATCCCGCCGAAGATATTGAAAGCGAAAATGATTTAGACTCGGAAGATTCTTGACCGAGGGCCCGGCTGCCATGTCATGATTAAATCTCGGGAGCGTCCCCACCTGAACCTAAATCCAATCTGGGGAGCGTAGACGGGGTTTTTGCGCGGATCATGAGTACCATCACCATGGCGAATAAGCGTTTTCAAATGAATCGTTCAAAAATGGCACTTCTAGGCCTCGCCGTAGTTGCGGTTGCCGGAGGGTTTGCTTTCAAGAAGTACTCGCCTCAAACTTTGGAGAAGCTGACTCGCCGCCCTGACTTGGTGACCAAGGAAAGCCTGGCGCGCATCCTGAGCCAATCCGCATCCTTTTATCATTTCCCAACGGAGATGGAGATTCCGGGCATTGCTCCGAAAGTTGTTCTCCAATACTCCTTTGATCCCACTCTTCAAGACGAGATGGAAAATCTGTTTCGCCAGTACCGCCCGGACTACGGCGCGTTTGTCGCGATGGACGCAACCACGGGCCAGATTCTCTCTGTCGTGAGCTACTCTGAAAAGTCTGACATGAAAGAAAACATGGCTTTCAGAGCGACGTTTCCGTCCGCATCTGTCTTTAAAGTCGTGACGGCAGCCGCTGCGATTGAAAATCAGAAATACTCAGGCGATACGCCGATCCAGTTCAATGGCGCCAACCATACTCTTTATAAGCACAATATTTTGAAGAATAAGATCAACCGCTGGACGCGCCAGGCGACACTGAAAGACGCGTTCGCAAAATCGATCAATACCGTCTTTGGCCGTATCGGTGCTTTTACAGTCGGTCCCGTCGAGCTTCGCACTTACGCGGATCGTTTCGGTTTCAATCGCCAGATCCAGGCTGACTTCTTGTTCCAACAAGGCAAGGCACCGATTCCTGATGATGCTTGGGGAATCGCAGAAGCGGCCTCTGGCTACACTCGTGACAACACAATGAGCCCGATGCAAGGCGCTCTCATTGCTGCAACGATTGTGAACGAAGGCGTGATGATGGAGCCTTACCTGGTTCAGTCCGTCTATTCTCCTGAAGGTCAGGAAATTTACTCAGCAAAGCCAAAGGTCGCGCAGCTCTCAATCGAGCCATCGACTGCTGCTGAGCTTCGTCGCTTGATGCGTGAGACTGTCATTCGTGGCACCTCTCGCAAATCTTTCCGCGGCTTTGAGCGCACCAAATTTAAAGACATCGATGTCGGTGGAAAAACCGGCTCTCTGACCGGTACGGATCCTCAAGGCAAGTACGACTGGTTCGTCGCTTTTGCCGAAGGCCGCGGCCGTCGCATTGCGTTTGCATCTTTGACGATCCACCAAAAACTTTGGCGAGTGAAGTCGTCTTATGTGGTTCGTAAGGCGATCGAGACTTATTTCAAAAAGCCTATGGCGGCTCCTGTCGTAGCTCCAGCTTCGGTGACTGGTGCTGCTGGTTCTGCTGTGACCACCGCTGCGCAAAACTGATTGGTTTTTTCAGGCTTAGGGCCGGGGCTCGAGCTTGAGCCTGACTGTAACGCCTTAAATTGGTAAGCGCCTGTCCCGGGACAGGCGGGATGTGTATTTTGGGCTGGCTAATTCCCAGCTAAAATATTTCGCGACTCAGTGATCTTGATTTCATGATGTTCTAGACTGAGTTTTAATTCTGAAAATATCTCACTTTAATTTCAGAAAACATTGACAGGTTTTTGGCAGCATCAATCTCAGTGCCTTTAAACAAGTTTTAAAATGCGGCCATTTCTAGCTAATTTCCATTCTGCAAAGAGATTCAGGTCATTTTTTCAAAAAAATTGAAGCCGCTCGAAATCGCTCAACACAAAGCCATTTAAGGGCCTCAAAAAACGCATGCTATAGATCCGTTCATGAAAACGAGCTTTAAAGTTCTTCATGAAAAGGCACTTCAAATCACAAAGACTAATCTCAGAGCAGAAAGTGAACTTATTTCTGTTTTACAGGAGATCGACGATTGCCGTGGGTATCGCGAGATGGGTTTCAAAAGTCTTTTTGATTATGCCACTCAAGGCTTAGGACTTTCTGAAAGTGTGAGCTTTAATTTTATTACGATTGCCAGAAAGTCCCGTGAAGTTCCTAAGCTTCATGAAATGATCCAGAGACAAGAAGTTACGGTTTCTAATGCGCGGATGATTGCTTCGGTACTTACGCTTGAGAATCAAGATCGGTGGCTCTCATCAGCGGCTGAGCTATCCAAGCGCGAGCTTGAAAAAGAAATCGCCCGGGAGTTTCCTGATAGACAAGTTCAAGATCGAACTCGGTATGTTTCTGAAAACCGTATCGAGCTTAAAATTGGCCTCTCTGAAGATGTCTATGAATTGCTTAAGCGTGTTCAGGACTTAGTGTCGTCTCAAAGTGGCAGGGCGGCAACGATGGAAGAGACCTTGCGGGCGGCATTGGAACTCTTTGTCGAAAAGAAGGATCCAATGGAAAAGGCTTTGCGAGCCGAAAAAAGGACTGCACAAAGGATAGATTCGAAACCTGTCCCGGGACAGGCAAATGCGCCCTCTGAAAGCTCTAACTTAAGATTTATTCCAGCACGGCTTGAGCATGCGGTGCGACTACGTGATCAAGGGCAATGCACTCACCGATCATTACAAGGGGTGAGATGTTCTGAGAGGCGCTGGCTTGATATTCACCATATTAAGCCTTTGTCTGAAGGTGGCATGACGACTTTGGATACTCTCACCTTAATTTGCAGGGGGCACCACCAGGTGATCCATCATTCGCCCCAGCAACTGCCCCGACAACTTCAAATGTTCAAAGTTGGCTGATCTGAGTAGTGCTCGAACGACCCATTTATGAGAGGATAATGGAATGACCCACAAGGAATGGCGTAGCGACAAACACGTCATCAGCACCGACCCGGAGCTTCTCGATTTGCTGAGAGTTCATGGTGTCTTGAGCAAGCTTTATTGGTGCGAGGGGATTCCTTTTGAAACAGTCAAGAAGGCTTGTGAGGGATCTCTTTGCTTTGGGGTTTATGAAGTTGATTCTCAAGGGCCGAAAGGGCTGAAGCAGGTCGGTTTGGCACGCGTCATTACCGATTCGGCCACTTTTGCTTATCTTTGCGATGTTTATATAGAAGAGTCGTCTCGTGGGCAGGGATTGTCCAAATGGCTCATGACCTGCATTCAAAGCCATCCTCAGCTTCAGGGGCTGCGTCGATTCTCGCTTGCGACAAGGGACGCGCATGGACTTTATCGGCAGTTTGGTTTTGAAGTGACGAAGGCGCCCGAACGATGGATGGAAATTGTCGACTCCGACGTCTATAAGCGGACTAACAAATCATGAGCGCTGAAACTGTCCATATTCCCATTCTTGTTGAACCCATCGTCAATGCGCTCATTGAGCCATTCAAAAAGCTTCCAGCCGATGCGCCAGCTCATTGGATTGTGGACTGCACTTTAGGGGGTGGGGGGCATACGGGCGAATTTCTAAAAGCCCTGGCCTCAGACCCTGCGCTCAGCAGTCACAAAGTCCTCTCGGTTGATCAGGATCCCAAAGCCGTTGAAGCAGGACGCCGCCGCTTTGCCAAAGAGATCGAAGAAGGTCGCCTGGTGATTGAGCATTCGCGTTTCAGCGACGCAGATCAATTCTTCGAAGGAAAACAAATTCTTGGCCTGATGGCTGACCTTGGGTTTTCCAGTGACCAGCTCGAAAGCGATGACCGCGGGATCAGCTTTATGTCCGATGGCCCTCTCGATATGAGACTGGATCCCACTCGAGGACAGAGCTGCCGCGACTATCTTTTGACGGTCACGCAACCCGAGCTTGAGAAGGTGTTGAGCGAGTACGGCGAAGAGCGGTTTTCCCGCAGGATCGCGCAAGTCATTGTCGATAAGCGCCGTGAAAAGCAAATGCCTCGCACGGCACGCGAGCTTGCGGATCTGATCGTGAGAGCGGTCCCGCCTCCGGCTCGTCATGGCAGGATTCATGCCGCAACCCGGACGTTCCAGGCGTTAAGAATTGTAGTGAATGAAGAGCTGAATGAGCTCGATTCGCTCTTAAGTCGTGTTATCCTTGGAGTTAAACCGGGGGGAAGGGTGGCGATCTTGAGCTTTCATTCGCTTGAGGATCGCCGTGTGAAGCTGGCTTTCAGAGGTCCGTCTCGTGATGAGGCGCTCTTTGAACCACTCACTAAAAAGCCTATTGAAGCCGATGAAGAGGAGCTTTGTCGGAACTCCCGAGCAAGAAGCGCAAAGCTGAGAATCGCTGAGCGCCGTTAGAGGGCCGGGGATATGGCCGTAAGACAAACTGGATCTGCATCATTTAATAAGTCGTCATCCTATCAATCTTCGGCTGGAAGCTCATTGCGTCAGTGGATGCCTCTCTGGGTCATTCCAGTTTTGATTGCAATGGCGATTGGAACGGTTGCGCTTCGCTTATCGATTGTTCGCAAAACCTACGCAATCGATCAGGCCGATCGTCAGATCCGTGCTTTGAAAGAAGCGCGTGAGAAAATGGATGTGAAGGTCGCAGGTCTTCGATCGCCGCGGCGACTTGAGATGATCGCCCGAGCACGTTTTGGGCTCAATCAACCGAAGTCCGATCAAGTCATCTACATGTCTCAAAGCGCACCGGTTCGCGAACCTGCTCGGGCATCGAAATGAACACGCAGAACAATTCGCAGAATAACCACGCCGATCCGTTCAAGTCTCGTTTCATTGTTCTGATGGTCCTCTGCCTCGCAGGCGCGGGATTGCTTGCGGGAAGAGCCGCATGGATTCAGATCGGAGGCGATCAACGCCTCGAAAAACTCTCGCGCCGGCAGTTTACAACAAAATTTCTGGTGAGCCCAAGGCGCGGCTCGATTCTGGACCGCAACGGCGAGCCGCTTGCGATCAACAGCGAGACTCGAAGCCTTGCCATGAATCCGCAAAAAATCGCCCATCGCAAAGCGGTTGCGAGGCTACTTGCGAAAGCTCTCGATTTTCCGCAATCGCACATCATGAAGAAGATGGACGATCGGCGTGGCTTTGCCTGGATCAAGCGCCATCTTTCAGATCATGAGTTTGAAAGACTTCGCACGCATCACATCATCGGTCCCGATGGCGATCTCATCAACGGACTCTGGATCGTGAGCGAGAGCGAGCGCGTTTATCCGCATAATGAGCTTGCAGCGCATATCATCGGCGGAACCAATCTTGATTCCGAAGGAACGGAAGGCATTGAGCTTCTTCAGAACGAAAAGCTTCGCGGCAAAGTGATCTCTGTCAGCGCCGTTCGTGATGCTCTGGGAAGACCTGCTTTCATTGACTCGAAGGCTGCAAAAGATGCTCAAGAAGGTCGCGATGGCGAGCCTGTCACCCTGACTCTGGACGCATCCCTTCAATACTCGGTTGAAGAAGAGCTCAGAAACGCGGTCAGAAAAGCCAACGCTCGCGGCGGAAGTGTCATCGTCATGAACGCCATGAATGGCGAGATTCTTGCGATGGCCAATGAGCCATCCTTTAATCCAAACATTCGCGGTGCTTCTCCGGATCGTAAGCGCAACCGCGCCCTGACCGACGGCTATGAACCTGGATCGACTTTGAAACCCGCGTTGCTTGCCGCTGCTTTGTCCAACGGCATGAAGCTCACGGATCAACTCTATGGCGAGCACGGGAAATTTAAAATCGGTGGCCGAACGATCTCTGAAGCAACCGCTCACGAGCGCTTTGAATGGATCTCGCTGAAGAAGATCATTCAAGTCTCCAGTAACGTCGGCGCTGCAAAGCTTGCTCTGAAGCTTGGTGCGGATAAATATCTGGCAGCACTTCACAGCTTTGGCTTTGGGACCAAGACCGGAATCGAATTTCCCGGTGAGATTAATGGTCGCGTTCCGCAGCGTAAGGCTTGGACCCCGATTACTCTGGCTAACATTGGATTTGGACATGGCGTTTTGGTCACACCTATCCAGATGGCCCGGATTTACGCATCTTTCCTAAACGGCGGATGGCTCGTTCAGCCAACGCTGATCAAATCGAAGAACACTCAGCCGCCAGAGCCACATAGAATCCTGTCCGAAAAGGTGACCGCGCAAGTCATTGAAGCGCTTGAGTCGACAACGCAGACTAAAGAAGGCGGAACGGGCGGAAACGCAGTTCTCAATGGCTATCGGATTGCGGGAAAAACCGGAACCGCGCAAAAGATCGATCCTGAGACCAAACGCTATTCTCGCTCTCGCTACGTGGCATCCTTCATTGGATTTCCGCTTCAAGTTGAGCCAAAAATTGTGATCTTTGCCTCTATCGATGAGCCTCATGGTCAGTACTACGGCGGCGAGGTTGCGGCGCCTTTGTTCCGTGAAGTTTTGAATGCCGTGGCAAATCGCTTTAGCCTTCCAGCTCCAGCGAGCAATACGTTGGCGGATGCAAAGCAGCCCGCAGCACCTCCTGCTGATATGGTTCGCAGCAGTCAGGCTGCAATCGCAAAAGCTGTCGCTCATCAGACTGCGCTTGCTGCGAAAGCTCCTGCTCCAAAGCTGAATAGCTCTCAAGAGAATCGGGAGCCTGGCGCAGTCATTCCGCCTCAGCTTGAGCTGGCGAGCACCGCTACGGCACAGCGCCCCGCCTGGAAAATGCCTGCGCTCAGAGGTCTGACGCCTCGCGAAGTTGTCGAAGCGCTCGAGGGGCACTCTCTCAACCTGGAAGTCAAAGGCGTAGGATTGGTTCGGGCCCAGACGCCTGAGCCTGGACAAGCCATCGCCGAAGGCGATACAGTTCGCCTGACTCTAGGCGAGGGCGAATGAGACGAATTGAAGAATTTTTTCCAGGTGAATGGCTTTCAAAACTTGATTCAAAAGTGAGAGCGCTCAGCGTTCAAGGCGTCACGGCGGATTCCCGCCAGGTGAAGCCCGGAATGATCTTTGTCGCAACCCGTGGCGAGAGCCAGGATGGGCATCGCTTTATCGCGCAAGCGCATCAATCGGGCGCGTCTCTCATTGTGGGAGAAGACCCGGTGCCCGCGGGAATTCCCTATCTTCAAGTTGCAAACGGAAGACTTGCACTCGCGCGGCTTGCTGCAGCTTTTTACGACAATCCCTCACACGCCATGCTGATGGTCGGTGTGACAGGCACGAGTGGCAAGACAACGACTTCTTATCTCGTTGAATCCATTCTCAAAGCGGCAGGCCATCACGTCGGTCTCATTGGGACTGTCGCTTTTCGTTACAAAGACAAGGTCATTGATTCGACCCACACGACACCGGGTGCTGCCGAGCTTCAAAGGCTTCTGGCTGAGATGCGAGACGCGGGTTGTACTGCGGTCGTGATGGAAGTTTCCTCTCACTCACTCAAGCAGCACCGGGCTGCCTATCTTGCCTTTGATGCGATGATTTTCACCAACCTCACGCCTGAACATCTGGATTATCACCCGGATATGGAAGACTACTTCGGCGCCAAGGCCATGCTTTTTACGGAGTATGCGGCGGAGTCACGAAGAGCTGGCAAGGCTCCGGTTGCAAGCATTGGAGTCGATACTGAATGGGGTCAGCGATTGGCTCGCGAGCTTCAGGCCAGAAAGCCTGCCGAGATGGCGCGAGTCGTGACCTATTCCTCGGATGTAACTCCTGCAGAGCTTCAGGGCTCGCTACTGAAAATGGGTTTGGAAGGAATCCATGGAGAGATTGCGGGCGTTAAAATTGATTCCGCCCTGACCGCAAAGTTTAACGTCGCAAACATTTTAGGCGCTGTGGGAGCGGCGTTGGGACTTAAGCTTAATCCCCAGGCGATTGCCCAAGGCGTGAACGAGCTGGAGTCTGTACCAGGCAGGCTTCAGGCAGTTCCAAACGCACAAGGCATCCATGTTCTTGTGGATTATGCTCATAAACCTGATGCGCTTGAAAAAGTTCTGCAAACATTGCGCGGGATCATTCAAGACAGTAGGCAAAGTAGCGGGGGATCTCCTCGATTGATCACCGTGTTTGGTTGCGGCGGCGACCGCGACCGCACCAAGCGGCCAGTGATGGGAAAGCTTGCTGTAGAACTTTCAGATCTGACAATCGTTACATCCGATAATCCACGTACCGAAAATCCTCAGTCCATCATCGATGAGATTGTGTCAGGAATGAGCGGGCACTCGAACTTTACTGTCGAGCCGGATCGTAAAAAGGCGATTTATTCAGCCATTGATGATGCAAAGCGCGGCGATATTGTTCTCATCGCAGGAAAAGGACACGAAGATTATCAAATTATCGGAACAACCAAGATCCACTTCGATGATCGGGAAGTGGCAAGTGAGGCGCTCCGGCTCAAGTAAGGCGTTTTCGCCTAAATTGTGATATGACTGGAGAATGCAGACGTCTCAAACCAAGCATCCTCATCCTGTCGCCATCGCCTTGATCTTAGGTTTCTTGTTCCTCGGTGGAGCGCTGTTTTTAGGAAAAACCCACGCCTTATCAGATTCGGGCCTGAGTTCTGCGGTCATTGAAGAGAACTCCAAAGTGAAGGGAAACCTCCACGGCAGCACTTACCAATTCAAGTTCCAGCGCCCAAATCTTGAGACAACGGTTCAGGGCGTGAAGCTTACACCGGAGTTTGGTCTGACGGCCTGGATGACGATTTCTGGAACGCGGGATCATGCCCTTCTTTTAGGCGATCTCCCATTGCGTCAGGAAGAAGTAGGTCCGGTTCTACGTGCCATCCTCGATCAGGGGCTCACGGCAACCTCATTGCATAATCGCTTCATGATGGATTCGTCACGAGTGATGTCGCTTCATATTGAGGGAACTGGTAGCGAAGAGCTCATGGCGCGCGCCATGGGTTGGGTTTATTCAACTCTGAATGGTGAACGCATCAAAGAGAGAAAGTCCGACAAGCACAAGGCCGCTCGCTTGGATTCCGTTCCTGCCGATATTGCTCACAGCGATTTGAATCAAAAGACCATGGAGAGTCTTCTTTGGAAAGGCGAGATGTCCAACGGAGTTTTCCGGGTGGAACTGCCTCGAAGCACGACTCTTCAAAATCAGAAGCTCGGACAATCAACAGGCGCCAGTAGCTGGGCCACGTTTGCAGGGAGCGACGAGAACGCTGTCGTGAACGGCGATGTCGCATCCCTTGAGACCGAGCTTCCCTTTGTCCTGAAAGACTTGCTCGAAGCCAACATCCAGATCACTTCAATCCATACGCACATGACTCAAGAGACTCCAAAACTTGTGTTCGTGCATTTCTTTGGCGTTGGAAAAGTCCAAGATCTTGCGATTGCAGTCAAAGAGGCGATTTGGGAGAAAGAGCATTTCCAATCCCAATGAGGACCCCAAGCGTTCGCGATCTCTATTGGATCTTGAAAGGACCAGGCCTGCTCAATCCAGAGCATCCTGCCTTTGCCGACAGACTTCTGCGTGACGATTGGTTTCAGGAAAAAGCCCGAGAAGGTGAGGAGTGGTTTCGCCGTTGTGATGAAAACCCGGCGGCGCTTCTTGAGGATCTCAAAAGTCGCGAAAATCAAACCATGCTTCTGGGGCGATACTTTGAAGCGCTACTGTCTTTCTGGATTCGTGAGTATCTGAAGCCCGAGGCATTTTACGGTGGCGTGCCGGTTCAGGAGCATGAGCCCTCAAAACCGGGCCAGGGTCGAAATACGGTGGGAGAGTTTGATTTTGTTTTCAAGCTCCCGGGTCATGGCGCCCTGCCTTCGCAGATTTATCACTGGGAAGCTGCGGTGAAGTTCTATCTATTTGCCGGCGAAACGCCCGATCAGGCGCTAAAGATGAACCACTACTTTGGAACTTTGCACCGAGACCGGCTCGATATCAAGGTAGCGAAAATCTTTCATCATCAGTTGAAACTGAGTGAACGCCTGGATGGGGAGAGCGTCTTAGCTTATCTGGGACTTCCAAGTCCGCAACCTCTTGCCTGGATCAAAGGTATGCTCTTCTATCCGGCGCAAAGCAGTTGCCAAAATAGCTGGAAGAATCATGTTCACCCATTGGAGGTTTCTCCTCATCATCAAAAGGGGTGGTGGACTGAGATTCATCAGTTGGATGTACCGGTAGAAAACCGAGACGATCGTTGGGTGATTCTGCCCAAGCACCGCTGGCTCTCACCCGCGATGGTCCAACCTCAAAAGGGCGATGAGCAAAGACTATTCACCTTGGATGAGATGAAAGCCCACTGTCAGGCCCATTTCGCTGAACATCTCTCGCCCCTGATGTGGGCAGAGGTCAGCTGGAATGAATCCATGAAAGCCTGGAACGAAGTGAATCGAGGCCTCGTTGTTTACTCTGGCTGGCTTGGCAAAGCCTTGGAGTCATTGGCCGGTTCTTCCTGACCATCCTCAGGGAGCGAGAGCGGGATGCCGATTCGCATTTCTTTTGCGCTGCCGGGAAGTTGAACGCTCATCATCACGATATGCTTTTTCTCATCGCCGAAATCAACACCGGGAATGTACCGAATCCGTGTTCCATTCGCCGTGATCCATCCCTTGGACGGAAATTCCTTCTTTTGTTTACCATCCTTGCTCTCTAGAACGATTTTTCCAGGATCTTTCATGATCTCTTTTGGAAGGTAATGTGCAAGAAGGTCTTTAGGCGGAACTTTTTGAGGCGGATCAAGAAGTGCCGCTGATATATTTCCCAGAAGCTGAGCCTCGACAAAATCCAAGGTAACCGGTGTGGAGTCCGGCGTTGCCTGGACTGTCATTTCACCTTTCATTCGATTAAGGCCGATTTTGCTTTTGTTTGGCAGAGTCAGCTCTCCGCAGACAAAGTCATCCGCGTGCTCACCCATGAGTTCTGCTATCAAAGCATCCAATGTCGGTTTTTCAAAGTTTTTGGCTGATGACTTTTGAGTACATGCTGCCTGTGCTTCCTTGGGCTTGGCTGCAGGAGCGGGTGCAGACTTGGCTTTAGCTTTCTCCTGGGTCGGGCATGGAGCGGAACCTGCGTCCATCTGGGCAGCTTCGTTTGTGGCTCGGACGACTTCTGCGACTTTGTCCAATCCAACCTCTTTGGCGGCAGACTTTTTCTCGGAGCCCTCGTTCATCACATCCCGTATTTGATCCTTTAGGATTCCGCATGCAAAACGCTTGGGTGCCTTTTGACAGAGCTTTTCGACCACTTCCATTTGCTGATCAAAGAATTCTCCTAACGCCTTGCAATCCACCTTGGCCACGCCAGCTGATCCAGCCTGACAGCTCATCATGACATTGACGATCGAGACGGTGCCTGGCTGTTTGGATTGTTCCGCGCAATCGCGCGTCAGGTTTTTAGAAGAGCAAAACATCTGTCCTTCGGACGTAAAGCCAAAGAAAGGGCTGCAGGGCATTTGACCTGGGGGACATTGAGAGGCAGGTCCAAGTTTCGATAAGACCTTGTTTGTATCAAAGTCATGCATCTTATACCCCAGCGATGTATCGCATTCGCTGATAGGTTTCACGACGCCTTGATTGATGCAATAAGGCTGTTGCACCCCAGAGGACTTTAAAGAGGACTTTGAAGAAGAACGAGACCGCGGCTTTGCCTCTGCTGTTTCAATCCAAAGCTCGTAGAATCTCTTCAAAGTATTGAGGTCATTCAAGGCAGACTCTTGGCCGCCCTTGCGCGCTTCTAGATCCGCTTGGATCAAGAACGCCTGAATCCCCTCAATGACAGTCTTTTGTGCTTCAGGAGGAAGCATCTTCAATTGTTCATAGCGAGGGAATTTAAACGAGAGAAGAGAGGCAAGTTGAGTCGAATCATGCGCCGGGGACGCTGAAGCGTGAGTCCCGATTACCGCCAGCAGACTGAAAAGACCGAAAAGTGCGTTTCTCATGAATGGATTCCCCCGTCCCGAATCTCAATTCTGAGGGAAGCGCAGGGAATTGTCCAACTCTAGGCCGCTCCCTACGCAAGGAATCCTTGACACGGCTTTTTAAAAATTTGTAGCATCCCGTATGCTCTTTAATCTTCTTTATCCGCTTCACGCTGAA
>JBJMMA010000234.1:0-45951 GCA_045805065.1 Bdellovibrionia bacterium | reverse complement strand
TCAATCGCACTGAAGTGTTTTTGAAAAGACCCTCCACGGTTGAGATCTATGTGAATGGGCTTTTTGTGCAAAGGCTTCAGCTTTCGGCAGGTCCTTTCAATCTTCAGGACTATCCGCTGACCGTGGGACGAAACGATGTTCAGCTGCGGGTGACAGATGATCTGGGTCAAGTCGAGACCATTGATCTATCCGTTCTATTTAATAATCAGCTTATGAGAAAAGGGCTGCAGCAATTTTCTTATAACGTGGGGCTGGTGTCTAATCCGACTCAGACGGATCGCAGGTACGATACATCCAATGCATTGGCTTCTGCGTTTCATCGAATCGGATTAACAGACCGCTTCACGTTGGGCGCAAACGTTCAACGGGATCGATTTCGCTCACTCCTGGGGCTTGAAGCCTATTGGGCAACCTGGGCAGGCATGCTGACGGCGGATCTGGCTGCCAGTCGAGATTCAGCTGCAATCGATGGTAAGGGCGCACGTTTGCGATATCAATCACTCGAGCGTTGGGGCTCAAAAGAGGCGCATACTCTCCTGACTGCCAATGTGGAATACGATGGGCAGAATTTCGGTGCCCCAGGCTCGAGCAATCCGACGAGTCTTTATGCCTGGAAAATGGATTCTTATCTCACAGAGCGGCTCCCTTGGGAACTCCGCGCGGGAGCGGGATATCAGTACTATCTTTCAAGGACCGAAAGCCCGAATCGGCGAGTCGCCCAAATGGATTTGTCCAAGAATTGGTCTCCTGTCCTCCAGACAGGGATCAATTACGCGGTAACGTCAGACGCCGTTACTGAGCATCGCGTTTTTGCCAGCCTGAGCTGGTCAGATTCGGTTCATCGAAACAATTTCCAGACAACCTATGACAGCACCCGCTCAGCGAGCCGTGTGGATTGGTTCCGCCAGCCGGAGAAGCCTTACAACGACGTCAGGCTGAATGGTGGATATCAGCATTCTCTTGATCAGGACGAAGTCAATGCGCGCGCCGATTACCTCAGCCAACGAGCCGAGCTGTCGCTTGATCACAAGTCTACAATTCCTCATGACGGATCGCCTGTTCATCAATCTTCCTTAAGCTTGGGATCAGCGCTGGTCTGGACCGATCAGAGCATCGCGATCAGCCGACCTGTCACTGAGAGCTTTGTCATCATCCATGATCCCGCATCTACGGGCGTTGAAGTTGCTGTGAACAATAATGGGAACTACTCAGAGGCTACGGTGAACTCTTTTGGTCCAGGCGTTCTCCCCGGATTGATTTCCTATTACGAGCAACCCGTCAGTCTGGGCGTGACGTCGCTTCCTGAAGGTTACAGCCTCGGACGGGAATTCCAGGTCGCAAGGCCCACTTATAAAAGCGGCGTGGACATCACCTTGAATGTTCGCTCTGCTGCTGTCGCAACAGGGAGGCTTTTGTTGCCAGAAGGCGAGCCTTTATCCCTTCAGTCGGGCGAAGTCGTTCGTGTTGCTGATCCAGAGTTCCCGAAGCAAGTTGCTGGAGCATTTGTTGAAAGCTTCTTCACCAATCAGCGCGGAACTTACTTTGTCGAAGGACTTGAGCCGGGGCGCTACGAGCTCAGGCTTTATGACTCCAGATGGAAACCCATCCAGTTCAAGATCAAAAAAGGCCAAGTTGGAATGGTTCGCCTGGATCCAATGACTTTGGAGAAAACCTTGGAGAATCAATGATGAAAATTCTCATAATCATGGCTGCAGTGCTGACTGCCGCAAGCGCCCATGCCGAAGTGGGGTGCAACGGTTTGAACATGCAGACGGCATCGAGCGTGAACTTTAATTCTTCATCGGCTCAGCAGATTACGGTCAATGTTCGGCGCAATAACACCAATCACGGCTGCGATTACTTTCTGACTTTTTCGCGCGGGATGTCGATGAATTACAATCGGCAGATGTTCAAGGGCTCTGATGTAGCTCCTTATCAGCTGTATCGAACTTTTCCTTATGCCGATGTCCTGAAGGATCTATCCGATGCGGTGACGAACTCCGATATCATCGCCAGTGCGTTTCCAGACAACGCTGGCAGCGTTCAGAATTCTGAGAGCTATCGCGCGGTCTTGGGTAACGTCTCGTCCAGTCCTGTCGGACTCTATTTTGACACAGTGACGGTTCGTCTCTACGAGGGCACGCTGTCCTCCTATTTTCTCAGGGATACCTCAACGGTTAACTTGCAGTATTCGTCAACACGCTCGATTGATTTGTCCTTGGTTCCAACGGGGGGAGCGTTCAGCACGAGCGCAACGAGCATGAGTCTGGACTTTGGAACGATGTATACCGGGGAGAGCAAGGCGTTTGATATCGTGCTGGTGACAAATGCTGGCTATTCACTTTCAATGAGCTCTCAGAATGCAGGCCAGATGAAACATGCGAGTCTGACGAGTAGCGCGGTTCCCTATACGTTGACTGTAAATTCAACCCCGATCTCGCTTGGGGGAGGCAGCACGGTTGTCGCAAGAGGAAGCGGGGCGAGTCCATCCGGCGGGAGTCGCGTTCCTGTCGTCGTTACGATTGGGGAACTCGCAAACAGCGTGTCCGGGACTTATAAAGATTCGGTCACCGTGACCGTTCAGACGACCGAATAAAAAACGCCCTGCTCGATCGCTCGAGCAGGGCGCATGAACTGGATCCGAAGATTTGCGAACTGGTCAGTTACCAATGATCGCGAAAGTCACCGTATCGCTATAGGTACCGGCAAGGGCGGTCGGATACGCCGTGACGTTGACGGCAACCGCGCTCGTGGCGCTGGTCAGAGCACTGAGTGAGCTGACGTTCTTGATCGTGACCGGAGAGGCTGCCAATGGCGGAGTCGTGTAGGAGCCGCCGGCGTAGGAAATTTGATAAGTCGTGTATTTGGATGGCTGTCCTGCAAGCTGAAGCTGACCGCCGTTTGCCGAGTGGATCTGGATCTTGTATCCGTCCTTGTCGTTGGAGGACTCGGTCACGGACGCGACATTTTTGCCGGTTTCGCCAGAAATGATGTTGAGCGAGGTGTTGTTCGTGCCATTCGGAGTGACAGTGATGTCATTCACTGCAGCCACATTACCTGAAAGAGTCAGGGTGCCGGTTGATGCGGCAAAGGCTGGGGTGACGATCAGAGCACTCAATGCCAAGAAAGATAACTTCTTCATACTTATTTCCTCCGGGGTCCAAGTTCGCGAAATTTAGTACTGCTGGCGACGCTGACCACTTCAGCTTGAACTTCCAAACAGCTGTTTCCTTGGATAGAGCAATTGCGATGCCGCGCATCCAAAGCGCTATCTACTCTTCAAGTGTAATAGGAGCACTGCGGGCTGTCTAAACTTTAGACATGTGTCTTGCCCGATACTGGGTGAAGATTTCGTGAAGGTCAGCGTGACATCGGCAGATTCTGCCGAAGCGCGCCGCGTTATCTACTGAGAATGAATGAAATTTAATCATGTAAACTCTTCCGACAGGTACACGATCAGGTCTATACTCCTTGATATGTCTACACTCGACGTTCAGTCGCTTACTGAAGAAATCAAACAACGTAGCACTTTCGTGGATGCCATCCTCAATGAAGCATCCAAAGTCGTCGTAGGGCAGCGAGTCCTTCTCGAAAGACTCTTGCTTGCGCTTCTTTGTGACGGCCACGTTCTGCTTGAGGGCCTGCCTGGCCTCGCAAAGACCCTGACAATCAAAACTCTGGCTGATGTGATTCAGGCGGATTTTCAGCGGATTCAATTCACGCCGGATCTTCTTCCTGCTGACCTTGTGGGAACGATGATCTTCAATCAGAAGACGGGTGAGTTCACCGCGCGTAAAGGACCGATCTTCACCAATCTTGTTCTTGCTGATGAAATCAATCGCGCCCCTGCCAAAGTGCAAAGCGCGCTGCTTGAGGCCATGGGCGAGCATCAAGTCACTATTGGTGAAACGACGTATCCACTGCAGGATCCGTTCATTGTTCTTGCGACGCAGAATCCGATTGAGCAGGAAGGAACGTATCCGCTTCCTGAAGCGCAGCTGGATCGCTTTTTGTTCAAGGTGAAGGTCGGCTATCCGACTTTGACCGAAGAGAAGAGCATCTTGAACCGCATGTCAGGCGTGACGCCTCCCAAGGCCGCGAAAGTCTGCCATCCAGACAGCATTATGGAAGCCCGCAAGATCTGCTCTCAAATCTACATGGATGAGAAGATCAAGGATTACATCCTGGGGATCATCTTTGCTTCGCGCTTTCCAGAGAAGGCAGGGCTTCCTGCGCTCAAGCAGCAAATCCAGGTTGGTGCTTCGCCTCGCGCGACGATTGCGCTTGCGAAAGCAAGCCGCGCGCACGCTTTCATCAACCATCGCGGATTTGTCACTCCTGAAGACGTCAAGACGATTGCCTATGACATCCTCAGGCACCGCATCCTAGTCTCGTTTGAGGCTGAGGCGGATGGAATTGACAGCGAGCAAATCGTCAAAAAGATCCTTGAGCACGTTGAAGTTCCATAGAGAAGTGCATCATGTTGCCTGATGAGATCCTTCGCAAAGTCCATCTGATCGAGATCTCGACTCGCAAGATGGTCGATGAGGTCATGACGGGTCAGTACCGAAGCCAATTCAAGGGCCAAGGGATGACTTTCTCTGAGCATCGCCTTTACGTTGATGGCGACGACGTTCGTCACATCGACTGGAAGGTGAGCGCTCGCACGCGTGATCCGATGCTCAAGAAATACGAGGAAGAGCGCGAGCTCACCGTTTTCTTGATCGTTGATATCTCAGCATCGAAGGGATTTGGCTCAACTAAACTCAAGTCCGAGGCCGCAGCCGAGATCGCAGGCATGATGTCTTACGCTGCCATGCACTCGGGAGATAAAGTTGGAGCTCTTTTCTTTGGTGGCGAAGTCGAGCACATCGTTCCTCCAAAAAAAGGAAAGCAGCACGGCATGAGAATCATCCGTGACGTGCTGACTCATGAGGCACGCACGCGCGGAACCGATCTCAAAGGCGCCTTGGAATCCGCGAGCCGCATCATGAAACACAGCGGGATCATTTTCATCATCAGTGATTTCCTGGCTGAAGGATATGAGACCACTTTGAGACGGCTTGCGCGTCGCCATGACGTGATTGCGATCTCCGTGGGAGATGCCAGAGAGTTTGAGATTCCTGAGATGGGAAGCCTTTTGTTGATGGATCCGGAAACGGGTGAGGAGCGCTTTGTCGATACTTCCTCTTACCAGTTCAAGAAGTGGCATAAAGAGTATCTGGCAAAACATGAGGAGAAGACCCAGAACGCTCTGAAAGGCGGGCAGGTCGAACTTCTGAAAGTCCGTACGCAGGATGATTACGCGGATGCTGTTGTGCGTTTTTTCAGAAAACGCGCCAAGAGAAAGGGGAGGAAATGAAGCGACATCTGAGCCTCATCCTCATCGCGGCGGCAGCGCTTACGTTTTCAATGCCGCTTCCTGCCTTGGCCGATCCTGCGCCTCAGCCGAGTGCGAGCGCGAAGCTCGATATGAGCTTTCTTCTTTTGCCTGCATACGAGCTTGAGCCCGCCAATCCCGCTCCTGGTGCGACACCTTCTGCAGAAAACCGAGTGGGCGATGAGATCGTGCTTCGGATCCCGCAGCTTACAATCCCACAAGGGACCGCAGGACCTTTGAAAATGGATCTCCCTCCCGGAACGCAACCCTTGAATGACGAGGGTTGGGAGATCTTCACAAAGTCTGAAGGAACGGATTTAAAGCTGATCGCGGTTCCCCTGAAGGCAGGAAAGCTGACTCTGCCATCGCTTGCGATTCAGGACGCGAGTGGAAAGTCATTTGCCAGGACCAATTCGTACCATGTGGAAGTAAAATCCGCGATCCGTCCTGACGATCCGAAACCCCAGGAGCCTGCCGATCTCCGTCCTCCGGCAGAACTTGCGTTTCCCTGGTGGGCGATTGCCTTGATGGGCGCAGGCGCGCTCCTGGTCGTTGGTGCTATTGTTTACTCGCTCTACCGTTGGAGCAAGAGCAAGCGCGCTCTGCCGGCAAAAGTACAAGAGCCTCCAAAGCCCGAAGATGAAGTGGCGCTCGCCGCTCTGGCGCAGCTTGAAAAATCCGGCGCTTTGGACCGGGGAGAGTTCAAGAAATACTACTTTGGCGTATCTGAGACTCTGAAAACTTATATCGGACGTCGCTACGGTTTTGATGCTCCTGAGAACACGACTCGCGAGATGATGGAAAATCTCAAGCAAGCGTGGGCTCGCGAGCTGAGTGGGGATGAGAAGCGACTGGCGAATCTTTCGGAGCTTTTTGACCAACTGGATCGCGTCAAGTTCACGGACTACGTTCCGCCCAAGGTTGAGAGCCAGGGCATTGTGACTGTTGCTCGTGAGTTTGTTCGCGCAACTCGCAGAAAACCTATCATGACATCTGCTGCGCCTGCTGACAGCGGAGGACCCAATGCGGTTCGCTGATTGGGGTTTTCTTCTCTTACTTCTTTTGATTCCACTTTTTCACGCTTGGTGGATGAAGCGAAATCGGCCGGCGCGCGTGACGTACTCGCTTCCGATTCCTGCGATTGCCAGCAAGACCAATCCTCTACGGATTTTGCTTGCGATGAAATACGTGGGACTAGCGCTCTTGATCATCGCCTTGGCCCGTCCACAGTCGAGTTATAAGCAGTCTCAGCGTGCCGTGAACGGAATTGATATCCTGATGACGCTCGATTTTTCGGCCAGCATGAACATCGAAGACCTGGCAGATCAGTCGCGCATGGAGCTTGCCAAGCAGATGATGGAAAACTTCATCAAAGGCCGGCAGAACGATCGAATCGGATTTGTCGCGTTCAGCGGGGAAGCCATGACGCTTTCTCCGCCGACTCTTGATTACGGCCTTCTTCTCCAGCAGCTCAAGAACTTTGAGATTGGCGTTCTTCGTGATGGTACGGCCATCGGCGATGGTCTTGCGCTTGCGGTCAGTCATTTGAGAAATTCCAAAGCAAAAAGCCGGGTCATTGTCCTTCTGACTGATGGCGACAACAACCTGGGTCAGATTGATCCAGCGACGGCCGGAGAGCTTGCAAAAGGATACGGCATCCGCGTCTATACGATTGCGATCGGAAAAGAAGGTCGCGTGAAAATGCCGATCAAGAGCCGTACCCCGCTTGGGAACGTGATCACGACCTATCAATGGTTTGATAACGCCCTTAACCCTGAGCTTTTACAGCAAATCGCCAAGAACACTGGCGGCCGCTTTTACCGCGTGACTGACGAAAGCGCGCTTGAGAATGTTTTCCGTGAGATCGACTCCCTGGAGCGAACGGAGATCAAGACTCTTGAGAATGTGAAGTACAACGAGCTTTTTGAAAGACCGTTAAAGATCGGTGCTTTCATCTTGGCGCTGGGTCTTTTGCTTGAGCGCGGATGGTGGAGGATCCTGCCATGAAGTTTCTCTATCCAGGCAGCCTCTGGTGGTTGATTCTGATTCCGATTGCTTATGCCATTCTGCTTTGGGACGAAAAGCGCAGGCTCAAGAGCTTTGAGGCTTTCGCAAGCCGAAGCTTATGGCCTTCGGTTGTTCCTGAGATCAATTCCAAAGCCAGGATGCAGAAGATCACCCTTTTTCTTCTGGCCGGAGTCTTTGCAATCATTGCGATGGCTCGCCCTCAATGGGGCACGCAGGAAGAAGTTGCCAAGATGTCAGGTCTCGACATCATGGTCGTGCTGGATATCTCAAACAGCATGGAAACCGAGGACGTGATTCCAAGTCGGTTAAAGAAGGCCAAGCATTTTTTAAGAACCCTGGCAGAGCGTGTTCAGGGTGACAGACTGGGACTCGTCACTTTTGCGGGCGGTGCAAGCGTTGCGACTCCGCTGACGACTGATACGGAGTATTTCCTGGAGCAGCTCCAAATCCAGACCCCGAGGACGATTCCTACTCAAGGAACTGACATTGGGTTAGGACTTGAGACAGCAGTACGCGCGATGGAGCGGGGTGCTGCGCAAAGCGGACAGGGGAAGGAAGAGATTCCATCTCGCGCCATTGTTCTGATCTCCGATGGTGAAGATTTTGAAGGCACGGCCAAGAGCGCCGCGGCAGCGCTGAAGACCCAAGGCGTACGCCTTTATGTCTTTGGCGTGGGAACTGAAAAAGGTGGTCCCGTACCCGTTCGCGACGACTCGGGCTCGCTGATGAACTATAAGCGCGATCGCTCGGGCAAGCCTGTGGTGAGCAGTTTTCATCCCGACGATCTGGTCCAGGTGGCGGCAGCCGCTGGAGGCAGATATTGGAACATCACGGTCGATGAGTCTGAGATTACGGATCTTTTGAAAGACCTGGGAGCCCTGACTCGCGGCGAGTTCTCAGAGCATCGCTATCTGGTTTACAAAGAGAGATTTCAATATCCGCTCTCGATTGCGGTTTTGTTGCTCTTGATTGAGATGAGCCTGTCGGTTCGATCGAGTTCCAACAGAAAGAAAATCGGTTCGGCTGCGGCTTTGATCGGTTTTGTTTTAGCAGGGATGAGTGGGATGCCTCAGACCGCTCAAGCGGCAGGCATCGAGACTTACCAGGAAAACAAAAAAGGAATCGAAGCTTACAAGTCAGGCAAGGTTGAGGAAGCTCAAAAAGAATTCGGGGCCGCTCAGGCGCGCGATCCCAACTTGCCAGAGCTTCAATACAACCAGGGTCTGGTTCACATGAAGCAAGGCGATACGGATGCCGCCATTCATGATTTCCAGGAAGCTGCCCGGGGCGCCATGAAAAACGGGCAGAGCGACCTGCTGAGTAAGGATTTCTTTAATCTGGGTTCGGCGTTGTCAAAAAAAGTGGATATCAAAGGCGCGCTTCAGTCTTATCTGGCTGCCATTGGATCGGCCAAGAAAAACGGGGATGCCCAGCTTGAGCAGGATGCCCGAAAGAATATCGAGCTTTTGATCCAGCAGCAAAAGCAGCAACAACAGCAACAGCAACAGCAACAGCAACAGCAGCAGCAGCAGCAGCAGCAGCAGCAGCAGCAGCAACAGCAGCAACAACAACAGAACCAGCAGCAGCAAAAGCAGCAGGGCCAGAACCAGCAAGATCAGAAAAAAGATCAGCAGAAAGACCAAAAAGATCAGCAGCCCAAGCAGTTTGATTCTTCAAGCTCACGCGGAAAGAAGTTTGATTCGCAAAAGCTTGCACCGGAAGACGCAGAGCGAGTACTTTCTGAGCTTAAGAATCGTGAAAAAGAATTACAAGGACGGATGAAGAAGCAAAATGGAAACTACGGTTCTCAAAACAACGATTGGTAATTGCTGAGGAATTGCAATGATGAGTAAGCATTTAGGAATTCTCTCCATCGTTTCAGCAGTAACCATAGGGCTGGCGCAGGTGGCACTTGCCGATGAGGCCAAGTTCTCCGCTGAAGTCGATCGCACCCAAGTGGGTTTGGATGACACTGTCTCCCTGAAGTTTTCCGTTCAAGCGGATGGAAGCGTTTCAACGACGCCTCCTGGCTACAATGCCCCCGATTTTGAAGAAATTAATTCGTACGAGAGCTCGTTTGTGGAGTCTTATTACGATTCCAATACCGGTCGCATCAGCATGCGAAACAACCAGTCTCTCACCAAGGTCTTGAAGCCGATGAAGACCGGTAATCTGCGCATTTCGCAGATTCAGATCTCCATAAACGGCAAAACCAAGAAAGCGCCTGACATTGTGATTCAGGTCGGCTCGTCTGGTTCCGGAACTCCTCCTCCTCGCAATTATGGTGGGGGAGGCGTTGGCTTAAGAGGCGCAACTAAGCGTCCTGCATCCAACACTGTTTTTGTCCGAGCCGAAGTAGATAAGGACAAGGTTTATAAAGGCGAGGAAGTGGTCGTGAGCTACTACCTTTATCGCCGCGTGCGCGTTTTGAACGCACAAGTCGATAAATTCCCAATGCTCAATGGCTTCCTTCGCGAAGAGATGGAAATGCCTGTGATGCAGCCACGGCTTGAAGTTCAGTCCGTGGTGCTCGATGGCGTTCCTTATCAGCGCTCGCTTTTGGCCCGTTATGCTGCCTTCCCGCTTCAGGAAGGAAAGCTCAAGGTCGATCCGATGGGTCTGAAATATACCTATTACGCGGGCGGCGGAATGGATGATGGCGAAGATCCATTCCTTCAATTCTTCAAACAAATGACTCCGCGTGAAGGTTCTTCGGCAAGCGAACCGATCATGATCGATGTGCAGCCTCTGCCTGCCGATGGCAAGCCGGCCTCGTTCTCTGGCGCGGTCGGGGATTTCTCCATTGTCTCAGCCGTGGATAAGACCGAAGTTCGTGCCAACGAAGCCGTCACGCTGACGGTCAAGATTGAAGGTCGCGGCAATGTGGCAGCGATTGGGCAACCTAAGGCCAATTGGCCACAAAACGTGGAGCTCTACGACTCCAAAGGATCGGCAAAGACGAGCAAGGCAGGAGTCGGGGAGAAGGACTTTGAGATTCTTTTGATTCCCCGCGCACCGGGAGATGTGACTCTGCCTGGGCTGGAGTTCAGCTATTTTGATCCTTCCAAAAAGCAGTACGTGACCCGCAATACGGATCCGATCCAGATTCATGTTCTGGAAGCGGCTCCTGGTTCTCAGGCGCCAAGACCACTGAATCCTGCCACGACAGGCTCAAGCGCAACGGGAACGCCCGCTAACACGGAAACCCCGTCTCCTTCAAAGTCGCTGCGTGAGCTTAAGGCGCCGGTTTCAGCTGAGTCTTCCCTGGGAGGACTCCCGCTTTGGCGCTGGATGTATGTCCTGGCTGTCGGCGCGGTTGGAATTTTTGCAGCTTGGGTCGGATTTGATCTCTTTAAAAAATTCCGCACTCAAGGACGCGAATCTGCTGCGGCGCGAGCAAAGGCAAAGCAAAAGAGCTGGGATCGACTTGCCTCAGACGCCAGCCGCGCGGGTGTCATGTCTTGGAGCGAAATCTTACAAGCCTATGATCTCTTGAGTGGAAATGTCCTGGACGCAATTGACCGGGTGTATTCGATTGGGGCTCGCTCTCTTCCTCGCTCCGAAATTAAGAGAATTTTGATCGACGAGAAGGGCTTAAGCGCCTCTCATTGGGATCCGATCGGTCGATTGCTCGAGTTCAACGAGATGATTCGCTTTGCTGGAAGCGCCTCGGCAGGTTTGGAAACCCGCGCCAGAAGCGAGCTGTCAACCTGGGTGAGCTCGGCAAAATCCGCCGTGCAGCTGATCGAGCAAGAACGTTCTTCACAAGACTCCTAGCAATCGCTATAACAGCAAGTAGGGATAGGCATTGGGTCCGTCCCTCACTTGAAAATTGAATACGTTGTGCAGCTCTTCATTTGAGCTGCGTTAGGAGATCTCACATGAGCATGGGAACTGGAGCTAAGGCTCGGTTTGAAGCCGTTCGTGATGTTAACACTCGCACGCCTAGAAAGTTCGATCCCCCGCGGGATGATTCAGGCAAGAGAATGCGCGTTTCCGAGTATTATGGAGTCAACGTTTTTGACATCCAGAAGATGAAGGAAAAGCTTCCTAAAGACGTATTCACCAAACTTCTCTCGACCATCGAAACTGGCAAGAAACTCGATACGGAAATCGCCAACACCGTCGCGCATGCGATCAAGGAATGGGCGCAGGCCCGTGGCGTGACTCATTTCTGCCACTGGTTCCAGCCACAGACTGGAACGACGGCCGAGAAGCATGACGCCTTTTTGACCTTTGATGACAACGGCAAGACGATCGAAAAATTCTCGGGCTCTCAGCTCATTCAATCTGAGCCAGATGCATCAAGCTTTCCATCGGGCGGTATGCGTACGACGTTCGAGGCCCGCGGTTACACGGCTTGGGATCCATCCAGCCCTGTGTTCATCGTTGAGCACACGAACGGAAAGACTCTTTGCATTCCTTCTGTTTTCATCAGCTATCACGGCGATGCGCTCGATGAAAAAACGGCGCTCCTCAGAAGCAACGAAGCTCTGTCCAAAAATGCTTGCGAGCTTTTGAGCCTCATTGGCTACACCGATGTGAAGCGCGTGGTCCCAAGCTTGGGCGTTGAACAGGAATACTTCCTGATTGATCGCAGCTTCTTTAATCTTCGTCCGGATCTCGTCATGACTGGACGCACGCTCCTGGGTGGCCAGCCTCCTAAGGGTCAGCAGCTTGAAGACCATTACTTTGGGAGCATCCCAGCCCGCGTTCTCGCTTTTATGAGCGAAGTCGAGCATGATCTCTATAAGCTTGGCGTTCCCGTGAAAACTCGCCACAACGAAGTGGCTCCATCTCAGTTTGAGACGGCTCCCATCTTTGAAGAAGCAAATCTTGCTGCCGATCACAATCAAGTGACGATGGAAGTGCTTCGTAAAGTGGCGCTTCGCCACAATTTCTCCGTGCTCATGCACGAGAAGCCGTTTGCCGGAATCAACGGAAGCGGTAAGCACAACAACTGGTCCATGAGCATCGCTGCAAGCGGTCCAGATCTGAACGGCGAGAACCTTCTTGATCCAGGCAAGACTCCGCACGAAAACATTCGCTTCTTGCTGATGCTCGCTGGCGTGATGAAGGGTGTTTACAAGCATGCAGGTCTTCTGCGTGCAGGGATTGCATCGGCTGGAAACGATCATCGCTTAGGCGCAAACGAAGCCCCTCCTGCGATCATCTCGATTTTCATGGGCGATCTTCTCACTCGCATCTTGAATCAGATCGAAGAAGGCGCAGCCTCAGGCCAGGGCGCAGAAGCTGCGGTCATCCAGCTCGGCGTGAGCCAGCTTCCAGAAGTCATGCGCGATAATACTGACCGTAATCGTACTTCGCCATTTGCTTTCACAGGTAATAAGTTTGAGTTCCGTGCAGTGGGCTCGAGCGCATCGACCGCGTTCCCGGTCACTTTGTTGAACGCAGCTGTTGCTGACGGATTTGCCGATCTTGTGAAGGCTCTTAAGGCCAAGGGCGGTAAGGGCAAAGTCAACGAAGCAACCGTGATCGAAGTGATCCGCGAAACGATCAAGGAAACGAAATCGATTCGCTTTGAAGGCAACGGCTACTCCGAAGAATGGGTGACGGAAGCTGAAAAGCGCGGACTTCCAAATCTTCGCAAGACGCCAGAAGCTTTGGCACAGCTCGTGACCGAGCAATCCAAGAAGCTCATGTCTTCGATGGGCATCTTCAGCGAAGCAGAGCTTGTTTCTCGCTTCCATGTCCGCGTTGAGCGCTACGTGAAGAATCTTCTGATCGAGATCGACACGCTTCGCTCCATGGTCGATACGCAGATCCTTCCAGCGGCTTTTGCTTATCACTCGGTTTTGACCGCGGGAGTAGCAAGCGCCAAGGCTGCGGGGATCAGCGCGCCTCAAGCTACCGTGGCGGAGCGCTTGGCCAAACTGGTTGCAGCACTACAGTCCAAACGTGAAAAGCTCGAAAGAGCATTCCACAAAGTCGAAACGCTCGGCAGCGAAGAAGAGAAGGCACAGCTTCTTGCCACAGAGGTTTCAACGCTGATGTTTGATATTCGTACAGACTGCGATGAGATGGAGTCCGTGGTCGCTGACGACTACTGGCCATTGCCTAAGTACCGCGAGATGCTTTTCTTGTCTTAAGTAAGTAGGCGCCGTAAGGCGCCTGGCTTAGTACAAGCAGTCTTTGCTAAAAAACGAAACGCCCGAGGTGAGTTTTCATCTTGGGCGTTTTTGTTTTTAAAGGTTGGTCATCATAAGTAGGAGAGACGGCGGAGCTATGTGCGGTCATCCCCGGCGCCGGGGAGAAGTGTAGCGAGAGCGGGATTTGAAAGTTTTGTTTTTTATCTTGACCTAATTGAAAAGCAAAAATGGATATGGTGATGAAATTTATAAGCCGATTTTAAAGCACTCGTAATAAGCCTTAGTTTGCTCTCTGTTGAATTTTCTATAGATAAGTTCGGAGCTTCTTGAGTTGCGCCTACTGCGTGTGATGGCAGGCCAGCTAATGGCCTAAAATTCATTTTGAAAACTCATGTTAGAGTGCCTCTCGAAAAGATGAGGTGTTGTATGAGTTTAAAGTCTCTTTCCAATTCTCAATTGGTTCTCGAGCTCAAAGTAAAAGTAGAAAATGAACGCAAGCTTCTCATGGAGATCTTGTACGCCTTGCAAGAAGTCGAAGTGAGAAAGCTTCATCTGGAAATGGGTTATCCAGATCTCTATACCTTTGCCATGAAGGAGCTGGGTTACAGTTCCGGTGCGGCTTATCGTCGCATCAGTGCCATGAGACTTCTTCAGTCTGTGCCAGAAGTCGCTCCTCGACTGGAGAGTGGTGAGCTTGCACTTGAGAACGCAAGTCAGGCCCAAAGCTTTTTCAGGAAGGAAGACTTGCGCCGTAAAGAGCAGGGAGAGCAAAAGCTATCTTTGGATGAGAAGCGTGAAGTTGTGGGTAGTCTTTTGGGCAAATCAACTCGTGCAGGTCAGCGTGTTCTGATGGAACGGTCACCGGATGTCGTGATGCCTACGGAAAAGACTCGAGCGCTTCCAGAGCAAAAGACACTAGTGCAGTTTGTTGCCTCGGCTGAGCTTATGGAAAAGTTGGAAGAGCTTAAGCATTTATTGGCTCACAAAAACTTTGAAGGTCGCATGGATGTTTTAGTCGAGCAGATGGCTGATATGGCTTTGGCTAAGTTGCGTCCAAAGGAGCCAAAGCGAGGAGAAGAGTCTCAAGACCTGCCTCAGCAAAAGCTGAAATCCCCGGCGCCGGGGATGATTAAGCGCTCGCGCTATATCTCGGTTGCACAGAGACGGAAGGTCGCCTTTAGAGACAAAGATGGCTGTACTTACAAAGATCCAAAGACTGGACGGGTCTGCGGTAGCCACCATGGCCTGCAGTTTGACCATATCGTACCGTTTAGCTTAGGTGGACAAAACTCGGCCCAAAACCTGACGCTCAGGTGTGGCGCTCATAATAGATACGTTGCCGAGCAAATGGGACTTTTTCGGCCGCAGCTACTAGCAAGTCGCGCGAGGTGGAGAGCTAGATCGTCAGGGTCCGGGTCCAAAGCTCCAATGAAAGTTAGATCCAGCGTGAGAGGAGCTGCTTGATGAATTGAGATGGCACTGCTGTCAGAGGCTGCCAGCTCTCTTCCGGGAGATCGATCAACTCGCCAATGATTTGAGCTTCAGACTCTGCGGTTTTAGCAGAAAGTTGATCGGAGGTTTCTAGGTTTTGAAACGACTCAATCTTTTTGGCTGTTTCAGTTTTTTTGTCTGAAACTTTCAAGACGAATTCGGGCTGAACTGTCTCGGAGGTCTTGACCGACTTTTTACTCTTGGCAGTTTTCTGGGGCTGGCCGGTTTTTACGGTCTGAGTGGATGCAGGGCTTTGGGCAGCCGGAATAGATGCCTTCGGCTTCTTATCAAACGGATTGCGGCCAATCCGGTTATTCGTGCTCATACGTTAGCCTCCGAGGAGCTCACTTTTGAGCTTGCCTGAGAAGCGGCGATTGCGTCCTTTTGGGAGTCTGTTTTTGTGGCACTTAAACGTTCGCTCAGGCGAGCCAAAACTTCCTTCGCGGCTGCCAAGTAGTCTTTTGCTCCGCGGGACGCGCGATCATACTCGATGACAGACCGGGCATGGCCTGAGCTTTCGGTGACGGCGGCATTTTCATGGATCATCGTCTCAAGCACCAGTTCGCCCATTTCTGTGCGCAACATATCAATCACTTCTTGGGTCAGCTTGCGACGCTGTGAGACTTGAGTAAACAGGACTCCCAGGATGGTGAGTTTCTCGTTCCAGCGATCGCGGATGTTCTCAATCGACTCGCGGATTTTAACAATTCCTTCGAGGCTGAAAAACTCCGGCTGGACAGGAATCAGGACGTGATCGCTGGTACAGAGCGCGTTCAATGTCAGCAGGTTGAGACTTGGCGGCGTGTCGATCAGGATAAAGTCGTAGTGAGGGCTGACGCCGTTCAAAAAGTGAGAGAGCACCAGCTCCCGATCAGCGCGGGAGAAGAGATAATACTCAACGCCCGAGAGCGCTTTGTCCGAGGCAATCAGATCAACACCGCTACCGGTGGAGGTGATGTAAAGCTTTCGGGCCTCCGCATCAACTGGCCGCTTTGAAAGGTAAACTTGGTCCAGGGTCAGAAGGTCGGTGAAGGCGTCTTCGCCAGGAGTGACCCCGAGATAGCTTGTCAAATTGGCCTGGGGATCGCTGTCGATCAGAAGGACGCGTTTGCCGGCTCGGGCCAGCGCAACGCCCAGGTTCATGGTCGTGGTGGTCTTTCCGACTCCGCCTTTTTGGTTGGCGACGGTTATAACGACGGCTCGATTTAGGGACATATTTGGAGCTTCTTTCATAAATCCCTCCGCTTAGGCCAGGATTATTCCTCTGTTTCTGGGGAGGGTCAATCTTAAAGGACTTTTCATAGCCGTCTAAATATGTGAAGTATGAGGTATGGGCAGCATAGCTGTTTGGTACGAACAACGCCTGGCAGGTCGCGGACTTCTGAGTCAGATTCTCAGAAAGTTGCGCCGCTTTTATTTGGGCACCTTCCGTCCTGAGTACGTGGAGAAGGCAATTGCCGATACCCGTAAGGGCGAGTGCCACCGTTGTGGTCTCTGCTGTGAATTGATCTACAAGTGCCCGTTCCTGGGTAAAGACGGCCAGAATCAGTCTTATTGCCGCATCTATGGCGACTTACGCCCTGCCAACTGCCGCAATTATCCTTTTGATAAGCTTGACGCTGAAATTGATCAATGCGGCTTCCGGTTTGACTGAGTTTTACTCATGGAAACATTTCGTGGCATCCAGACCGTCTCTCGCTCTTTTTCCAATCCAGTAATCACCATTGGAAACTTTGATGGCGTCCATCTTGGGCACCAGCAGATCATTCGCCTGGCGGTGGAGAAGGCTCGCGCGAGCGGCGGGACCGCGATTGCTTACACTTTTCGTCCGCATCCCCAGCAGGCGCTCCGCCCGGGGACGCAGATCCAGCTTCTGACGACTTATGATGAGAAGCTTGAGCTTTTGGCTCAAACGGGAATCGATGTCACGATTGAAGAGCCCTTCAGCCGTGAGTTCTCCACGGTCAGCCCGAAAGACTTCTTTACGGAAATGCTCTTGAAGCGCTTGGGTGCTCGCGCCATCGTCGTGGGATATGACTTTGCGTTTGGAAAAGAGCGCCAGGGCAGCCTTCAGGCTCTGGAGGAGCTTTGCAAAGGAGCGGGGGTTGAGCTCACGGTTGTCTCGCCTCAGCGTATCGAAGGCGAGATCGCCTCAAGTTCCAAAATCCGACAATACCTTCTTGCAGGGGAAGTTGATTCAGCCAGCCGCTTGCTGGGACGCGAGTTTTTTTACCGAGGGATTGTCGTCAAAGGCGAGGGGCGCGGGCGAAAGCTTGGCTTTCCAACTGCCAATTTGAAGATTGAGAATAAATTGACGCTTCCCTACGGTGTTTACGCCACCTGGGCCCGCTGCGAGGCGCTCTTTCCAGGCCAGCTTCTTCCAAGCGTCACCAATGTCGGTGTTCGCCCGACCTTTGAAGGTAAAGAGCTTCCGGCCCTGGTCGAGACTCATCTCTTTGATCGTACCGTGGATCTCTATGGGAACGTATTCGAGGTTCGCTTCGTGAAGCGTCTTCGCGAGGAGAGAAAGTTTCCCGGAATCGATGCGCTCAAGGCACAGATCTCTGCCGATTCCGAGTCGGCAAAAACGATTCTTAAAGGTTAATCGTTTCAATTCTGTCTTGTCATTAAAATGACGTAAAAAAGGCGTGAAAACGAACGCTCCAGCTGCCTTGACATCAGGGTCTTATTTACTCACAATTTAAATAAGAAAAATTCCATATGTCAAAACAGTTGTCCGAGCTCCTTTTAAAGGACCGCATCATCACTCAAGCTCAGTTCAATGAAGCCGCCGAAGGTGCGAAGCAAGGGAAGGACTACATCCGCTTTCTGATCGAGAAGAAGTATGTCGCCGAGACGAAGCTTCTCTATTATCTCAGCCAGAAATTCGGCCTTCCAAGCATTAACCTCGCGAAGTTTGAGATCAGTTCGGATGTCCTGCGCCTTTTTACGCCAGAACTGGCAAAGCGCGCGCAGGCGATTCCGATTCAGCAGAACAAGGGCACGCTTGTCGTCGCAGTATGCGATCCGACAAACGTCTCCGGCCTTGAAGCGCTCAAGCTCTCGGTGAAAATGAACATCGAGTCCGTGCTGACTTCGGTGTCTGCGTTTGATGCGGCGCTCGGCAAGTACTATGCAGGTATCGCGCACTCGGTTGCCGCGATCGACAAGTACCAGAAAAGCTCCCAATCCACTGAAGACAAGACTTCAGTCGCAATGGAGCAGTTCCAGGTTCACGACATCGATGTGGTCGTCGGATCCGAAGATGCGCCCGTCATCAGTCTGGTCAACGGTATCCTGGGTGAAGGCATTCGCCGTGGCGCCAGCGATATTCACGTTGAGCCTTATGAAAAGCAATTCCGCGTTCGTCTTCGTTGTGACGGCGTCCTGATCGAAGTCACACGTATTCCGCTTGAGCTCAAGCGCGCGGTTGTCGCGCGTTTTAAGATCATGTCCCGCATGGATATCGCTGAGACGCGCGTCCCTCAAGACGGTCGTATCAAGCTCAAGACCGGCGGAAAGGTGATCGATTTTCGTGTCAACACGATGCCTACGCTCTTCGGCGAGAAGATCGTTCTTCGTATGTTGAGCACCGGCAATCTGCAGCTCGATCTTTTGAAGCTCGGGTTTGAGCCTCAGCAGCTGGAGACGTTCCAGAAGGGGATTTATGCTCCAAACGGAATGGTCTTGGTTACCGGTCCTACAGGTAGCGGTAAGACGACGACTCTTTATTCTGCTCTCTCGGAGCTCAATAAGATCACCGACAACATTTCCACCGCCGAAGACCCGGTTGAATATAACCTCGAAGGCATCAATCAGGTTCAGATCAACAAGGAAGTCGGGCTGACCTTTGCGAACGTGCTTCGCGCTCTTTTGCGTCAGGACCCGGATACGGTTCTCGTGGGTGAGATTCGTGACTATGAAACGGCGGAAGTGTCGATTCAAGCCGCCCTCACGGGTCACTTGGTGTTATCAACCTTGCACACGAACGATGCTCCGAGCACGATCACTCGTCTGATGAACATGGGCGTGGAGCCATTCCTCGTGGTCGCGTCCGTCAACACCATCGTTGCTCAACGTCTTCTCAGAACCGTTTGCGCTAAGTGCAAAACGGATCAGCCGATCCCCAAAAGCAAGATCAAGGAAATCTGCGATAATGCGGGTCTTGAAGGCACAAGCTTGGATGGAGCCAGATTTACTCGTGGAGCAGGTTGTGAAGTCTGCGGCAAGACCGGCTACAAGGGCCGTGTCGCCATCTATGAAGTTCTGGATTACAGTCAGACTCTGAAAGAGATGGTTCTGAAGGGCGAGAGCATCATTGAAATCAGGCGCCAGGCCATTAAAGAGGGCATGCGCACGCTTCGTCAGTCCGCGATTGCAAAGGCCGCCGAAGGAAGAACGACGTTAGAAGAAGCGCTGTCACTCACAATGGAGAACTAGCATCATGGGGCGCCGGATTAATCTGCCTTCTCTCTTAAAAACGATGGTGGATCAGGATGCGTCAGATCTCCACGTCACGGTAGGAGTTCCTCCCGAGTTCCGCATTCAGGGCAAGATGGTAAAAGTCAAAGGCGAGTCGCTGACTCATCAAGAGAGCAAGGATTTGTGCTACTCGGTGATGAATGATTCGCAAAAGCTCGAGTTTGAGAGAAATCTCGAAATCGACTTCTCGTTCGGGATCAAGGATCTGGCACGCTTTCGTGCCAACGTGTTTTTTCAGCGTGGGGCAGTGGCCGGTGTGTTTCGCCGAATTCCGCTGCACATCCCGGACTTTGATGCTCTCAAGCTTCCCCAGGTCCTGAAACAGGTGATTCGGAGACCCAACGGATTGGTGCTGGTCACAGGTCCTACAGGAAGTGGTAAGTCGACGACGCTTGCCGCTTTGCTCGATATTCTGAACCGGGAAGAATACGGCCATTTGATCACGGTCGAGGATCCGATCGAATTCGTGCATCCTCACAAGAATTGCGTCGTCAATCAACGCGAAGTGGGCGTCGATACCAAAAGCTTTTCATCCGCGCTGAAGCGTATTCTTCGTCAGGACCCTGACTTTGTCCTGGTCGGGGAGTTGCGTGATGCCGAGACCATTGAAATGGCGTTGACCATGGCCGAGACGGGACATCTTGTTTTTGCCACGCTTCACACCAATAACGCCGTTCAGTCCATCAATCGTATGGTGAACGTTTTTCCACCCCACCAGCAATCACAAATCCGGCAGCTTTTGTCTTTCACGCTTCAAGCCGTGGTGTCCCAGCAGCTCATTCCAAGAAGCTTTGGCAATGGTCGCACGATGGCCATGGAAATCATGATACCCACCATGGCGATTCGGTCACTGATCCGCGAAGACAAGATTCATCAGATTTATTCTTCCATGCAGGCAGGGCAGGACGACACCGGCATGCAGACCATGAATCAATCGCTCTATCGCCTAGTTCGAGAAAGAGTTCTCTCTCAGCAGGATGCTCTTGAATACAGCTTTGTGCCCGAAGAGCTTCTCAAGATGCTGGGGGGCCAGGTTAGGACTTAATAACTTATGCCAATATTCGTTTACACCGGCGTTGATCGCCAAGGAAAACAGGTCAAAGGAGAGCTCGAAGCTACCAACGAGGGTGAGTTTCGTATGGCTTTGCACGCTCAAGGTGTGCGTCCAAAGTCGATCTCATTGGCTCGTGGCGGTGGCGCGGCTGCGAAATTCGGCATTAAGACCGCACGAGGTGGCGACTTAAATCGTGTCAGGATCCCTGTACCTATTGTTGTTCTTTTTACGCGTCAGCTCCAGCTTTTGATCAGCTCAGGTATTCCGCTTGTTCAAGGGCTTGAAATCCTGATTGAGCAGTCGAATCATCCGGGGATGCGGGATGTGCTTTCTCAATTGAGAGAAAAAGTTTCCCAAGGCTCTTATCTTTGGGAAACCATGGGTGCTTATCCTAAAGCGTTCTCAAATCTCTATGTTTCGCTGATTCGCGCAGGTGAGGCCTCAGGTTCGATGGATCAGATGCTCAAGCGCCTCAGTAAGTATCTTGAGGACGAGGATCGGCTGAAAAGAATGATCAAGGGCGCGATGATGTACCCGATCATCGTTACATGTATTGGTATCGGCGTCATGGTGGTGATGCTGGTTTTCGTTATTCCAAAATTCGAGGAAATGCTTAAACAAAGTGGACAGCAGCTTCCTGTAGTCACGCAGTTCGTGATCGACATGTCTCACTTTGTGCAGCATAACTTCCTGTTTCTTGCGGGCGGAGTTGCGGGATTGATTTACGC
Organism: Bdellovibrionia bacterium; assembly: GCA_045805065.1. Classification (GTDB taxonomy): domain Bacteria; phylum Bdellovibrionota; class UBA1018; order UBA1018; family UBA1018; genus CAZCBS01. The sequence goes on along the minus strand of JBJMMA010000234.1, from coordinate 24,678 downwards.
CTACAAAGCTTATGTCGCGACGAAAGAGGGGCGCACCGTTAAGGATCGAATCGTCTTTAATTCGCCTATTTTCGGCGTACTGGCTCAAAAATCCGGTGTTGCTCGTTTTTGTCGTACGCTGCAGACGCTTCTGTCTTCTGGCGTGAACCTGGTTGATGCAATCGATATCTGCAGAAACGCCGCTGACAACGCGATTCTCGAGGACGCGATCGGCAGAATCCGTGCCGAGGTCGAAGGCGGTAAGACGCTGGGAGCAGTTCTTCTGAAAATGGACGTATTTCCGAAAATGGCCGCACAGATGGTCATGGTGGGTGAGTCCACCGGTAATCTCGATAAGAGCTTGGATAAGATCGCAGACTTCTATGAGTCTGACGTTGAAGTCTTTGTCGGTGGGATGACCAAATTGATTGAACCGATTGTTCTCGTTGTGCTGGGCGGTATGGTCGGCGGCCTGATGATCGCAATGTACATGCCGATCTTCACGATGGCAGGAGGCGCAGCTTAATGAGCACCCGTGAAATTTTAGGATCATCGCTTCCCGTCAAGCAGATGCTGGATATGATCAAGCGTGTGTCTCCATCCAAGACTAACGTCCTGATCATTGGTGAGAGCGGAACCGGCAAAGAACTCGTCGCGAGAATGATTCACGACTACGGTCCTCTCAAGGGAAAGCCTTTTATTCCGGTCAACTGCGGTGCGATTCCTGAAACGCTGATTGAGAGCGAAATGTTCGGTCATCGCAGAGGAAGCTTCACCGGAGCGGTTGCCGAGAAAGCCGGTCTTTTCGAAGCAGCTCACGGCGGAACCCTTTTCTTGGACGAGGTGGGCGAGTTGCCGCTTTCCATGCAGGTGAAACTTCTTCGTGCCATTCAAGAACGCGTATTTCGGAAAGTGGGCGGAACAGAGGACATCCGAGTGGATGTCCGAATTATCGCCGCGACGAACCGTGACCTGGAAGCTGCTGTAGCTAAAGGCACCTTTCGTGAAGACCTCTACTATCGCCTGAACGTTCTTCTGATCAAGACACCACCGCTTCGTGAGCGGCCAGGTGACGTTCGCCTTCTTGCGCAGAAATTCGCGGAAAAGTTTGCTGCCAAGCAAAAAAAGGACGTAAAGGGTATCTCTGAACAAGCGATGCTTGCTCTTGAGAGCTATAGTTGGCCGGGCAACGTGCGCGAGCTTGAGAACGTGCTTGAGCGCTCCGTCACACTGGAGAATGGCGAGCAGATCGGTTTTGAGTCTCTTCCAAGTGCCGTTCGTTCAAATGCTTCTTTATCTCGACCGTCTCGCAACGATGACCAGGCCACATCGCCTGGCTCTCAGGTTGCTCAAGTACTTGAAGTTCCTGCACCAGATTTTTCAAAAGGAAAAGTTAGCCTAAAGGACATCATTGCTCCGGTTGAGCAAGCCTATGCACGTGCTGCACTGGAAAAGACAGGCGGGAAAAAGAAAGAGGCCGCCGCACTTCTGGGCGTTACCCAAAAGCAGTTAAGTCAGATTGTGAACGACAAAGGCTGATACTCATGTCACCGACAGAGGCGTGCCCATTTTGTATAGGTTCAGCCCACGCTGTCAGGCTCTTCGCACAGAAGGAAAAGGAAGAGGTCTATCTCCTTGCGTGCAAACGGTGTGGCCTTGAGTATTTGAATCCCCAGCCATCTCATCTGTGGCTGAGCGAGCAGTATGCTTCATATTACAAGCGACGTGAGTCTGGAACCCGACCGAAATTGGAGTTCTTTTCAAGGTTACTCAGGTCACTGCCGGTATCTTTTGCATCAAAACGCGTGCTTGAAGTAGGTTCCGCGGAAGGTGATTGTGTTGTCGCTCTGACTGCGCTTGCGCCGACTGCAGATATTACGGCGTTGGAAGCAGGGGATGGGTGCTCGCATCATTACCGCGATTTGAAATGTCGTTTCATCAACCTTAGTATCGAGCACTGGCTTGATCAAACCCAGAATTCGCCAGGCGAGAAGTACGAAGCCATCCTTTGTTTTGATCTCATCGAGCATCTTCGGAAACCCATCGAGACTGTAAAAGGGATATGCGGTCACTTGGAGGACCAGGGAATGATAGTTGCTACTTTCCCGGCGGCAGATTCTCTCTCCCGCCGAATCCTGGGAAGAATTTGGCCACAGTATAAGTTGGAGCATCTATACTATTTCAGCAGTGGCTCAATTGAGCGACTCGCGCAGGCTGCTGGCCTGCAGACGATCCGTTTGCAATATCTCAACAAGACTCTCTCTATCGACTATTTGCTAGCGGTAGCCAGCGGATTTGGACCTATCCCTTTCAGAAAAGTATCAGCATGGGCGAGAGATAGGATTCCGGCCTTCATTGGACAAATCCAAGTGACAGCTGGGTTTGGCGAGTATCTCTGGGTCGCAGAAAAGACCCGGAGGTCTTAAGAATGCTGATGCCTCTCCTATTTTGGACTTTCCTGCTCCTATCGATGATTGGGTGGGGGCGATGTATCGCAGAGCATTTCGTAAAGGAGCGCGAGCAGAAGGTCATCTGGCCTCTTCAAGTGATCTGGGGCCTTGCCCTGACTTGCTGCTTTGGAAGCTTTTACTTGGCAATTGTTCCTGGCTCACCCCGAATGGCGTGGTGGATTTGGCTATTCGCAGGAACTGCGAATTGTGCTGTTTCATATCTTCGGGTTCGCAAAAATCCAGATTACTCTGATTGTGAGAAACTGAATCCTTTTTTCAGAGCCTTTCAAATCACGTTTATTCTCATCATGTTCGCTTCTGCGGCACTGATGTGCCTGAAGTCCATGGCGGTGCGTTCCTTTAATTGTTACGATGACTTTCTGGCATATGTCCCGGAAGTTCGGATGATCCTGGATCGTGGCAATTTCTCGAGCCCTTTTAGCTTAAGAAGGCTTGCAGCTTACGGTGGACAGTCAATATTGCAGTCCTTCTTCGTCTTGCCTTTGAAAGAGTACTACTTATGGGGCTTTGAAAGGGCGTTCATGCTTTTATTAGGAACGGCCTTTATCTTTGAGTGGATCAGGCAAAAGTCAGCTCGGATTATCGCGGCTTGCCTTCTTTGCACGATCTTTTTGTGGGCCGAGCATCCCTATATCAATATTGCATCCGAGCTTTCAGGAACTGTTCTGGTCTTTGGCATTTTGGCTACTGCAAAGCTCTATGAAGCTTGCGACTCAAGTCTAAAGTCCCGCTATGCCATCTTGCTGGGCGTGCTCGCTTGTGCGTTGTCGCAATGCCGCGCCAGCGATTTTGCCGCTGCGTTGCTCTTTTTATCAATTCCGTTCATCTACAAGATCTTTCTCAAGAGGGATGCCTCCCTGGGGTATGCGATCCTCACCTTGGTCGCTGGAGTTTTGCCTGGGGCCTGGATGCTTTACCACTCATCAGGGACGCCTTTCTTTCCTATCATCCAAGGGAACTATGATCCAAGCTATGGCACTTTTGACACGCCAGACAACATTGAGATCTTTCGCTATCTCAAGCTCACAGCTGAAGCAGCTCAACTGAACATGATGTTGGTGCTGGCTTGCGCCGCGTTCTTCCATCTGAGGAATCGACTGTGGTTGTTCTCTGGATTGATCACAGCGTTCTCGATACTCGGGGCGCTCGCCTTTAACCTTCGTGCAACTTACGACCACCAGAGTGTCTACCGCTATGCGTATCCCCTGTTCTCGGGAACGGCTTTCTTTATATTCGCGGAGCTAATGGCGTCAGATCTGGATTGGTCCTGGCCCAAGAAAGCAAAGGAGTGGGCTTATCGTGTTTCCGCTGGTCTGAGTTTTGTGATGCTCTTGGTGCTTGTCGTCGATATAAGATTTTCGATACATCAGTTCTTCCTGATCGACAGTGAAACTATTTTACAAACCATCCATCAAGGCGTGACTGACCCTTTCAAAGAACTTCGCGGAAGATACGCTGATCTTCAATCTGCAATACCTCAGGATGGAAGAGTCGCCCTTGCCGTCGAGCATCCATTTCTGTTCGATTTCGCGAAGACTCAATTTACTTTGCTGGATGTTCCAGGTTGCGCCAGCCCTGGACATGGTTTTAAGACAAGCCTGACACCCAAGAAAATTGATGACTATTTTCGCATGCAAGGGATTCAATATCTGGTTTTTGAGGATCCCGATCAGAGTTCTTGTCAGTACAGCCGTCATTTCTGGAACAGCTACAAGTCGGTACCTGGCGTTAAGGATTTCCATAAATACTGGTATCCGCATCATCTTGAATTCTTTGAGTACCTGGATTGGAAGAAAGCTCACGACCTTGTAGTGGCGAAAGGTCGCTATTACGTGGTCAAAATTGACTAGTACTCTAGTCGGCTTGTTCTTCCGTCATGGCTGTATAGACCAGACCCGGGCGATAAGCGGACTTCTCAGTCTCAAAAGGCTCGTTGACGGGCATTGAAAGGGTGGCCGATGTTTCCATCAGTTCTTCAACGGCTCGAACAACTTCGTCAACCTTGATTCGCTTCATGCATTGATTGTCCGAATTGCAGGGAGAGGGCCACCAGTAATGAACGCAGGGAGAGCAATAAAGGTTTTTGGTGAGAGCCTTGATTGTCGGACGTTCCGGCAAGTAGGTATTTGACGATGTCGGTCCGAAAAGAGCAACTGCGGGAGTCTTGCATAGCACTCCTAAATGAAGCGGCCCTGTATCATTGGAGATTAAGACATCTGCAAACGAGATACATTGAATGAGCTCTTTGAGTGTGAGTTGATGAGTGAGGTTGATCACGCGCTCGTGTTTGAGCAGGGACTTCTGATGTTCGACCTCATCCTGCCCATGGCCAATTAAGACAAGCTGATGTGAAGGATATTTCTTAAGCAGGACCTGAATCAGGGAGTTGAAAGATTCGATCGGCCAACGGCGCTCGAGCGAGAGACCTCCTGCGTGGGGATTGATGACAATATAGGGCTTTCCATTGAGCTGCTCGAGAGGTTTGAAATCAAATTTCCAAAGAGTTTCTTTTGCGAACGTTGCGGGGCTTTCCGTTTTCGAGGAGTTTGATGGAAGCTCGAGCAAAGTCAGATAGGCACGGCCCAAATAATAGTGGCGGTTAAAGAATACAAGATGAGTATGAAGGTTGCGTCTGAGGCTTACCGTTTCAAGTGCAAAGCCTGCACGATTTCTTCCCAGGGTCAGCAAGGCGAAGATCGAAGACAGTTTTGAATATACCTCAAGATCAAAAACCCAATCCGGGTGCTGCCGCCAGATGCATATCAGCGATTTTAGGAGGGATGGGAAAGCACGGATGATGCTGCGGTCATTCAACTCAATGACCTCATCAAACTCGGGCATAAGGCGAGCTAATGCGCAGGTACCGGCGCTTCCCCAAAAAACAACGCGGCAATTTGGATGCCTGGATTTGAATTCAGCGAGTGCTGGTTTTGCAATGGCCAGTGAGCCCATTCCTTGAAACTTGATCACAACTGCCGTTTGAACAGGCTCATTACGATGATTGCGTCTCAGGATGTAGCCCAATCCACGAGCGAGGATCTGAAGGCAAATCATTGCCGGGATCCCGATGTAGGAATCCAGCTTTCGTTTTGTTTGGATATCCTTGAGACCCATGTGCTTTAACTGTATGCCTTTACCCAGGCCAGTCAAGGGTGTGAGAGATGAAAGCAGTTTTGAAGCGCCCGAAATTTTTCAAGATCCTGTTGGCTGCGCATTTTTGATCTTTCGCCTGCGCTGCTCATGACCTCGTTGATGTCGCTCGTATCAATTAAAGACATTGCCGAGTACTTCAAATCAAGACTCTTTGCTTCTTCAGGATGGCCAGTTAAGCAGAGTGCTGCAATCAAGCGCGCTCTACCTTGTGGGGTTGCCTCGTAACCAGAGTTACTAATCAAGGCGGATGGCTCAACGGTGAGATTTTGACGCATCCCATAGGATGCTTCCAGGATCTCTGTGCGTAGTTCAAGTTGTTTCATGCGTTCAGGAAGGAGGCGGGCTCGCACCTCTTGTAGATAGCTTGAGGCCTTCTGAAAGGCAGGAGTGCCGCGATTCTTGGGATTAAGCAGCGTTTCCATCCAGGACCAGATGCAATCATCTCTTTGGTCAGACAAAATGGGTGGCGTTGAACCTTCTGCAAGGCCACACTGATTTTGGATTTCCATTTTCAAGCGATTGAGATGCGCTACTTCTTGCTGCGACAATCGTCCCCACTGATTTTCCTGGTTAAGCGCGGTCACCAGATACGCCTTAAGGGAAAGCCGATCTGGGTGCCTGGATAGGCTTTTCTCAATCACAGAGCGGGGACTAGACCATGCTTCTGACTCTTGAAAGGAAAAGAAAAAAGAGTACGCAGTAGAGACTACTAATAGTGAAGCTATGGACTTTACGATTCGTTCAGTCGACACGCGCGACCAAAAAAATCCTGTCGCAAGAAACGTGAACACCAGCGTAGGTTCGAAGTATCGGGTGGAGTAAAAATTCCGATGCTGAAAGATCAACCCGGAAGTCGGAAGATAGAGAGCGCCTAATGCAAGTAAGCTGAGGGTCAGTACACGATTCGACCTGCGAAAGGTGATTGCAAGGATGATGAGGTAAGCCGCATAAGCCATGAATCCAACGGGTACAAAGTGCGAATTGTATTGAAGCCAGGAACCCCAGTTTTCGACATCAACACTATTCAGCTTTGGGTATAGCAAACCGAAAATCTCTCGACCCAAAGCGGCTGCCGAGGCACTGACTCGATAAGTTAGCGGATAGAAAAAACGCATGTCATTGATGTTTTCGTACACTCGGGACTGAAATAAAGCCCACGTGCATGAAATGATCGACAGGGCGAGTGAATAAGTGATCGCGGCTCTTCTTTTCTCTCGGCTCAGTTTGAAAGGGTTGGTCCAAAAAGTGAGGAAAAGAACTGGCGGTAAGAGCACCAGGCTTGCCTTACTCATGAAGCTCATGACAAAAAGCAAGATCGCAGCGATCCATCGCAACGAGCCTTTTCCATTGCCGGAGCGAACCCAGAGATCGATTTGATCCATCGCCATGAGGCCGAATAAGAGCGCAAGCAGATCTTTTTGAGCGCTCGCCCACATGAGCATTTCGGAATGGTAGGGGAGAAGCGCAAAGGCACCGAGGTAGAGCGACGCAAGCCAAGGATGAGTGGTTTGTCGCTTCAGGATTCTCCCGGCAAAGAGCAGAATTCCTGAGAATAATCCCAGACTGAAGAGTCGATAGACAGTCATGTTCAGGCAAAGCGGGTCGGCCTGAAGAGCATGAATTTGAAACCAGTACACAATGTCTCGTACTGGGTAGAAGTCGATGTGTAGTCCAGGCGTGAATAAGGTTCTGAGGAGGGTAGGGCTGAAGGAAGCTTTGAGCTGGGGAAGATCAATCAACGTTTCATCATCAATTGTAAATTCACTGCCTGAGAGGCAGGGAAGATAGATGATAGTCAGGACAATAAAGCACGCTACTGCAGTGCTCGTTGTCTGATGATTGAGGGAAAACCTCTTTTGCGACTCCATCCAGCTATTATCAAAGGCTTTAGATGGAGTCGCAATGAGGAATTAACTATGCAGCCTGCTTCTTCATGCGCATTTGGCTGAGAGTGATCTCTTGCACCCAACTCTGAACGCTTTCCAAGTGTTCCTGCTCGCGAGCAAGAGCTTCCTGGAACGACGTGACGGCATCTTTTAATCCAGCTTCCTGAGCCAGCTGAATCAAAAGAGTCCAACCGGCATTGTCCGTCAGCTCAGCGGTGAGAATGGCGCAAAGCGTGTCCGAAAAGCCCATGCGAGCTTCGGTCGCCACTTTTTGAATGCCCATCGATGCAACCCCGATCACGTCTGCTGACGGGGTCTGTGCTGTAGGATCCGCACCCAGCTGGCGCATCACGTCCGCAACCAAATGGAAGTGGCGAAGTTCTTCGTTTCGGATTTCCTGAATACGGTCAATGGGAGGAAGCGCAGCCTGATCTTCAGATGCCAGATGTTTACTGATCAATGCATCGTAAAGACGGACGCCTGCCCGTTCAAATGCGAGTCGCTCTCCCAGTTTATCGATGAGGATCTTCGCATCGTTTCCCTGGAGCATCTGCATTCCAGTCTTCAGCGCGCCCTTCATGGTGCCTGGCATAGGTACGCTTCCAACCGGATATTCTGATTCTTTGATCATGCGGATGCGATTCTGTGACACGGCGGTTTGATCGCCCTGAGGCACGCGTGGGCGGCTCAGTTCCTCTGTTCCCTGAATCATCTTTTTTGATTCGATGGGAGCCATATCAATCCCGGTTTTGTTCATTCCCAGTTTTTTTGTTTGTTCCATATGTGGTTCCCTCGATGTTTATGCAGCCTTTTTGGCGAGCTCAGTGCCTGGAGTCCAGATGTATCCTGCGGCCACGGTTTCGCTAGGCGAGCCCTCGGAGTTGAGTTGCTTGCGGTATGCAATCGATGCTTCGCTGTCTTGATCGCGTGGGACGAAGTTGGGTCCCTTGGCTCGGAGATCGACTTCTTTTTCGAGCGTGGCGCGAACAAACTCGCGGTTGCTGACGTACTCGATCGGACTCGGCAGTGTTCCAGAGATGATTTCGGCTGGGTCACGGTTTTCGTATTTCTTGAAGTACTCGCAGGCCATTTGGAAGTGGCCAAGCTCATAGTCCAGGAATCGCTCCCAGATTGCTTTGATGCGTGGGTTGGTTTCGGACTCAACGCAGCTATAATAGTTATAGACTTCGTTGGCTTCATGAAGGAGCCATTTTTCCATCCATGATTCGGTCGGATCGATGATGGACTCATATTGTGTGACGTGCTGCTCTTCGATCGATGCAATCTCGCCGTAGAGCTGGCGCGCCGTTGGATCCGTAAAAGTCGGGCCGATGTTCATGTAATAGTCATGGGTTTGATACTCGCCAGCGACAAGTGTCATTGCATGAAGCTTGGTGATCGGATCGGCTTTCGTTTTATCGTAGTAATTTCTGATCTCGTCCTCTGGATCGCGATGCTCTTCGACGGTTGGACGGCCCGGAATGATATCGGTATAGCTTTGAAGGATGTTGTTGGCGTCTTTGCCTTCAACCCGATCCATCAAAGCGGAGTAACGATACATATGATCGAAGTCTTCGAGCAGCCCGTATCGATAAACCTGAGCGAGATATGCATTGGGCTCTTTGCGAGCGATTGAAGCAGTCACTTCAATGGCCACTTGCTCATAGGCAATAGTTGTTTCCAAAGGAGACATATCAGCGCCGAGGAGCCAATTGACCATTGTAGCCTGATGTTGCTCAACACGACGGAGCCTTGCCAAAGGTAATTGCAGGTCTCGATGCGTGCGAGAAAAGACGTGACTAAAGCGGAGCGCTTCAAGCTCAATGCCGTTCAATAAGATAACGCGGACCTTTGTGAATGCGTCATCGTCCAGTTTACTGACAGGCGGCTGCACTAATTCTTTCCATGTGAACTTCTGGTTTTGAAGAGGAGCGCCTTTGTCCTTGAATAGATTGATTGCCATTGCAGTTCCTCGCTTGATTGCAAAAGTTAGTTTCTGAGCGAGGTGTGCAAAGAGTAGGCGCGACAGGCGAGCTGCAAATGCAAAACTGCTTATACTAAATGTGTTAGCGCCTGTCTTCGGAGTCGAAATATTTACCAAACTCTGTTTGAAAATGAGGCTCGATTTGGCGATAGGTTTTTGCCTCGTTTTCGTTCAGGGGCAATGGATTTCCCTCTGAATCAAAAACCGAAACCAGCCGCAGCTCCTTTACGTTGGGCGCTGATAGCTCGAGTTTATATTTCCGTTGCCCCGAAATGACCAGGATCTCTCGGCTGGCGGTAGGAAACCATCCGGCTGAGACAATTGCGAGATTTCGCTCCTCGTTTGCAAAAACAGGGTGGCCACTTAACCAAGTGGGGCTTTTGGGCGTGGAAGCAGATTTGTCCTTGTCTGCCAGTAACTCAAAAATGCTGGGCCATAGATCCGCATGCGTCGCAAGCTTGGTGTTTTTTCGGGCGCCTGGAACGCCACAAAGAATCATGGGAACCCTGATTAAAGTGTCACTCGGATGAAGGGTCGCATGACCACCTACTCCAGCTTCTCCGAAGCCCTCTCCGTGATCGCCACTGATGGCAAGGATCAATTTGCCTTCTTGGATCCTGGACTCAAGCGAATCAGTAAGCTTGTGCACCAGTTGATCCACGTGTTTAACGCTTTGAAGGTATCGAAATTTAGCGCTTGGTCCTGATGTCGAGTCATGACTTAACAGGCGGTTTTGGCTTTCTTTCGAGTAATAAGGATCGTGCGTGGAATACAGGAACAGGAACGAGAAGAGCGGTTTGTCTCGGTCTTTGCGATTCAATTCACGCAAAAAATCAGTTACCGCTTGCTCGTCACTCGTCGCGCGGTCGTCAGAGTCCGAGTAGTCGCGGTATAAATCGAAGTCAGATTTTTCAACAATGGGCGGAACATAGGAAGCGATTCCAGAACTATCGAAAATCGCCCTTTCATATCCGTTGTCTTTCAAGATGCGAAGGGGGAGCGGTCGAACGTGGCTCTCCACAAACGACGAATAGTAGTACGGGTCCATTCCAAAGAGAGCTGCAAACACTCCGACGTGCGTCATGTGACTTCCGGCATAGTGGCGCTCAGGGCTCACGCAGCTTTTGTCGTGTGAGAGGGCTCTAAGAGTGGCGGCCGCATCTGATTCCAGGACATCGTAGCGTAATCCATCTGAGAAAATGAAGACAATGTCGGGCTTGCGCCCCATCTTCCATTGATAGGAAAGAGTTTCCGATTTGAGATGATTTGCGCGAGGGTGAGGAAATCCTTCCGTGATGCTGTAGGCGGCGGATTGAAAGGGGATTGCCTCCAATGGAGTCATTCTCTTAACGGTGGAGTTGATACTGGGAATAAAAAGAATGCAGCAGCCCATGGCGCTGAGGATAGCTATTGCCAAAGCTTCCCTGAGATCCATTGATGATTTCGGTAAGGGCTTTGAACTAAATAGCGACTTGTTTCGCAGCCAGTAGTGGATTCCTAAAAGGGCAATGAATATCAATCCTATTGAGGAAATGGACCAGGCATCGACTTTAAATCCCAGGTTTGAAAATTTAACCCGGAAAGCGTTGCTTACGACTGGATCATCGAGATGCAGTCCCATTTTGATGTATAAAGCCGTATCCAGAACAAAGCCAAGACTTATGATCGACTCGATCGTGAGAACGATTTTCTGGGTAAGCTTTGAGGGAATGCGACATCGCTGCATCCCATAAGCCATGCAAAGTAAAAGTGTGTTGATGCTTGCCAAGGTAGCAGCAAGTACTGAAAGGTAGCCTAGGAAATTTAATAGGCTTGGCCTTGTTCTCGTGACTTCGAGTGTCCATGGAGAGGCAAGGGACATCAGGATGAATCGAAAAAGCCAAGTCCGTTTTGCTAAGTTAGTCTGACGTGCGAAATCGCAAAAGCAGTCCATTTCAACACGTTACTTTATTCAGTTAGAAGTTCAAATTTGGAATTGGCCAATAAAAAAACCGGGGAAACAGTTCTGTTTCCCCGGTCGATCTTTCGCTCAAATAAGCAATTAAGCTTAGATGCCCGAAGTGGTGTTAGCGAGGACCTTGTTGTCATTCATCGACCAAAGGTCCATGGTCGTCACGTTGGCAACGTTACCAGAAGCGCTTGCGGTGAACGCGTTTTGGCTGAGTGCACCGGCTGGAAGAGTGTAGCTGACCGCACTAGCTCCAACTTTGGCGGTAGCGCCATAGGTTGCGTCGTATTGCAGCGAGGTGGCTGCTGAGGATGGAGTGGTAGTATCGCAGGTCGCGCTACCATTGTAATCAAACACGTTGCAGTTATGGCCAGCCGCTGGACCGCAGCCTGCGCCATCCGCCGTGGCTTTCAAGAAGCCAACGGTGTAGTAACGATTTGCACCTTCAGGAACAAATCCAGCTTGGCGCAAGCATCCGGTGTAGGAGCCCTTCTCAGAGTTGAAAGACTTCTCAGCGGTGAAAATACCAGCCAATGCGATCTTGGCTTCGCTTTGGCGAGCCTTCGCTTGATATTTTTGATAGTTAGGAATCGCGACTGCGGCCAAGATGCCGATGATTGCGACGACGACCATGAGCTCAACCAGCGTAAAGCCAGAAGAGTTGCCCAATAAAGACATACTTCTCTTTTTCATTAGATTGCTCCTTACGTACCGACGACGTTCCGAGGGTTACACTCAAATTTCATTTTGAGGATGTGCAATAAAAATTCTAACAAAGATGAAGCGAAGAACAATGGGTATCTATTGACACATTCATCGTCAAAAGATTGACATTGCGCAAGTTGTGGATCTTCAAGCGATTGATTTATGTAATGGCAGTGGTGTAATTTTATTGCCTACACATAATTGCTATAAAGTTTAGGACGAACAGGGGTGTCTGCAATGACTTCAGAATCGCAATCGAATCGGCGTGGCTTTGCGGGGCTGGGGGCAGTGGTTCTGCCGATTGCGGCTTCATTGCTTTGCTTGGCCTTGCAAGTTTCCTTAAATCTATACATTAATCAGATTAATAAAGTAGCGGTTCCTGCGCAGTCCGAGAACGCCCACCGCTGGGATCCGCGGCTCTTTAAGATGATCAGTTTTGGGCATCTTCCTGCTGCCATTGATTGGATGTGGATCCAGGTTCTGCTTGATCCCAATATCAGCCATGTAGCTAAGGGGACTCACCCGGCGATCTACTACACACTCGATCTAATCACGGATCTCGATCCCATCAACTTCAGCGCATATAAGGCGGGAGCTAATCTCCTTGCTGTTGTTCGAGACGATGGCGCTGGAGCAAGGGATATTCTTGAGAAGGGTGAGAAGTTCCGAAAAGAGAAGCTATCAAGCTATCCCGCGAAGCTGCGCGAAGACTATTGGGGCTACTCCTGGGGAATTCCTTACCTTTTGGTATACGTTTATATGTTTGAGCTACAGGATATTCCACATGCGGCCGTGGCTATTCAGGAGGCCGCTGCGATCCCAGGAGCGCCAGACTTTCTCCTCAGTATGCAAAAAAGACTTCAAAGCCCAGGTGGTGAGTATGAGGTGGGTCTTCGCCTTTTGAATCACATGATCCAGGGCGAAAAAAATGAAGATGCAAAAGATGAGCTGATCAAGAAAAGAAATTCATTGGTCGTGGGGCAGTTCCTTTTTGAGATCAATCACTCTTTCCAGAACTTTCTGCAAACTCGCTCTCGCATGCCTGGATCGCTTCAGTCGAAATTTGAGTCGTATTTGAAAAACACGAGCACCCCTTCTCGCGACCCATGGGGCGGAGTGCTCTCAGTCAGCCAGGAGGGGAAGATCGTGACCTCTACTCCTCATAATAAGGTCTTCGGTCTGGACTGATGTCTGGGATTCTTCTAACGTTAGGTAAATCATTATGGAAACGATACTCGAAGTAGCGAACGTCCATCAGAAGTTCAGATCAGGTTTTTGGATGACCCAGGCGCATGTCCTCAAAGACGTGAGCTTGAACGTCCCTGAGAAATCCGTATTTGGGTTTTTAGGTGCTAACGGCGCGGGAAAGACAACTCTTATTCATTTGCTCGTGGGGCTTCGTAAGCCGACCGCTGGAAGCGTAAAACTGCGGGGAATTCCTACTTATGAAGCCGCGGCTCGCGCTCGCATCGGATACCTTCCTGAGCGGCCTTATTTTCATGAGCACCTCACAGGTGAGGGCGTCTTGAAATATTTTGGCGCGCTCTCGGGCATGCCTTCATCGCATGTCATGGATCGCATTCCTCAAGTGCTTGCTGCGGTCAATATGAGCCATGCTCGCAACCTGGAGCTCAGGCGCTATTCCAAGGGCATGCTTCAAAGAATCGGGATCGCGCAGGCGATTCTGCATGATCCTGAGTTCCTGGTGCTCGACGAGCCCATGAGCGGACTTGATCCTGTGGGTCGCAAGGAAATGCGCGAGCTGATTGTCAGCTTGGCATCTGAAGGGCGGACTGTTTTCTTCAGCTCGCACGTCATTCCTGATGTTGAGGCAATTTGCGATCAGGTGGCTCTCATTCAAAAAGGGCAGCTGATCGGTTGTGGACCTATTGGAAAATTTCTTGCTCAAGGCCCGCTTTCAACGGAAATCGCGTTCAGCGGGATCACCGCCGAGCGCGCAAGGTCGATTGCCTATTTCTCACAGCTTCGTGAGATTTCGGATGGCATTCGAGCCACAGTTTCCGGGCAGGACGCAGTCACCGATGCGCTCAAGAAACTCATGCAGCTGGATGCAAAGATTCTCTGGGTGAACCCAATTCGCCCATCCCTTGAAACCTTCTTTGAGCCGAGTGCTGAAGCCATGGCAGGGAAAATGTCCCACGAGGCAGGCACCGCTCCGTTGGATCAAAGAAATTGAGCCAGAAGAATTGAAGAGGAATTTAAAATGAACACAACCTCGCATGTTCCAGCATGGAAAGATGTCGCTCCCGCAATCGCCAAAGTGACCTTCTCCGAAATTCTGAGAGACAAGATCCTTTATAACGTCTTGTTTTGCGCTTTCATGCTTTTCGGGCTTGGACTTCTGGCCTCGCGCCTGACGTTCATTCGCCCAGAGCGGGTGGTTCTTGATTTCGGTCTGTCCGCCGTCAGCATCTCTTGCGCGATGATCGCGGTTTTCATGGGAGCGGGACTGGTTGGGCGCGAGTTCGAGCGCCGTACGGTTCATGTTGCACTTTCGCATCCGATTACGCGCCCGCAGTTTGTCTGCGGAAAGTTCCTGGGGCTTGCCGGTGTTTTGTTCGTGAACTGGCTTCTTTTGTCCGTAGCTTACTGCGCGATCCTGGTTCTGATGCAAGGATTTGGCGAGACTTTTGGAAATGCGGCCTTGTTTCCTGCGCTGATCTTGGCATTGATTCAAAGCATTGTGATGGCGGGTGTGACAGTTTTCCTGTCCACCTTTACGACGACCTCGCTTTCTGTAGTCATGGCGATTGGTGTTTACCTGATTGGTCAGAACATTTCGGAGCTTCGCTCGGTGGTAAATCAGATTGAGGCGCCAGGGCTCAAATCGATCCTGCATGTTGTCGTTTCGCTGCCTCCGAATCTGGAATACTTCAACATCGGCAATCGCTTGACCTATGCTCTTCCGGTGGGATTTGGACTCATGATCGAGAGTGTCCTCTATGCATCACTTGTGATCACGGTTTTCCTGATTGCTGCAGGCTTTTTAATCAACCGTCGGGAAGTGTGATTCGATGACTGAGATCAGCACGTTGGGAGGCAACGCTCTTGCCGCAGTCTTTGGACTCGTGATCGGAAGCTTTCTCAATGTCGTGATCGGTCGCTTGCCTCATGGCGAGAGTGTTGTTCGACCAGCAAGTCGCTGCCCCCATTGCAAGCATGAGCTTCGGTGGTACGAAAACGTTCCGGTCTTGAGCTATCTTGTTCTGCGGGGGCGCTGCCGATCTTGCAAAGAGCCCATCTCAATCCGTTATCCTGTGGTTGAGCTCCTGACGGGGCTTTTGTTTCTTGCCGCGAAGATCCGCTTTGGCTGGTCGCTCGAGCTCCTGCTCCGAGATTTCCCATTCATCGCCATTTTGGTTGCAGTGACCTTCATTGATCTTGATCTGAGGATCATTCCCGATCCTTTGAGCCTGGGCGGACTTGTCTGGGGATTGGTGACTGCGCTGGCCTTTAGCTTTATTCCTGGCCTGGGATCGGGAGCAGCAATCGGTTGGGGCGGAGCTTTTGCGGGTGCTGCAGTGGGCTTTGGTCTCTTTTATGGCCTGGCCTGGATCTATTATCGCTTCACCGGTCGCTCAGGACTTGGAGGTGGCGATATCAAGCTGCTCGCCATGCTCGGAGCTTATCTCGGAATTGGTGGAGTACTGGATACCATTTTAGTCAGCTCGGTTTTTGGCAGTCTTATCGGGATCTCCTGGGCGCTCTTTCAAAGAAGACGCGGGGGAGAGTCCGTGATGCTGGTTTCAATTCCCTATGGACCTTTTTTGGTCGTCGGTGGATTATATCATTACTTTTTAAGTGATCTAATATGGTTCCAATTTACGAATCCGATGTAGCCGAAGAACGATGGTCCAAGACTGAATGGAACCATTATGAGCTTTGGGAGAAAGTAGAACAGCGTATCCGGCGGTACAACCGTCTTTGGATCGCTGCGACAGTATTTGTGTTCCTCCTGCTTTCGTCGGTTCCGATCGTCATGGATCAGTATCCGCACTGGACAGCCCTTGCGGCAACTCGCAGGCTAGGTCAGGAAGTCGATCATATGAAGCGCGAGGCCGCGATGGCGCATGTGCCGTATCGCATCCGCTTTCTGAAGTCTGATGTGAGCGGGGTCTCGTATCAGGTCGAGAAGGTCGATCAATGCAGCTCGCCCCAGGGCACGATCGTTCGCACGGGAGCATTGGTCTCGGCAAGCCAGGTGACTCAGTACATGCTTCTCTCCCGTCAAATGGGTGAGTCTTTGTCCATTCCGGGCCTGCTGGAAGAGTATTGCTACGATCCACTTCGCGGCAGTGATCCCGCGGCTCGTGGCGAAAACGTTTCCGGATTTGCCGTGATGCCTGTCAAGGATTTGGCGGATCATCGCGCCGACCGAATCGCAGTTTTGCTTTTGACCGGACCTTCCGCCGAACTTTCTTTCGAATAAGTTGATCTCTTTTCCCTGAGATGTAGAATAATATTAGAGTTTCAGGAATTTATTGATCAGCTGAGCTGATCATTGAAAAACGGATGGAGCCGTTTACTCATGGAAGAGTTGCCAAAGGCGAAGGGAGATACGCCGCTGGCCAAGATAGGCCAATTATTTTCAGGGTTGTCGCAAGGGCTGTCTCAGGGACTAGCTTTTGGCGGATCTACGACCGCTGTCGGACTCAGCATTGGCTCATCCTCCATCAAGATCGCAGAGCTTCAGAAAAAAGGAAAAACCTGGAAGCTTCTTCATTTCGGAGTATTTCAACTCCCTGAAGATGCGATCGTGAACCGCGAGATTGTCAATCAGGTCGCGGTGACCGAGAGCCTCAGGACACTGGTCTCGCAGATCCGACTGAAAAATAAAAACGTCTGCATCTCGCTCTCAGGCAATGCCTTGATCATCAAGCGCATGCAGCTCGAAGTGCCGAATCTCAAGGAGCTTCAGGAGCAAGTCTTCTGGGAAGCAGAGCAGTATCTTCCTTTTGATGTTGGCGACGTTGTCATGGATTATCACATGCTTTCGCGTGTGGAGAATACGACAGACGTGCTTTTCGTTGCCGTGAAAAACGCATATCTGGATAGTTACATGAGCTGTGTCAGCGACATGGGCCTGAAGCCTAAGATTGTCGACACAGATTTCTTCGCGCTTCAAAATGTTTTCGAGCTGAACTATCCACCGAACCCGTCCAAATCCGTCGCATTGATCGATATTGGAGCAAGTTCGTTCAAGTTCGTGGTCGTCCATGATGGCGTTCCTGTCTTTCAGAAAGACGTTGCCATCGGAGGCAGGTCACTGACGACCGAGATTCAGAGAAATCTTGATCTCTCTTATTTAGATGCTGAGACCTTGAAGGTGAGCGGACAGGGTAGCACCATGCCTCAGGAAGTCAGTGACTTGATGCAAGTCATGGCTGACAACCTGGCGCTCGAGGCAAAAAAGGCGATCGATTTTTACAACGCGTCATCCGTCGGCGCACCGATTGAATTCATTCTTTTGGCAGGCGGATCGGCCAAGATCCCCAATCTCTCCAAGGCGATTGAGGATGCAACTCTTCTTCCAACTCAGAACTTCAATCCGTTCAATGCGATCACGTGTGATCCAACGATCTTTACGCAGGATTATCTGAACGCGATTGCACCGATTGCGGTCATCCCAATTGGATTGGCACTCAGGGCGGCAGCGAAATGATTAAAATCAATCTCGCCACCAAAAAACGAGCACTGAACGCAGCTACTGGGCGGATCCTTCCGAATTTTAAGATGGATTCCTCGTCGCTCTCAGGTCTTGTGTCGGAGCTCAAGGAATTACCGCTCAAGAAGATGGCTTTGGCAGGCGTGATCACGATCGGGGCCACCATTCTTGTCGATGGCTACAAGGAAGATCAGATTAAAGCTCAGCAAGCTGAGTATGATAAAATCATTTCTCAAAAGCCAAGGCTTGAAGCTGAGTCCAGTCGAATGAAAGGGCTTCAGGAGCTGCAGGAATCCATGGCGTCGGACGAGAGAAGAATCCGTACGAAACTGGACACGATCAAGAGACTCATCGGTGGGCGCTCCGCTGCTGCATCAGTTCTTGAAGAGCTTGCGAAGATCACTCCAACCAACGTTTGGCTCAGCGAGTTCAGCATGAAGGGCAGTGACCTTGCATTCAAAGGCTTGTCTCAGGATTTCGGTAATATTTCGGATTTTACTCGAAACATTCAGAGTAGCGCGATGTTCAGTAACATGACGCTCAAAGACACTCAGATGGCATTCGACGAACAAAAGCGGCAAATCGCTAATTTTAGCGTAACGGCGAAGAAAAGGTAGGCGATTGTGAATCTTTCCAGCCTTCGCGAGTTATTCACAAAAATTCCGCTGATCCCCTTGAGCCTGGCTTACATGGGTTATCTTGGGTACGACTACTATCAATTCCTGACCGATCCAAACTCGATGTTGAATCAGGTCAAGCAGCAGACGGTCGGTGCACAAGCAGAGATCGACGCGCTCAACGCGAAGATCAAAAAGGTGAACGACTTTGCGAAGGTTTTGAGCCTGAAGAAGCTTGAGCTGAGAAACCTCGCTATGGAACTTGAGACGAGCAAGGGAAGCCTTCCTGAGACGCTCGACATCCCGGATCTGATGAAAACGATGGTGACCGAGGCGAAGCGCGCAGGTCTGACCGTGACAAGTTTAAGGCCAGGCGAAACAAAGAGCGGGGATTACTACGCTGAGCAATCCTTTCAGTTTGCTTCAACTGGAATCTATTTTCAGTATGTTGCGTTCCTGGATCGCGTGGCGAATCTTCAAAAAATCATCACGGTGGACAATCTTGAGTTCAGTCCTGTCAGTTCCACCGGGTCCAAATACATCCAATTGAAGTCTTCGATTGATTTCAGGGCGTACCGTTATGTTGCCTCAAAAGAGGACGAGCTGGGCAAGGACCCTTCGGCTGCTCCTAGGCCCGCATCCGTACCGCCAACAGCAAGCAGTGCTTCAGCTCCTGCTTCAGGGAAGGGGACATGAGAGCGAAGTTTTATCTCATGAAATCTTTGTTTGTGAGCGGGCTTGTCTTTAGCTCCGTGGGCTCTCTTTCTGCCTGGGCTGAGGATATTTCCGTGGCGCCAGTACGGCCTTCAGGCTCAGATAGACCTGTCGAACGCATATCTGTTCAGACTCTCAGAACCATGCGTGATCCGTTCAAACGCTTAGGCATGGATCTTCCGGATGCGCATGAAGACAAAGCCAAATCAGAGCTCGAGTCGCTTCCTGTTTCGGAATTCAAAATGGTTGGAGTTCTGACCGGACCCTATAAAACAAGGGCATTGGTTCGCTCACCTGCTGGAAATGTCTATACGGTTTCAGATGGGACGCGAATCGGCTCGCAGAACGGTTACGTCAGAAAAGTGCTTCAAGACCGCATTATCGTCAACGAAGTCTTGCAAGACGTTCTGGGCGAAAGAGAGCTTGTGACTAGCGAGCTCAAGCTCACTTCCAAGGGAGTTGAAAAGGGCGTTTCAAGCGTTCAGTCGGTCCTCACAAGCTCCGCATCACCGAAAAAAGCTGAGGGGAGCGAGGCGCAGTCCAAGGATGGCGCCAAAGACGGATCGAATTCAGATGCTTCGAGCAAGGCGGTGGAAATCAAGGGCAGCTCGCCCGCAGCCGCGGCCACTCCTGCAGCTACAACAGCGGCTCCTGCGGCAACAACCGGAAGCAGTTATAATCTAGCGGTTCCAGCGCCTATGGCGTTGCCGCAAGCGAATGGTATTCAAAAAACGGCGGGCTCAAAATGAGCGTATGCCGAGGGAGAAATCATATGGCAAGGACTGCCTCTTTGAGAGTGCTATTAGCGGCTCTGGTTTTGGTCGGACTTTTAGGAGGAGCTGAAAAGCAACTCAATGCCGAAGAAACAGGAAGCAGTGTAAAGATCACGGCAATCAATTTCAAGGGCCTGAGCGATCCAAGCGAACTTGAAATTCAGGCCGATAAGCCTGTGACAATCCAGAAAACGATTAATAAAAAGGATAAACAGCTTATTCTCAGCATCGAAGGCGCGACCTTGGACGCAGGGATCAAGCGCAGCATTGATACCTCATCCTTCGACAGTCAGGTAGCGCTCATCAGCCCTTATCAGACCGGAGGAGCAAATCCTTCCGTTCGAATCGTTGTTCAGCTTCGCTCCAATTCCAACATCAATATCGCAAGCCAAGGCAACGGCGCTTTGATCACGATTCCACGCCGCGCGCTGGCTTCAGCAAGCCAGTCTTCGGATGAGGGCGAAAGCACTGAGTCCGTGACAACCGGCGAGGAGAGCTCCGCTTCGTCATCCAAGGTGATCGTCGACAAGAAGGGTGAAGAAGTCGACGACATGGACCAGCTTCTGAAGTCTGAGAAGACAAAAAAGTTCAACGGAAAGCCGATCACTCTTCAAGTTCGCGACGTCGATGTTCAGGATATTTTTGGACTGATCGCGGAAACCAGCGGTTTCAATATCATCCTGTCGGATAGCGTGAAAGGGAAGCTCACCCTTTCACTCGTGGACGTGCCATGGGATCAGGCTTTGAGCATCGTGATGCAGACATTGCATCTCGGAGCAGATCGTCGCGGGAACGTCTTGAGAATCGATTCGCTTGCGGCTTTGACTCAGGAAAAGCAGCTTGAGCTTGCGGCCAAGACTGCGCAAGATGCAGTGACGCCAAGAATCACACGCATTTTCCCAATCAGTTACGCCAGTCTTAGTACGTTGAAGACAACGATTCTGGATCTTGCTACCGCAGAACAGCAGAGCCGGGGTGGTAGTGCCTCTCAAGCTCCCTTGATCGTTGAAAGCGATGAGCGAACCAACAGTATGATCATTCGTGGATTGCCTGAGTACGTCGATCGCGCGGGAAAGCTCATTGAGATTCTCGACACTCAGACCCCACAAGTTTTGATCGAAGGAAAAGTGATCGAAGCCACAGAAAACTTCTCGCGAGCAATCGGTGGTAATCTTGGCATTATCGAGTCCGAATCAGGAAGTGGATATGGAATGTCATTCAACGCCGGAAACCCCTACGCCAACCTTTTTGGTTCAGGCGGTGTGAAAGGCCCCAATTTTGATCTAGCCGATAGCTCGAAAAACGGTGGCGCTTCGTTTGGCTACACCAAGCTGATTGGCGGCAATCGAATCAACGCAACCCTCACTTTGAGCGAAGCCGAAGGTAAGGTCAAAGTGGTGTCCTCACCCCGTGCGGTAGTCTTGAATAATAAATCAGTTTCTCTGACTCAAAGCTTTCCGGTCTCGATCAAGCAGACGGTCACCACTGCCACGTCTACAACTGTCACTCCGACGCAAATGTCAGGTCAGTTGAGCTTGAGTGTCACGCCAACGGTGACCAGCGATGGAAGCGTGCTAATGCAACTCTCCTTACAAAGAGACGTTGTGAATCCTAATCCGGACGCGCCTACCGTTGCTCAACGTAACATCACAACCAATGTTCTTGTCGAAAGCGGCACGACCCTGGTGATGGGTGGATTTTATAACAACGAACAGGCCGATACGGAGCAGGGGATTCCATTCCTCAGAAAAATCCCAATCATCGGCTGGCTCTTCGGAAACAAGAGTCATACGGAGTCGCGCTCGGAGCTGATGTTCTTCATCACTCCTCAAATCATCAATCCTAAGAAGGCAGGATTGGTCGGAGCAACATGAGGCAAAAGCTCGCGGGTCATCCGCAGATTTACGAATACCTCAAGCGCTACCAGGAGGATCCAACCTCCCGCGTCTTTGCGCCCTTGGCGGAATCTTACCGCAAGGCCGGCCTGGTGGACGAGGCAATCGATATTGCTCGCGAGGGCTTGAGGATTCACCCGAACTTCATCGGGGGAAGAGTGGCGCTTGCGCGCGCGCTTTTCGACAAGAAGCAATACAGTGAAGTGATCGACGAGCTGGGCAAGGTCGTCGAGGATGTTCCGGATAATCTGGTTGCGCAGCGCCTGATTGCGGAAAGTTACCTGATGTCCGGCCGCGTCTCGGAGGCTCTGAGCGCCTATAAAATGCTGCTCTATTTCTCGCCTTCGGATGAAGAGACGGCCAAAATGGTCCAGGAGCTTGAGGCTCAGGCCTATGAGAAGGGGGTCCTGGTATTAAGGACCGATCCTAAGCAGCCTGAAATTCCTGAATTTGCCGAAAAGTCAGCTCATGAGGCGATTGAAAGTGATCCGGCGCTCGAAAAAGCCCGTTGGATCGCCAAGGTAGAGCGACTTCAGACCGTCCTTCAAAGAGTCGAAAGATACCGCGCCCGTACAGGCCAGTTATAACGCAGACGCTCTCTCAACTGGCTTGATAATTGACACTCGCGTTTCTGTCGGTTAAGCCATTCTGATCCATTTTGATTGGATTAATAATCTTTTAGTCCCCCGCTTTAGAACACGGGGGCTTATTCGGGTGAATCCTAGGTAAAAATTTATGTACGCAACAAACCAGTTTCGCAAAGGCTTGAAAGTTGAAATCGACGGAATTCCATACGAAATCGTGGACTTCCAACATGTCAGCCCAGGTAAGGGTCGCGCTTTCACGCGCACGAAGCTGAAGAACATGCTCAACGGCAACGTGACCGAAAAAACGATCACCTCGGGCGACAAGGTTGATAAGGCCAATACCGAGCAGAAGGAAATGCAATTCCTCTATAAAGATGCTGCCGGATACAACTTCATGAACCAGGAGAACTACGAGCAGGTCGCTCTCCAGGACGAGACGATTGGAAGCGCGAAGGATTTCCTCCAGGAAAACCTCGTGATCCAAGTCATGTACTACAACGAACGCCCAATCGGCATCGAACTGCCGACCTTCGTTGTTCTTAAGATCACTGAAACGACTGGCGCCTTCAAGGGCGACACGGTTGGCGGCACCAAGCCAGCTACCGTTGAAACCGGCGCTGTTATCCAAGTTCCTTTCCACTTGAAGGAAGGGGATATGATTAAGGTCGATACCCGCGACTACTCCTACGTTGAAAAGGCGAACAAATAACGTGGCTAAAATCAAATCGAAGTCCAACCCTATAAAGGGTTCTGCAAACGTTGGTTCTAAGGACGCGTCTGGGCTTGAGCGTCTTGAACGTATTATGGAAATGATGGACCGCCATCAGGTGGCGGACCTTGAGTGGGAAAACGGCGATGAGCGCCTGCATCTTCGCACTCAGGCGGCAGTGATGGCTTCGGCGACAGTCATGCCGATGGCATCTTTGCCTGTTCATACTACGGCACATGCTCACGCACCTGCTCCAGCAGCGGCAGCTTCGGCTCCTGCTCCTGCAGCTGCTGCTCAAGCGGCATCAACGGGTGGAGCTGCTGCAGCTCCTGCAAATCACAAGCAAGTGACTTCTCCTTTCGTCGGAACGTTCTATCGTTCACCATCTCCAACGGCTGAGCCCTATTCGCGCGAAGGCCAGATGGTGAAACGTGGAGACGTCCTTTGCATCGTTGAAGCCATGAAGCTCATGAATGAAATCGAAGCTGAGTTTGCTGGTAAGATCGTATCGATCCTGGTCGAAAACGGCCAGCCAGTCGAATTTGGCGAGCCTCTTTTTGTCATCGAGACCTGAGAGAACTCGATAATATGAGAGGCGAAATCGCATCGCGCGAAAGCCGGTCCCGCGAGAACGGTTCAGAGGTAAGTATGAGCAATTCAGGGAAGAAAAACGTGAATTCGGAACCTGCTCTTTTCCGCAAGGTTCTGATCGCCAATCGCGGAGAGATCGCTCTTCGCGTGATTCGTGCCTGTCGTGAGTTGGGCATCGCGACGGTCGCTGTTTATTCCACGGCCGATGAACACTCGCTTCACGTTAAACTGGCTGACGAGGCTGTTTGTATTGGTCCTCCTCAGTCCAAGCTCAGCTATCTCAATATCGCAAATATCCTGACTGCGGCTGACATCACGGGAGCTGACGCGATCCATCCAGGCTACGGCTTTTTGTCCGAGAACCCGGAGTTTGCCCGCCTTTGCGGTGAGTGCAAGATCACTTTCATTGGTCCAACGACTCAAAATCTCATCGACATGGGTGAGAAGACCCGCGCACGTAAGCTCGCAAAGGAAGCGAAAGTACCGCTTCTTCCGGGAACGGTTTCGGCAGTTCCAGGTGTGGAAGCGGCACTCGAGGAAGCTCAAAAGATCGGCTATCCAGTCATCTTGAAGGCTGCTGCAGGCGGTGGGGGACGCGGAATTCACGTCGTCTACAACGCTCAACAGCTTCAATCCTCGTTTGATCGCGCAAGCGCTGAAGCAGGTGCTGCTTTCGGAAATCCAGCGATGTACGTCGAGAAGTACTGCGAGCATCCACGTCACGTGGAAATCCAAGTGCTTTGCGACAAGTACGGAAACCGCATCTTTTTGGGTGAGCGCGATTGCACGATTCAGCGTCGCCACCAAAAGCTCGTTGAAGAAGCTCCAAGCCCGATCCTGGACGAGAACCTTCGCCAGAAAATGGGAGAGGCAGCCCTTCGTCTTTGCGACTCCGTCAATTACGAGAACGTTGGGACGGTGGAGTTCCTGGTCGATTTCGAGACCAAGGACTTCTACTTCATGGAAATGAACACCCGTAT
>JBJMMA010000233.1:0-8340 GCA_045805065.1 Bdellovibrionia bacterium | reverse complement strand
TACTCTTCGATTCAAGGCCGGGCCTCGAAAGTTCCTTCCTCTGACCGTGTTCCAGGTCTTTCATGGATATGGAGAGAACCTTCTCAACTACCAAGAGAACCGGACTGCAGTTCGCGCGGGGATTGGCTTTTAAACCAACAGGCGGGTCTCGCGTCCTCGCTCCTGTTTGAAAGAGCGCCAGCAACAAAAGTATCCAGTCTGCATTGAGGCGAGGGGTAAGTGTTTTTCAGCGTGCTCTGAACAGTCGTCATGTCTGGAGTAGAGAAAGCTACGTCATGAGGCTCAGTGGTGAGCGCTTCTGTTACTTGAATAAAAGATTTTGCTGATAGAGCGATTCGAACGCAGACGGCAGCTTCTTGAGAATCAGTGTGTGCTGACTTGCAGCGAGTGCTGACTCCTGGGTCGACAGACATTTTTGAGACCGCTTGCGCGCTATCTTGACCCGAGAAATACTTCTTTAAACATTGTGAGGCCGCGAAATAGTCCGCCTGGCCTTCAGAGCTTGACCATTCTGGAAGGGGTGCGTCCTGTCGGGGCGATCCACCGATCCTATGTCCGATCTCATGACAGGTGATGAGCGCGAGAGTATCGAGTGTCATTTCTGGAATGCGAGCCAGTCCTCCCCAGATCATGATGCTGAAAGCTTCGCCCTGTAGACTTGAGCCCGCACCAAAGTAGGGGTTTCTCCAGTTAAGATCCATCGCCAACGCTGCGCCAGATGCGACGATTTCATCTCGATAAAGCGACGCGACCTCATTTGGGACCCGGGAGAAATCCTGCTCCGTGATTTTGGAAACATTTGTAGATCCGACAGGCAGAGAGAATGGCTGATCCGAATCTGCACCCAGAGCGGGAGCGCTCAAGGCAAGCCTCAAGGCAAAAAAGAGGAGAGCGATTTTAAGTGCACCATGCCGCGGAAGCATGGCGGGTTTTTACATGACTGGAGCTCGCAAGTCAAAAAGCCTCGGCCGAAGCGAGCGCCAACGTATTGACGATTTTTCGAAACTTTCTCAAATTCCCATCCGTACTCCTTCTCAAATGGCCAAGGCGGACTCACCGCTACGGCTAGAGTGCAGCTGCGTGGAACTGGCTGCATCATCATATGCGTAGCGGGCGGAGCCCGCCTCGACACAAGGAGGAGTATTATGAAATCCGTACGTCTTGGTTCTTTTTTGATCCCGATTATCGCCCCAGCACTTGCTGCTGTGGCGCTCTCCAGCTGTAATTCCAGCGATTCCGCAGGCGCTGCTTCGCCAGCTGCTGTTGATCCAGTCGCGAACGTGGGCTCTGGCTCTGATTCGTCCGGCGATCCGGCACCTGCGCCTGCGCCAAGCGCAACTCCTACAGTCAATCCTTCCATTGTAGGCGATTCTTGCGAAGGTAACACTGAAGGCAAGACCTGCCTCGCAATGCACTTTGTGACTTACACAGACTCCAGCGGCAATCCGACCGCGACCAAAGAGCAAGCTGCGACCATCATTCGCACGATGAATCAGCTCTATAGCCAATGCAATATTGCCTTTGAGATCGAGAAATACGATCCCGTGGATCCAACCCAATCCGGTCTCTCTTACGGCGCTCAATCTCAGAACGAGCTCAATGCGATTCGCCAAACCTACGCTCAACCTTCCAACGAGCTTCTGGGTGTGACCACGGGACCTTGGGGTACCGCTGTCAATGGATGGACCAACATGCCAGGTGGTGGCATCTACGGCGCAATCATGGAAGCTAGCATCGTCGACTACGCGGGCGGTATCATCTACGCTCACGAGTTCGGCCATTATCTTGGACTCGATCACGTCTCTGACTCATCCAATCTCATGAGCCCGCTCATCTACACGAGCTCAACCTCGCTCACGAGCAGTCAGTGCCAGGAAGCACAAAACGTAATCACGCAGTACTGGTCTGCGATGATTCGTAAGTAATGATCAATTCCACGTAAGTACCTTCGTCGGTACCAAAGGGGCTAGGAGAGAAATCTCTTGGCCCCTTTTTATTTTTAAGGCCTATTTTTTAAGGAATAAAGCTGCCGATGCTCAGATAAAGCCACATGAGCATGACGACGATGATCGAGAAACTCAAAAGCCAGGCTTTAAAAAAACTCTTATTTGGCGGGAGAATCGAGTACCAGGACCTGAAAGTAAAATTAGGATTTGCTCCTGCCCACACAGCTTCAAGCTTGGGGTAAATCTGATCGAGCGAGCTGCGAAGAGCGGATTCGCCAATTCCAGGATTTGCGTTAGCAGGGGAGTTAGGTCCCCAGAAGCCGGAGCGCTTGCCCATCAGCAGATCAACGCCACGAGTGAGATGTGAACCACGACGTGGGTTTTGCTTCAGATCGAGAGCATCAACCGTTGCAGGCGTGAACGTCTGACCGTTCATCCAGCCCAAAGACAGCGCAACGGATGTGTCACGTAGTGCTCCATGCTCCGTGGGGTCAGACCAGAATGGAGACTTTTTAGCGTCAGTCGGACCAACGAGCGCAGAAGAGGCTGAGATGAAAGTAGGCTGAATTTTGCGATGACTGGATGCGGGTGAAAGAGTGGAAATGAGCCATGTAAATGGGCCTCTCCACATCAGAAGCCTGCCAGCGTCTTCGATCGCGGTGAGCTGACGAGGACCAAGCTGACCGGAGATGCAAACAAAGTGACGAAAGCGCGCGCGGATCAGAGATTTGCAACAGTCGACTAGCCAATCGCGCAAAACATAACCGCGAACCGTGATCGCAGTCACGGAAGTGTTTGAGCTGACTCCGAGAGGAGCTGCGGGCATGATCACGCCCACCCAACCTGGGCGCTCACGCTCCAGACGCTCAGCAGTCATGCGGCACAGGGTTTCAGCCTCCGTGAGATCGAGTCCTACAGGGAGGTGAGGACCGTGATCTTCCAGCGGACCGACTGGAAAAAAGAAAACCGTCTGCTCCGAGGGGAGCTCATCGATTTGCTTTGAAGTGAGTCGGATAAAATCTACGGCCATTTGTGTTCTCTATTTGCCCCTAAATCCCAATTATATTTTAAGAAGCCTGACTGCGTTTTCGCCCAAAATCTTTCGTGAATCTTCTTCAGTAATCAAACCCGTGTCCACGCAATCGCGGATGCGATCGAGACCCACGGAAATATTGTTTCCCAAAAGAGGCCAGTCCGATCCAAAAAGAACGCGATCGGATCCCACGCGACGGACTGCTTCGGCAATCGTCTCCGCGGGCTGCCAGGAAGTATCAACATGCACATTAGCGTGCTCAAGGACGAGGTTCATGGCGATTTGAGGCTCATGAAAGTTCATATGCGCCAAAATAAAGGTGAGATCCTTGAACTCTTCAAACCAGGGCGCGAAAAGCTCAGCGCGGCTCAATGAAGGATTCTTGAAAACCAGATTGGAGTGAAGGCAGCCCGTATGCAAAATCACGAAGAGCCCAAGATCACTCGCCGTTGCCAGCAGATCGCGGTAACGATCGGAGTCGACGCCTTCGCCATCGGCTGCCGTATGGATTTTTAAAGCGCGCGCGCCTTTTTTGGCAAAATTCTTCAGAGCCATCTTTGGGCGCGGCGTATCTTTCGGGATATTGACGACTGGAAGCAATCGCTGATCGTGGGAGCACGCTTCCATGACAAACTCGTTGGAGATCAAAGGAGGGTGGGCGATAAGCAATGCCTGATCCACCTCATGAGTTTCCATCGCTTCCAAAAGATCATCGACCGTGGATTCGACTAAAAGCCCCGCCATCGGGGTCAGCCCCGCAACTTGATCGATCCCTTGGCGAATCGGATCGGGCAAATGCCTCAGGAGAGTCTGAGTGCGATGAAACGAATCCGTCAGGGGCCTCAGCCACGAACGCGCGTTGCGGCGCACCGGGTTCAGGGCCTGGACAACGGACTCGATCGCCGGGAAGGCGTGCACATGGATGTCGATAACTGGCGAAGCCATCCATTAAGTGTATCCCGGCATTTTTTCTGACTCAAATGTTCGTGGTGGAAAGCGACGGTTTTCGATATATCCTGAAGACAAAATGCTGACTTGGTTTAATACGATTCTTGGAATGTCCCTGAGTTTTGCCCTAGGC
Source organism: Bdellovibrionia bacterium (assembly GCA_045805065.1). Lineage (GTDB taxonomy): Bacteria > Bdellovibrionota > UBA1018 > UBA1018 > UBA1018 > CAZCBS01. The sequence continues at coordinate 4,280 of JBJMMA010000233.1, read as the reverse complement.
ATGGGCTGGCTCGGCCTGAGTGCGTTTGAAGTAGGCAATTGTATCCTAGCTTCCGAGGTTGCGGGCGTGATTGCCCTTCTGGGAACCCTACAGGCGGAGCGCCGCCCTTGGGTCAAAAAGCATGTGCTCAACCGATCCATGAAAACCTGGGCACTTTTTCTTACGCTCTACTTTGGGCCGATGCTCTGGATTGCGCCGCCACTGCGGGATCTGAAGACCCTTCTGATTCTTTGGCTGCCTTTGGCACTTGGAAACGGGCTTGCGATCGAAGTTTTTGGTCCGATTCAGGATGCTCTCGTTCGGCGCGAGCAGATGAAAGCGCGTCGACAAGTCGCGTCATAGTTTTTGCTTGTTTTCTCACCGTTTCGGCGGTGCTATAGAATAACTACCGTTAGTCGAGGCGGCCCTGCCGCTACGCTTTTTTCAAGGAATACATATGATGAACCCTCATTCACCCAATTATGCTGAGACTCAAGAAGGCGAAATGAACCTCGTGGTTCATTGGAGTCGTGTTGACCCGACTCGTTGGATCTCCGGAGTCCTGGCAGGCATCTTGGCTATGGCAATCGCAATGGTTCTGGCCGGAATCTTTTCAACGGCAGGCGGAATGGGTTTTCTCTTCCCAGTGAAACTCATGGCAACTCCAATTCTTGGCTCAGGCGCAACGGAGTTCGCATCCGGCGCAGGTGCTGTGATTGTCGGCGCGATCGTTCTTGCGATCATTGGCGCATTCTGGGGATTTGTTTACTCCCACTTCGTATTCACGAACTCCCTTTCGGCACTTCTGCCAATGGGCCTCGTTTGGGCAGTTTACCTCTGGATTTTTAACTGGAACCTCTACTTCCAGTCCTTCAAGACCATCTCGGTCACGAACCTGCCACGCTCGCTCGTCCTCTTCGTTTGCATCGCTTACGGACTCTCTTTGTGCTCTGTAGCGTTCTTCGATCGGGCGCTCAGAAAGAAATAGGTATCCGGCACCTTTTGGTAGTGCAGATGCGTTAAAATCTCGGAAAGGCCAGCTCTTTAGCTGGCCTTTCTTTTTTTGAGTAAGCCCCTTCATCGGTGATCCATTTTGACGAACTTTTTTGCAGCTGCTGGAACTTTAATCAGTTGAGGACTATCAAAGGCTTAGGTTTGTCTGGCTTTAAGTTCCATAATTTCAATATCTTATTAATCTTACCTGCGCGTAACCCTCGTGGCACGATGCCTTGCAATTCTAGGTATACTGACCAATTTCCGGGGGGAAATTATGAAACAAGTTCGCACTCTCATGATTGTGAGCCTCTTCGCATGCACCGGCTGTATGGGAAATGTGGGCTCGAGTTCGTACTTGGCTCAAGACGCTAAGGTAGCCGGAAACGTTTCATCGGTGGCTTCATCGGCTACTCCGATGGAAGTCTTTCTCGCGCATCTTTATCAAACCGCATTGAACCGAAGCCCTGATTCCGCGGGCCTCAATTATTGGAATAATGCCTACCGAGCTGGCGTCAGCTGCTCCACGATCGCGCTCGGTATCTTGCAGTCTTCTGAAAACATCCTCCGCAACGAGCTTCTCTCCAACTCGACGGATCCAATGTATGCCGCGCTCTATGTCCAGGAGCTTTATGGCTATGCGTTCAATCGCGCCGCCGATCAAGCGGGGAGCAGCTTTTGGATATCGGCCCTTCAAAGCGGTGTCAGTGTTCAGTCTGTGGAGAGCGGGTTTCTTACCAGCTCTGAGTTCAAGAAAGTCTGCCAGACCTACGGTCTGTAATAGCACTTGGCAATAGCACTTGAATGGTGCTTGAGCTTTAGGCAAAAACTGCCGATTTTCAGCGCTTATCTAAATACGTTAAGATTTCGTTATGGATGTCTCTCGCAAATATAACGAAGCCCGCTTTGAAGATGATCGCTTCGAAAAGTATGTGAGCCAGAAAAAGCAAAAGCAGTCGCAGGACGTCGACGATCTTGAGCATGAGCATCACGAGCAGATTGAGAGCCTGAGCAAACAGCACGAAAAAGAAGTCGCTGATCTTGAGAAAGCTTACAAACTCGACATTTCTCGCATCGCCAAATCGCACGAAGAAGATATCCAAAAACTCACTGAAGCCAATCACAAGCGCATCGAGCAAACCAAGACGGCGCAAGATCAGGAGTTCGAGAAACTCCAAGAGCGTGAGCGCGTGCGTGTAGAGAACTTCCAGAAAAAGCAGGAAGAGAACATCAACAAGCTTCACGAGAAATACGCCAAAGCTGCTGAAGAAATGAATCAGCGCAATAACGGCTAAAAACGCAAAAGGCCCAAGCGAATAGCTTCACGTGTAGAGATATGAGCTCTTTTTTCAATGAAAGCCCTTGTATTCAAAGCCCTGGATGATGAGGTTTCTATCCTTGTCGTTGAGTTGCGCGCCTTCTTCGACAAAGATCCGGCGAGGTGGAGCGCTATCCTTGAGATAGACAAGCTTTAAGCGGGGCACTTTGATTTCATCCGTTCCAAGTCTCGTGATGATCACATGCTCATCATCACCCGAGTGATCAGAGCGATGTTCCACTTTGAGCAGGTCCTTGCGGCCTAAAGACTTAAGCCATTTGAGAACGTTGAGAGATTGTCCCGAGCGAGTGCGGATGAAAGTCGTACCTGCTTGATCGTATGCGATCATCGCGGATCCACCGGGCTTCAAAAGCTCGAGATACTGATTCAGAACCTGATCAAGATTCTGCGAATAAGCAAAAGGTCCATAGACATCGGTGATGAGATCCGTGGCGCCAATCTCGCTCTTCGGAATCTGCTCGAGAAAGCGGCCCTGAAGAAGCTTCAATTTTTGACCGCCCACTTTTTGAGAAAGACTCTGATAATTTCTTGCGGCATCTGGATCCGCTTTGTAAGCCAGCGCCGTGATTCTAGGCACGGGCTCTTTCTTGGCTTGTTGAAGCCGGACAAATTCCGAGATCGCTCTGGCTTGTCCGGCGCCAGCATCAAGCCAATGACCGTCTTTTAAAACCAACGCCCGAAGCTTGGGTGAGAGCGCGGAGAGAAATGCGCGATCATAATCCTTGAGCCCACGCTCCGTGTTGTAGTCGTTCTTTTCAAGGCGCGTGAGCGTATCGCTTAAGCATCGAGCAAAATCGGACTGCTGGGCAAAACTCAGTTGAACCGAGTTTGCTGTAGCCAAGAGCAGCGTAAAAAGCGCGACGATAGGAGTCCGTAAGCTCACGAATTCTTATCGGATATTTCTAAAATTTGCATAAACTTACACAAACAATGAAGAGTATTGCTGACTGTCATCAGTGGCGGAAAATTGACATTGTTCCTCGCCACAAACCAGATATCCTTATTTCAAGGGGAATAGCCGATGCGGACCACTTTGAAATCAGGAAGGTTCATCTGTGGACTGGCTCTCATTGGTTTTCCTTACTTTGCCGTCGCGCAGCCTTTGCGGGACTGTATCTCCAATGTTTTATTCGGGAGATTGGAAATAGGACAAAGCATGAACGAAATACCGAAGAGCGGTTTTCTCGAGGAACTTTCTCGGATCCCAAGCTCTCAAGTCGAGCAGGCGATCAAGCAGGTTCGCAAAGATGTATTGAACGAGAGCTTTTTCGTCATCCCGAACAATGATGGAGAAGCAGTTCGCGCTGCTAAAATTCTGCGTGCAGCCCGAGCGCCGCATCTTGATGCAACTCCTCTGCCTTGGGGAGTGAAGCTGGATGAAATGTTCTCGACTCCTGGGCAGATCAAATACCAGTTCATCGAACGTCTCCAAAAGATCGGCGTGAAGCGTGTCGTGCTTTTCGAGCTTCCCGCGCCAAACCTAGAAAAAGCCCTCAAAGACCATGGTTTTGAAGTCACGATCATCGATCACCATAAGTATTCGGAGTACGATCGGTGGAAGCCCGAAAGCTCGCTCGAACAGCTGATGACGTTGATCAATTGGCCCAAGAGCCGCGCGGATGAGGCAATCGCGGTCAATGATCGGGGATATGTGCCTGGGATGAAAAAGATGGGCCTGACCGACGATGAGATTCGTCAGGTACGGCTCAATGATTATATCGGACAGGGACAAGATCCACGCGCAGTCAGGGAAAGTTTTCGGCAGGCTGAAGAAGCATTGCCGAAGCTGAAAACGCGAGAAGGCGTCTATATTCTTGATCTTCCACCTGACGTCAATCCCAGTGTCGTTAAAGAAGAGCTCGCAATCCGCGCGAAAGACGGACTTGCAAGCTCCATCGAAATCTATCCAGGAAAGATTGGCTTCAGCGGCAATCCTAAAATCGTAAATGCGTTTCTTGAGAAGATTGAT
>JBJMMA010000232.1:0-6083 GCA_045805065.1 Bdellovibrionia bacterium | reverse complement strand
TCAATGAGCAGCTCATGAGACGCATGAGTCAGAACTCAGCAAAGGCTGCGGAAAAGCCTGATCGCTCCGCCGTTGAGGAAATGAAGAGGAAGTACGAAACTGCTGCCAAGATTTCCGAGCAGCAACAAAAGGAACTGACTCAACTCAAGGCAAAGCTCGATAAGCTCAGCAAAGAGGAAGCTCGCTGGGTCACTGATCTTGCTAAAAAAGAATCTGAGCTCAGAAAAACCAAGACCGAGCTTGAGCATCTTCAATCTCAGCTAGCTGCCGAGAAGAAGACGGAAAAGAAAGCCGGATAGGCTGCTTTGAGAGTGGTGCTCGCGAACAGACTCGAACTGTTACGCCTTACGGCACTGGTTCCTAAGACCAGCGTGTCTACCAATTCCACCACGCGAGCACTGGATTAATTTCTTAATATATCCCGCTCAACTCCGCCATCCTTTTTCCCAATAACTCTCAAGTGTGTCTGCTCGGACAGCTTTAAAACCTTCTATTTAATCAAGTACATAGGGAATAATGACACACTTTGACGCCGTGCGGCGGCTGTGTCAAAATTCTTAATATAAGTTTTTTTGAGAAATTCTGCAGAAACTGAGGGGTTTTTATGCGCAATCCTGATCACTGGGACTTAATTCAAATTGTCACTCGGCAGCGTCTGACTGGCCTGACTTCACACGATGTCTTCCAGCACGTGAATGCTCTGCCTGAGGCAGAACAGAAGAACTGGTACGCCTGGCGGGCTGGAATGCCTGATTGGGCGTGTGTTGTTCAGCTCAAGAAATACAACACGGACGTCAACACTTTGGCAGAGCCAAAGCTTCAGGTGATCGAACCAACTGAAGTCGCGCAGGCGATCGCGCAAACCGTACCGGTCGTAAATCCAACAGAAACTTCTGTGGCTGCCCAGTCAGTCATTGAAAAAACTTCGGCAGCGGCCGCAACGGATCGCCGCAAGCATCGTCGCCATGCGGTTCGCACCAAGATTGTCGTCTTGTTCAATGGTCAAGCGTATCGCGCATTTAGTAAGGACATCTCGGTCGGCGGCCTGCTCTTGCTCAATCAGATTCCGTGGAAGTTTGAAAACGCCACCTGCTCTGTTTTTGTCAGCAATCCGAGAGGCGGACAGGCGCTGGAGTTCAGCGGCAAAGTGCTCTCGGATCCGAAAGATCCTTGCCGTTTCCAGTTCCAGAATCCGTCAGAGAAGTTCCTGGACACTCTCAATGACTGGCTTGAAGGGGCTCAACTAAATTCAATGAAGTCTGCTGCCTAATCGATAAAGTCACTTTTTGTTTCCGAAGCTTCGAAACGAAATATACTATCTATATATTAGATATTTCATTTCACGAAGCAGTGACATCGCTTAGGTGGTCTTCAATATGGACATGGATTCGTCCTCGACAAGAAGTGCCAGATGTTTTCTTTCTGTTTTCAGCGTGCTCGCCCTGTTATTCTCCGCTTCCGTTTTTGCGGCAGATCAGCAACAAGTAGCGCTGGACCGCTCCTTGAAGCCTTCCGATGAAGTAAGCTCGGAACCGCCCACTATTTTCACGGATATGGGCGTGGTTCAAAGAAAAGAGATGCGGAAGACGGGAAAGCTCCTTCTTTCACCTTATGGAACCGTGAACTTCACCGACGGCCCGTACGCTTATTATCGCGCCAATTTTGATGTCGGCTACGCTTTCAACGAGTTCTGGGAAGTTTACGTGGGCATCGCTCCGGTCATCAACCGCAAGCGCTCCGTGACCAATTACATTGAAGGACAAACGCTTGCCGATGGCTCTACCTTGAACTTCGATGCGGCCAAGGGAAAGCTGCAGTACACGCTGACCGCGTTCTGGGCGCCGCTTTACGGAAAAGACAGTTTGGGTCTGACCAAAATCGTTCACAGCGACACTTTTCTTAAGTTCGGCGCAGACATCGTTCAATACGAAACGGAGAGCGGGATCGGGTTTTTCCTGGGAGTTGGAAAGACTTTCTTTCTGGGAAAACAAACCGGCATCCGTTTCTCGGTAACGGAAAATTACGTCCAAACCGTCTTTAACGGAAAGAAAGATTTCGGTTTCGTAACTGGAATCGACGGCGGCTTGGTTTTCTATTTATTTTAGGGGGTAAGGAACAATGGGTCCTTTTGAGGTACTGATTCAGCACGGTGGCATTGGAACTTATTTGATCTTCGCGTCTGCACTGGTTTTGGGCGTGCTAGGCATTGAAAGACTGTTTTCACTTTTTGTGCGCCTGTCTTTCAATACAGAGAACTCGCTTCAGAAGATCCGCGAGCAGGTTCTTGTCCGCAAATACACGGATGCCATCCAGGCTTGCAACGCAAAAGAGAACGCGCCCGACCTGTTGGTGGTCAAATCAGCATTGCTTGCCGCTGAGAACGGACGTGAGGCTATGAAGTCCGCGCTCGGTGCGTCGCTTCTTGAGATCACTCATCGCTGTGAGGCCCGTATGCAGTACCTGGCACTCATTGCCAATGTGGCGACTCTCCTGGGATTGTTCGGTACCATCAGCGGTCTGATCAAGACCTTTGCCAATATCGCTGAGGCCGATGCCGCGAAAAAAGCTGCAATGCTTGGAACAGGTATCTCCGAAGCCATGTACTCAACCGCCGCCGGCCTGATCGTTGGTATCGCCGCGATGGTGATTCACACGATCTGCGTCTCCAAGTCCGATGCAATCGTAGGTAAGGCTCAAGACGTTGGCTACAAAGTCATCACCTGGATCGAGCAATCGGAGAGAGCTTGATGTTTGATGATATTTTCCAGCGGCCGCATCCGAAGCATGTCAAGGACCTGAACCTTGTTCCAGTTATTGACATGTTTACGACGGTCCTATTCTTTCTGATTCTTTCGACGAGCTTCTATACTTATACGAAGCTGACGGTTCCTCCTGCTCAAGTGGATACCATTACCAAGCCACTGCCTAAGCCACCGCTTGCACCCCGACTTCTTCTGGCAAGCGGTAAAGCAGGGGCTAAGGTGCAGCTGGTTCTGACTTGGGAAGGAAGCGAGCCTGGCGAGGCAGAAGAGACCATCGTATCGCAGGATCCAAAGGCCACGCCTGAGGAGATTCGGAAAAAAGCCAACTCGATGTTGGAAACGTTTCTGAAAAAGAACCCGGACGAGAAATCGATTCGTCTGAGCATGACCCCAAATACCTCTTATCAGTATCTGATCTCGGTGATGGATGGCGTGCGCGATCGTATTTCAGACGTCGTTCTGACTTCGTATGAAGAGGCAGATGCCAAGTTCAGGGGGAAGCAGTTATGATGCCGAAACGTCCGAGGCGACGTGAGCCCCTTGAGCTTCAATTGACAGCGATGATCGACATCTTCGCGATGCTCGTTATCTTTCTTCTCAAAAGCACCGTTTTGGGCGCGGTGGATGTTCAGGTTCCTCCGGATATGAGGCTCCCTGACAGCATGAGCAAAGAATCACTTGAGATGAGCCCTAAGGTCATGATCAGCGGCGAGCAGGTGAACACGTCCTTCTTGTCTAAAAGCGCTGTTCATGTCGATGATGTCGGCGCACTCAGGCCGGCTATTCAGAGCTATATCACTGCGCTTCCCAAGGACTCAGGAGCGCAGGCTACCACGCTGAGCGTGATTGCTGACAAGGAAGTCCCGTACAGGAAAATTTATGACGTCGTCAAAGTCTTCAGAGAAGCCGGTTTTGGCAACGTCATGTTCATCGCCAATGGCACGAATCAAGAATAGCTGGGTCGCAGCCGCAGTTTTAGGAGTCAGTCTCGCCACAAGTGGCGTTGCTCAGGCGCAAGAGCGCGCTTCAGTCGGCTACCTTGCTACTTATATTAAAAATAAGGACTATCTTGCGGCGCGTATCATGGTTTCTCGCCTTCAGGCGCAATTGAAAAGTCCTTCGGAGCTGCAAAGAGTTTATTGGATTCTGCTGAGTCATCCTGACATCGGTGAAGACATGATTTCGAGCTGGCAGAGGACAATGGATCAGGCTGCTGCAGCTCAGAAAAAATCGTCATCTCCAATGGCCTCTATGGAGAAGTATCTCAACTGGGCGGATTCGCTTATGTATGCCGGGCAGTCCGCAGCAGCCGTAGATGGATACCAAAAGGCCGCTCAGTGGCTCAGGACTCGTAGAGATCAAGAGAAGGCCAAGGCAAATCCCTCGCAGCTTGTGATCAGTGGTCTGGATCAGATCTATCCATACGTTCTTCATTCTCTGGCGAGAGCCCTTTATGCGGACCGACGCTACCGGGAGGCTCTTGAAGTCTACTCCTGGATGAAGCCCGGCTACGCTCGGTTTCATCGCGTTCTCTTCGAGAAGATGTGGACCGCATATTATGCCCAAAGAGCAGACCTTGCTTTAGGCGCAATCTCCTCGCAACACTCGGCGTATTTCTCAGACTATGTTGATCCTGAGACTTATCTTGTTCAGCTCTACCTTTTCAAACGCCTCTGCCGCCAGAGCGAGACCGACAAGATCCTGGCCGAGGTCAAGGCGTTCAAGAAGAAGATTACTGACGGAATCTTTACCTATGAGGACTTCGCCAAGTCAGAAGTCTTTACGCAGAGAATTCTCCGCGTGAGCGAACAGTCTGCGGACAAGGGCGACGCCGTTGTTTCTGCAGCAGAGCGGCGAGCGGAGCGGGACCGAATCAAGACGAATCTCTCAAACAGCTTCAACTTCAGCAAGAAATCCCTTCTGGAAAACCTTTCCCTGGTGGAAGCCTACTCGACCATGGCGACAACTCCCGGAATGGAGCTTGGGTTTGAGCCAATGCGCAAAACCACTGATCGTGATGAGCTGATTCGCAGAAATCTTGAAGTCTGGCCGATCGAAGCCAATGGAGAAGAGTGGGCGGACGAAGTGGGAAGCCACTTTTATCTGGGTGAGAGCCAATGCAAAAAGGAAAAGTAGTATCCATCCTGGCTCTGCTCGCGTTTGAGACTTGGATCGCAGGACAAAGTCCTGTCCTTGCCGCGGAGCCAAAGAGACGCACGGAAATCTCCCGCAGCTTGCCTGTCCTCAGTCATGATACCGAGGCAAAGCTCAGAGAAGGCCTGAACAGTATCGATGTCATCATGAGTCGGACTAAACCAGGTCCTACAATGGAAGCCTTGATTGTAGCGCGCTCCCGACTTGCTCTCTCGATCGCTCAGAAAAGGATTCTCGGATCGAACTCAACCACACTGGACGCAGAAACCAAGAATCTGCTTTTGAAGTCGAGAACGGATGCCTTGAGAACCGCCCAGTCGCCAGGCTCTCCTGCTAAGCTCAGAGCTGAAGCCTACTTTGTTGCCGGTGAGTCGGACATTTACATGGAAGCCAGGTCTGATGCTGAGATCTGCTTTCAGAATTCCATGCAGCTGGATCCTTCATCCAAGTACGTGCCCCTGATGGCCTTCTTCATTGCAGAAGAGGCTTTTGAAAAGCAGGATTTTGAGCGAGCCAAGGCATACTACGCCCGTTGTATCAAAGGATCGGATCCGCAGGCTCAGAAGATCGCGCTCTACAAGACCTCCTGGTGCTGGTTGAAACAGGAGAAGATCGATATGGCTGTTCAGTCATTCGTGTCGATGATCCGAAAATTCCCAAACGATGACGTAGCAAAGGACGCACGGCGTGACCTTGCGTTCATTGTGAGTCGATTTGCCATGGAAGAAGAAGTTCTCAAACAGGCGGAGAAGCTATTTCCCAAGCCTGCTGACCTTCTGGAGTTTCTCAGAATCGTTGAAGCCAATCGTGAGCAGCAAGGCAAGGCATCGATTGATTCCAAAGTCCTGCAACGCGTGGTGGAACTCGAGAAAGATCCCATCAAACGAGCAGAAGTTTATCTCGGCCTGATGAGCGTCAATCACAAGGAATACGCAGCGCCCAATCAGTATGCCGTCTTTGTCCGGATTCACTCGGTTCTCACTCAGGCCAAAGTCGCCCCGGCCTCCAAGCAGATCGCACCCATTGAAAAAGTATTGGATGACGAGATTCAAAAACTCGCACGCTCCTATATTGATACGTTCTCTGGCAAAGTGAGCAATCCCGAAAAGCTCACCAAGGCTCAGCTCAGTGAGGAGCTCAAATCCATCTTCGCTTTTTACAGCTACT
>JBJMMA010000231.1:0-32675 GCA_045805065.1 Bdellovibrionia bacterium | reverse complement strand
GAGGCACACGGTGGCCAGGTGTCGCTCGAAAGCGAAATTGGCAAAGGATCAACATTTACAGTCCAGCTTCCATTGAACGGAGAAGACAACCAGTGAGCAAACTCATCTTAGTCGTTGAAGACGATGAAGTCATTCGCGAGAACCTGCAAGAAATCCTGGAAATGGAAGGATATGCCGTAGTTTTAGCACGCCATGGAAAAGAGGCTCTGGAGATACTGCGCTCTCAGTCCGCGACGCCAACCGCTCTGCCTTTCATGTTGCTGTTGGATCTCAACATGCCTGTCATGCCAGGTCCTGAGTTCTTGAAGGCTCTGAAGAATGAGCCAGCCAACCTGGCCACTATCCCGGTCGTAGTCATGACCGCCGTTCCGGATGCAGGAGCACTGGACGCAGTTGCGATTCTCCGGAAGCCTATCGATCTAGATGACCTTTTGAGCCGGATTCAAAGCCTGGCTCCGGCCACAACCTAGAATAGGTTAAATTCCCGTTATATTCCGTGGGCTTGCTGATGGGTTCGTGTGGGGCGAACAATCGGCTTTTCACACTGAAATAATCAACAATTAAACAATAAGTATGATATATGGTGCCCCACTCATGAAATCATTTACCGAATTGAAATTAAGCCCTTCTCTCATGGCCTCCATCACTGAAATGGGCTTTGAAACTCCCACACCGATCCAGGCGCAGGCGCTCCCGATTCTTTTGAATCAAGCGACTGACTTTTTAGGCCTGGCTGCCACCGGCACCGGAAAGACGGTTGCCTTTGGTATTCCACTGCTTGAAAAAATCAATCCGGACTTCCGTGCGGTTCAGGGCCTTATCCTTTGCCCGACTCGCGAGCTTGCGCTTCAGGTCTCCGGACAAATCGATCTGCTTGGAAAGCACATGGGCGTTCGCGCGCTCCCAATCTATGGTGGAGCTCCTTACCACGATCAAATCCGCGGCCTGAAACAAGGCGCGAAGATCGTCGTCGGTACCCCAGGTCGCATCATTGACCATTTAGAGCGCGGAACACTGGATCTTTCGAACCTTCAAGTCGTCATTCTCGATGAGGCTGACGAAATGATCTCCATGGGATTCAAGGAAGAGCTCGAGCAGATTCTCGAGAGCGCTCAAAGCTCCAACACCCAGACCTGGCTCTTTTCGGCAACGATGGGCAGGGAAGTGGTGAGCTTCACCGAACGTTTCTTGAACGACCCGCAAGAAGTGCGCATCAATCGCACCGAAGTCGTTCCTACCCGCATTGATCAGATCTACTACCGCGCACACGAAGAAGATAAGCCAGAGATCATCTGCAAGCTCATTGAAGCTGCCGATGAGTTCTACGGAATCATCTTCTGCCAGACCAAGGCGCTCGTCATGGATCTCACCCAGTATCTCAACCAGCGCGGCTATGCCGTCGATTGCCTCCATGGCGACATGGACCAGAACGCTCGTGAGCGCGCGATGAATGGTTTCAGAAATCGCCGTTCAACGGTTTTGATCTGTACCGACGTTGCATCTCGCGGATTGGACGTCAAGGACATCACTCACGTCATCAACTACTCGCTTCCTCGCGAGCTTGATAACTATGTCCACCGCATTGGCCGTACGGCTCGCAGCGGAAAGACCGGCGTTGCAATGAACCTGGTCACTCCAAGCCATCGCGGACTGATTGGCCGCATTGAGCGAGTGACAAAGAGCACGATGCGCGAAGGAAAGCTTCCGACCCGCAAAGAAATCGGGATGAAGAAAGTCTCCGGACTTCTCGCCAAGTTCCAAGGCGAAACCTCGTTCCAACGCGCTATGGATCTTTTGGGCGACTCTTGGAAGAGCGCCATTGAGAACATGAGCCGCGAGGAAATCGCTGCAAGATTCCTCACTCTGACTTTCTCGGATCTTTTTCAGGACAAGGGTTCTGATAAGGCTCAAGAGAAGCAGGAAGGCAAATTCCAGGACACGAGCGAGCGGGGAGACCCACGCCGTGAACGCAGCCGCGATCGTAATTATGATCATCGCAGTCATGATCAGGGTCACGGTGGCCGCGAGCGCAGCCGTGAAAGACCTGCCCTTCCAACGCCTCTTGCCTCTCCTGTAGAGGTCAAACCTGCGCCGGAAGCTTCCGAAGATCGTAAGTTCTTCAAGGATAAGGCACGCGATAAGTTTCAAGAAAAGTACGCAAAGTCTTTCGGCAAAAAGCCATTCCCGCAAAAGCTCGAAAAGCCAAAAAGCTTTCAGTTTTTCGATAAGAAAAAGAAAGATGGCTTTGTTGGGAAACCACGCGAGGCTCAAGCTGGCGGCTTCGCTAGCCCAAAAAAACCTTATCCAACTCGCGACAAGGCAAAAGGCAAAGGCGGAAGTCCCTGGCAAAGCGGCAAAGAGCGCTTTGAAGGCCGCCTCTTTACGCGGTAACCGCGTGGGGTCTCGCTAAACGCGCGAAGCCGCGCCCATAGCGCTGAGCGCCCCGCGAGTTTCCTCTACAAGTGTATCGATGAGATCCGATGCCGAGAAATCGGCTCGGATCAAATCCACTCCTTCTCCAGCCCAAAGCGATAGAAACTCCGATGAGCCCATTTGTGCGCTCTTTGTCCGGATGTCTCGAGTGAAAGCGTTTTGAGCAGGAAAAGGCAGAATCGCTTGAGGCTTTTTACTCATTTCACTCATGAAGCGGTTCTCTAAGCCCCGCGCCCAACGACCTGAAAAAGCTCGGGTGATTTGAGTTTTCTTTACGCCTTTTCTGATAAGCGCTTCACGATAAGGCGGAGAGGTTCCCGCTTCCTTGCAAAGAAGAAACGCTGTCCCCATTTGCACAGCGTCTGCGCCGAGTGCAAGCATGGCAGCGATTCCGTTCCCGTCCATGATGCCTCCGGCAGCAACGACTGGAACGTTCAGCTTCGCCACCAGACTTCGCGTTAAGGCTGTGACACCCATGCCTGGATTCTCGATCTCAGGATCAAATATTCCGTGATGCCCGCCTGATTCAAAACCCTGCGCGACAATGGCATCAACACCGCTTTCCTCGAGTGCGATCGCTTCTTCAAGCGTGGTTGCCGTGCCCATCGTTAGGATCCCAAGCTTTTGGCACTCCTTGAGATAAGCGCGATCGAGCAATCCAAAGACAAAGCTGAAGACTTGGGGCTGATTGCGCAAGACGACTTCAAACTGTTGATCGAAATCAGGATGAAAGGGGGGAGAAAGCTTGGGTGAAGCGATGCCAAGCTCCTCACGATATCCACGAGTCGCTGTGATGGCGATCTGAACTTGATCTTCTTTCAATTTTACTTCCGGCATCGGAGCAAAAAGATTGATCGCATAGGGCTTGGAAGTTTTCGCTCGAACCTCATCAATGGCTGACTGAATTTTCTCAGGCGTCAGGTAGGCCGCACCCAATGAGCCCAGGGCCCCTGCATTGGAGCTTTCGGCGACTAATGCGGGAGTCGTCGGACCTCCAGCCATCGGAGCAACGATGAGAGGAAGACGAAGTGAAAACTTCCTGGAAAGCAATGTGTCCATAAAAGCCCCTTCTTTCAGGACTCATGATACACTAAGCGCCAGGTGTCAGAAAACCATTACGCGCGAGCAAGCTCCTGAGCACGAGCCGTCAAACCGCGCGCCACGCCACGAAACGGATCAAGATCATGCAGCTTATCGGCACCAAAGCGCTGGATGAGCGAGTTTCTGACCCACGGCACTTTGCCGGTTCCCCCCGTACAAAGAACGCGAGTGATGGACTTCGGGTCAATCTGAGCCGACTTCAGGGTCTCGTCCAGCGATGCTTCAATTCTCTCAAGCGCATCGCCTGCATATTCTTCAAACTGCGGGCGTGTGATTTCTTCTTCAATGTCGATATCAGGGTAGTGAAACTCAAACATCGTCTTATCGCCTTGCGAGAGCGCGCGTTTTGTTTTTTCGATCTGCTCAAAAAGAGGAAATCCCAATTGATCATTGAGCAAGGTGAAGAGCTGATCCATTTTCTGGCGATCATCATCGCCCAGGGACCACTTTCTGACGTTGTTCAAAAATTCCATCGTGTCCTGCCTGCGAAGCAGCGAGATTTCACCTGGATGGCAGATCCGTTCCATCAGATGCTTGGGCATTGTCAGAGTATTTGAACCAAAGGGAACTTTGTATTGAACGCCGGTGCCAAAGTGAAGGGAGATCCGGCTTCGCATCAGAGAAGCATCAAGCGCATCGCCAGCGAGCGGCACGCCACCCATGGCAATCACATCTGAGGATTGAAAAGCGCGTGAGCCCAGGCGATAGACCGTAAAATCAGAAGTACCACCTCCATAGTCGGCGGCCAGGACGAGCTCTTCTTTTTTGCCACTGCTTCGATCCTGCTCATAACCAAATGCTGCGGCGATCGGTTCCGGGAAAAACTCGATGTGCTTAAAGCCCGCGATGCGCGCGGCTCGTTCAAGCCTTCCTTCGGCATAGCGGTCATCCGCCTCGTCGAGCGCAAACTTCGCGGGACGTCCAAGCACCACACTGGTCACATCCTCACCAAAGTGCGCGTTGGCGCGTCGGCGAGCCTCGCCCATAAAAACGCCAATCAGGTCTTCGAGGTTAAAGGGGCGATTATCGACGTAGGTTCCTACAAAGCTTCGGCTCGGAAGCTGCTTTTTAATGGAGCGAATGAAGCGGCCCGTATGGTCGCGCGATACAAACTCTTGAACGGCTTGCGTGCCGTAAAACACCTGGCTTGCTGACGGGAAGTAGAGAAGACTGCGAAGGACAAACGGATCAGACGCCTCGGGATCCAGTGGCGCAAAGCCACGATCGCCGTTCTGATCTGCGGCTCCTAAAAGCGAGTTTGAGGTACCAAAGTCCATTCCGTAAACGAGCATGGACCAAGTTTCCTTTGTTTTCATAGACGTGGCAATCCCATAATAATACCCGGATAATATTGACAGCTGGATTATACCCGGGTATTATCAACGCATGAACACTCAAGCCTGCTCGGCCTTTGCCGGACATAAAAGAATAGCCCACGGCGCACTCGCGGAAGTCGCGCTTAAGGTGAAAGACTATCTGGAGCGCCACAAGGACTCTTCCATTCTGGTCTTTGATGATGCGAGCGCCAAACCGATTGACCTGGATTTGCGAGGCAACGCTCGCACCATCACTCAGCGCTATCAGGTGGTTGCTGATGATGAGATCCAGCCCGAAAAAAAGTCAGGTCCCGGCCGACCCAAGCTTGGCGTGATCGCGCGTGAAGTGACACTTCTTCCTCGTCATTGGGATTGGCTTGCCTCACAACCCGGAGGCGCATCCGTCACGCTTCGAAAGCTTGTAGAAGAAGCCAAAGCCAAGAATCATAAGAGAGATCAGATCCGCCTGGCGCAAGAGGCCGCTCATCGCTTCATGTCTGCGCTTGCGGGCGATCTGCCCGGGTACGAAGAAGCGCTTCGTGCGTTTTATGCTAAGAAGTTTGAGACATTCTCAAAGCTCATCGACTCCTGGCCTAAAGATGTCCGCGATTATGTCCAGCAACTTGCAGCACCCGTGACAGGAGCTTAGGAAAATTATGGCAAAAGACACTTTGATTCGTGACGTATCTGATACAGCGTTTTGGGTTGCTCATTTTCGCGCCAAGGAAAACGATCGCGCCGATGCGATGTTTTCTGATCCTTATGCAAAGCGCCTGGTCGGAGAGCATGGGAAAAACATCTCTGACTCGATTTCCTCGATCAGCAAGTACGTAGAATGGTCAGTCATCTCTCGAACGGTAATCATTGATCGTTTCATCGAAAAGATGATTCAAGAGGGAGTCGATGTCATTATCAACCTGGGGGCAGGTCTCGATACTCGCCCCTACAGGATGAATCTGCCGCCGCATCTGGAATGGATTGAGGTGGATTGCGCGAGTATCATTTCGCATAAAACAGACGTTCTGCAGGCCAACCAGCCTAAATGCCGACTGACTCGTTATACAGTCGATCTTGCAAACAATGAGGAACGAAAGGCGTTTCTACATTCCGTCGCGCCTCACGCCAAAAAGGCTCTCGTTCTGACAGAAGGGGTGATTCCATATCTCAGCCCAGAGCAAGTGACTGACCTGGCAAAAGACCTCCACGCATCTCCACGTATCGCTTACTGGGTCACGGAGTACTTTCATCGCAAAGTGTATCGCTACTTGCAAAAGAGCAGGAGAATGGATGCCATGAAAAATGCGCCATTCAGATTTTATCCGGATGATTGGTTTGGGTTTTTCAAAGGTGTTGGCTGGGTTCCTAAAGAAACCCGCTACAAGGGTGAGATTGCCCGCGAGTTCAAGCGCATGCCGCCCATGCCTTTTTTCGTGAGAGTAATCTTTTTCATGCTTCCTAAAAAGGTGAGACAAGAAGCCGGGCGTATGACGGGCTATGTGATTTTTGAGAAGGCGTGACGCTAAAGATCACGAATCACTCGACACGGATTTCCTGCGGCAAAGACATTTGCGGGAATGTCCTTTGTGACAACGCTTCCCGCACCGATGACGGTGTTGTCTCCAATTGTGACGCCCGGACAGAGGACGCTTGAGCCACCGATCCAGACGCGGTTGCCGATACGGATCGGTTTTGCGAGCTCAGGCCCTGATGCACGCAGATCTGCATCGAGTGGGTGGGTTGCGGTGTAAATCTGCACGTTAGGTCCACACATGACACTTTCGCCAAAATGAACTTCCGCGCAGTCGAGTATGACGCAGCCAAAGTTCATAAAGAGATCGTTTCCAGCAAAGATGTGAGATCCATAGTCACAATAAAAGGGTGGCTCGATCACAACTCTAGGACCCACTTTGCCAAAGAGGTCGTACAGGATCGCTGTTCTCTGATCGATCTCGTCTTCCGTGGATTGATTAAAGAGTCGCGTTAGCCGGCGAGCGCGCTTTCTCATCGCCACTAGCTCAGCGTCTGATGCGAGATAGAGCTCACCGTCCAGCATCTTTTGGAGTTCCGATTTGAGTTCCGACATCTTTATGACGGTCCTGCAAAAAGTGGACAGGCAGAATGACGCGCATGATTGCCTGCTTCAAGACTTTCTGTAGGATAGAGAATGTGAAACCTGTCCACTTTAATGCCAAAGGCTTTACCCTTGTTGAGATGATGGTAGTGGTCGCCATCATTGGCGTTCTATCGGTTGTCGCAAAAACAAACTACGACCACTTTGTTGCCAAGGCACGACAAGCTGAAGCAAAAATCGGGTTGGCAGCCCTCTATACTGCAGAATCCTCATTTTTCGCTGAGAAGAATTCCTATACGAGCTGCCTGAGACAGATCGGCTACGTACACGACACTCCCAAGCGTTACTACCGCATTGGCTTTAGCTATGCGACGGCAAGCACAAGTACCTGTGGCCCGAGTGGCAATATCCCCTGCAACAACTATGATTTTAATGGAGCAGCTCCAATCTGTAATGCTGCAGACCCGGATCATGACCATAGCGTCAACGTAGATATTGGCTACTTCGCGACGGCATTTGCGCCAACTAGTAGCTATTACACCAGGGTCAGCGATGAGCACTTCTACCAGCCCAATGGAATCCAAACGCAGGTATCCACCAATACTTTTATAGCAGGTGCTGGGGGTTCGATTTCCAGCAGCCCCCCTAACTCCGCAATGCTTGGAAGACCTGATAACGTGAACTCAGGACATTGCTGCGATGGATGGCAGATCGATCAGAACAAAGTTCTGATCAATTCTTATCCCGGAATTTAATAGTTATTTAATTGGGGGGTTGAGATGGCGGAGAAGGAGGGATTCGAACCCTCGTTACGGTTTCCCGTAAACACGCTTTCGAGGCGTGCGGTTTCAACCACTCACCCACCTCTCCGCAAAAGGACGTTCCGTTGTATTACATTTATTAGCGCACTGGAACAAGTGGATAAGCGCACTCCATTAAGATAACGCGGTGCGCTGGGCCGGTTTGCGTGCGAGCCTAAGCATGATAGAAAGGCTCTTATGAAAATGAGAGCCCTAACAGGTCTGGTGACAAGTCTGGTTGGAATTGGATTGAGCTTCGCTACGTACGCACAAGCCGCACTCAAAGCACCCGACTTTACGGTGCAGACAACTGTCGCTCAGGGAAAAGTCAGCGTTCAAGCGACAGCTCCAAAAAGCCATCACTTTAATACCGAAGCTCCCATGAGCCTTGAACTTGCGAGTAACCATTCTCGACTCAAGCCTAAAAAGAGCGCACCTACGGAAGTGATATTTGAAGTGCCAAGCCCCGCAAAAGACTCCGCTAAAGTTGCTCTGTTTCTTTGCGACGATGCGAAGACCTTCTGCGAAAGACATCTCATTCAGATTTCTTGGGAAGGGCAAGCCGGAGCTTCCGCTGCACAAAAGAGCGCGCCGTCCGATGCACAAAAGACCTCAAGCACTGGGCCTGAAATCGATGAGCATGGCTTTTATGATAATCGCCCAGAAGCAGCCTTTGCCAAAGCACGCGCCACCGGAAAGCCTCTGATGATCGATTTTTACGGGATCTGGTGCCCGCCTTGTAATGAGATGAACGATAGCGTTTTCTCAAAGCCTGCTTTTAAAGAGAATGCTTCCGCGTTTGTTCAACTCAAGCTCGATGCCGATGCTCCGATGTCAGAGGGACTCTCTCAGCGCTACGGAATCCAGGGTTTTCCAACCGTGATCTTTGCCTCACCACAAGGAGACGAGATCTCGCGCGTAGTGGGTTATCGCCCAATGGATCAGTTCGTGGCCGAGATGAAAGGCGCGCTTGCCAATCAAAGCCTGACGTTTGTCGCGCTTCAAGCCAAGGCAAAGAAGGGCGATCGCGCAGCATCGGATCGCGTGGGGACCATTTATCTCGATCGTGGTGAGTATGATCATGCTTATCGCTTCTTGAAAAACACTCAGCAGGAAAAGGAAAAGCTGAGTGCCGCTGAAGTGGGCCTTTACGAAGCCAAGGCAAAAGCCGGGGATAAGAAAGCTCGGAGCAAATGGATCGCAGCACTTCAGAAAGCAATCGCTGAGTTTCCAAATTCTCCGGACTCCATCATGAAACGCGAAGAGCTAGCTCAGGCCTTTGATGAGGCCAAGCAGGCAGATGACGCTAAAAAAGTCCGACAAGACCTCGTCGCATCAGCTCAACGGATTCTGGCCAAGCCTGAGTCTTTGAAAGGCTATGATCTCACCGAGAGCGATCTTTATAGCTCCGTGGCAGATGCTTACGCAGAGCTTGGAGACAAGACAAAGTCTGATGCGGCCTGGGCTTTGGCAGCGGATATCATTCGAAAGAAAATTGAAGCCGGAGCTGAGCGCGGGGGGACTCTTGATCTTGCGTACTGCCTTAGAAAGCTTGGCAAGACGGATGAAGCGGCAAAGCTTTATCAAAAGATGCAGCAAGCTTATCCAAAGGAATTCACGTTCTGGCTTGCTGACGCAAAGATGAACATGCAGCTTAAAAACTATGAGCGTGCGCGCGAGCTTGCACAAACGGCTTATGAGAACTCTTACGGCGCAAACAAACTCGACTCAGCGTTTGTTCTTGCGAGCGCTCTGAAAAGTCTTGGAAAGACTGAGCAGGGAAAAAAGACCATTACTCAAGCCCTTGAATCCGTTCCACCATTGCCGCCTACCGCAAACCAGGCGGCAAGAAGCCGCATTCGCTCCAAGGTAAGCTCGTTGTATAAGCTCTCTGCCGAGCTTGGAAAGAATACTGGTTAATTTCGCTCTTTCACGGGCGGCAGCAAACTTGCAAATCTTCAGGGTGTGAATACCTGGATATTATGCCCTAATCTTTGGGGCGCTCGCTTGTTTGTGACGGATAACTTTGATGAGGTCCCTCGTTTCCTACGAGAGCTGCCACGGCCCAAGGTGCGGCTCAGGCATGAGGACTTCGATACGGATGATGATATTCCGGAGCTCACCGTCGATCCAAAAGATCACGATGCCGAAGTGAAAGTCGCTGAACAGTACTCAGAACAGCTCAGTCACTTTCTTGAGCATGCCTGTGAGCAAAACCAGTTTGATCGACTGGTTTTGTGTGCGGAAGCACAGCTTTTGGGCATTTTGAAAAATAAGCTTGGAAGCAAATGCCGCGCGCGCGTGATCGGAACGATTCAAGAAGATCTTTACGAGGTCAATGAAACCGATCTTGCGGATTACGTTAAGGGCTTCAAAAACAAAGCAGCCTAGAGGCAAAGTTCATTATTATGGCAATCTACAGCATCAAAAAAACCAGTCGGTTCACCAAAAGCGCGGAAGATAAAGCCGAGCATGGCATCAGCAGCTCAAGGCGATCAAAAACCACCCCACGTTCCGCACAACAGTTCTCTGGAGTTGCAAGTCGCACCGATAAAAATGCGAGCAACGTCTCCAAGCGCGCAAAAAGAAATCGCGTCCATGAGTACAAAGGCCCGCGAAGACGGCCGATCGAGTAAGCCTTAATCAGCGCTCTAGTCGTCTTTTTGGTCTTTATCCTTCTTATTCACTTCGTATGGCTTATTAAACCCATACGGGCAATGACGACAGCCGCTCTGGCAGCAATACCCTCGCTTGAGATGGTATTGTTCCGTAAAAACGTAACGGCCTAACTCGTCTACGTAATAATCCTCGCCTGGCTTAAGCTCGCTCACATTCATAAACGTAGCAGACGAATGCCGTTAACGCTACGCGCAGAGTCCATGAATTTGATAAGTTCTTAAGAATGTCTCGATTCATCTCCATGCTTTCGACATTTTTCCTTTGGATTGCGTTTATGACGACACCCGCTTTTGCAGAGAATCCTCATCGAGTTCTCATCCTGGGTGATTCACTGACGGAAGGGTATGGCGTTGCAAAGGATGATTCCTTTCCAAGCGTCCTTGAACAAGAGCTGAAGAGCGATGGCCATGTACAAACCCAGATCATCAACGCTGGCATCAGTGGCTCGACTTCTTCGAGCGGACTATCGCGCTTCAAGTGGAGCTTGAAAGGTAAGCCCGACATTCTGATCCTGGCCTTGGGGGCAAACGATGGGCTTCGAGGACTGAGCCCAGCCGAGATGAAGAAGAATCTGAAGTCCGTCATTGATCTTGCCAAGGAGAACCACGTTCGCGTTCTTCTGGCCGGTATGAAAGCGCCACCTAATCTGGGACGAGCCTACACAAGTGCGTTTGATAAAGTATTTTCAGATCTCTCTAAAGAGGAGAAGGTGCCTTTGATTCCATTTCTTCTGGCGGGAATTGCAGGCGAGTCCACGCTGAATCAAAGCGATGGCGTCCACCCCAACGAGAAAGGCCATCGTGAAATGGCAAAGATCGTAAAGAAATATCTTGAGCCTCTTTTATGAGCATCCTGAGAGCTCGGCAGGTCTTTAAGCAATTCGCACAAGGTGAAACGCCGGTTCAGGTCTTAGAGGGACTTGAGCTTGAAGTGGCAAAGGGCGAAACCCTTGCGATCGTCGGACAATCCGGGAGCGGCAAATCCACTCTTTTATCGCTTCTTGCGGGTCTTGATACGCCAACCCAAGGAAGCATTGAGCTTGCAGGGCAAGCGCTTGAATCCTTATCTGAGGAAGAGCTTACCGTTTATCGCGCCAAGCATCTGGGAATCATCTTTCAGCAGTTTCATCTGATGGGAAATCTGACTGCTCTTGAGAACGTGAGCCTGCCTCTTGAGATTGCTCGCGATCCAAAAGCGATTGAAAAGGCGCGCGCGGCGCTTGAGCATGTGGGACTTGCACATCGCACTTCTCACTTTCCGCATCAGCTCTCCGGCGGTGAAAAGCAGCGCGTGGCTATCGCGCGAGCTATTGTGGTTGAGCCCAGCGTTCTTTTAGCCGATGAGCCGAGCGGAAGTCTGGATACAGCAACAGGGCATCAGGTCATGAATCTTCTTTTTGATCTCGTCAATCGGCGCAACATGACTTTGATTCTCGTAACCCATAACGAAGAGCTTGTGCATCTTTGCCAGAGAAAGCTCGCTTTACGTGAGGGAAGGCTGGCACCAGTCCAGTCCAGTGAGTAGCACCCAGTGAGTAGCACAATGATCAGCCTACGCCTGGCCTGGCGAGAGATCCGAAACAATCGCCGCTTCAGCCTCTTTTTCATTTTTAACCTGATGCTTGGGCTTTTGGGCTTTGTGCTCTTGGATACGTTCAAGGTCGCGCTCGACCAAAGCCTTTCGCAGCGCTCGCAAGTGCTCCTTTCCGCAGACCTTGCCGTCTCAGCGCGAAGACCTCTGACAGAGCAAGAAGACCAAGCGCTTCATCAGCTTTTGCCTCCCGGGACTCGTGAGGGGCGCCTTGTTGAGATGTATTCGATGGTAGCCTCGGAGAAAACATCGCGGCTTGCTGAGATTGCGATGATTGATGAGAGCTATCCTTTCTATGGAAAGCTTGATCTTAGGGCAAAGAAAGCCATCACCAATCAAAGCAGCAAAGTCATCGTTCAAACCCCGTCCGTCTGGATTTATCCCGAGCTTGCGCTTCAGCTGGGTGTGAAGCCGGGAGATCACGTCAAATTGGGTGATGCTCAGTTCAAGGTGGATGACTTGATTGAGAATGATAGCGGAGAGGTGTGGAGAGGCTTCTCCCTTGCCACGCGTGTTTATATGGGCCTCTCACAAGTGGAGCCCACGCATCTCCTGCGACCAGGAAGCACGGCCTATTGGTCACGACTCTTTCTTTTTCCGCAAAACACAGATGTCGAAGCGATTGCTAAAAAGCTGGATCATGAGCTGAAAGATCCAGCCATTCAGGTTCGCACTCATAAGAACGCCAGCGAAGAGGTCGGCAGGCTCCTTGGGTATCTCAATGACTACTTAGGACTCGTTGCTCTTGTGGCTCTCTTTCTTGCGGGTATTGGAGCGGGCTATCTTTTCAGAAGCTTTCTTGCACGCAGAACCAAAGAGATTGCGATCTTAACAAGCCTGGGCGTCACTCACCGGATGGCTCAGAGAATCTATCTCTTGCAGCTAGGAATTTTAGGCGGGATTGCGGCGCTTTTGACCTGTGGCGTATCCGCTGCGGTCTTTCCTATCGCAAGCTGGGCGATCGCCCCTTATCTGCCTTTTCCGATTGAGCTTCATCTTTCACTCAGAACCGCGCTTCTTGCCTTGGGCCTTGGATCCTTTGGCAGCGTACTGATTTGCTATCCGGTTTTGCTCAAGATCAAGGAGCTCAAGCCTTCCGAGCTTTTCCAGGAAAGTGCCAATCCCGAGGCACGATTCTCCAAGCGGCAAATTGCAGGCACACTCCCGGGGCTTGCTGTGCTGGCCGGACTTTCGTTCTGGCAAGCGCACTCTTTCAAGATGGGCGGCTTGTTTCTAGGCGCCTTCCTGGGATCGCTCGTGTTACTTGCGCTCGCGGGATCAGGCGTTTTATCACTTCTTTCTTTTCTGGAACGAAGCTCAAACTTCAGCATCCGAACATCGATTCGAAATCTTCGAAGAAGCAAACTGAGCTCCATCAGCTGCTTTATCGCCCTTGGCATCGGCATGCTTTTGCTCAATTTGATTCCCATGATTCAGAGCAGCCTCGATGCTGAGCTCGCGCGTCCTGCTGATGTCGAAATTCCGAGCCTATTTCTTTTTGATATTCAAGATGAGCAACTCAACTCACTGAAATCCTATCTGGATCAGGAGAAGGTCAGAATCCTTGGACTATCTCCGCTGATTCGTTCGAGACTCTCAAAAATCAATGGTGAGAGCTTTACAAAAAAGGCAGCGGACTCCTCGTTTTCAACGCGTGAGGAGGAGCAGCAGGCCCGCTCAAGAAACCGTGGCTATAACCTTTCCTATCGAACTGAGTTTTCGAGCGCGGAGAAAATCGTTGCGGGAAAACCGTTCAGCGGCCGCTATGATCCCGCCAGTGGTAATCCTGCCGAAGTCTCGCTTGAGCGCCGCTTTGCCGAGCGTCTGGGCATTCATCTTGGGGACACGCTTGAGTTTGATATCCAAGGGCTTCCGATCGAAGGCAAAGTCGTGAACTTCCGAAAGGTTCGCTGGACAAGCTTTCAGCCTAACTTCTTTATCCTCTTTCAGCCCGGCGTTCTGGACGATGCGCCAAAAACCTTCATCGCCGCGGTCCCAAAGCTTCCGCTTGAGCAGAAGCTCTCCCTGCAGAACGGAATCGTTCAGCGTTTTCCAAACGTTTCAATGATTGATGTCTCAGATGTGACCAAAAAGATCCTGGAAGTTTTTTCGCAAATGAGCGGCGCGCTGCGTGTGATGGCCTGGCTTTCTCTTTTTGCGGGCTTTGTCGTTTTGTTCTCCATCTCAAGTCATCAAGCCTCAAGCCGCAGGCAGGAGACGAATCTTCTCAAAGTCCTGGGTGCGCGCTTTTCGGACATTAGACGAATGGTTGCCGTAGAGTTTGCGATCTTGGGACTTTGCGCTTCTGCTGTCGGCGTCGTCCTAAGTTATCTCGTAAGCTGGCTCATTACCGAGTTTCTATTTGATGGAAATTGGATCTTTACCTGGCAAACGCCACTCCTATCGGTTCTTGCCGCGGGAGCAATGGCAAGTCTTACAGCTCTTGCTGCCGCATGGCGTGTCTTGAGGCAAAAACCAATCGCGCTTTTACAATCTGAAGCTTAAAGCGTTACTGGGCTGATTGAAAAACAACCGCCTGTGCAGGGACTTGCTGCCAGTCGAGTGGAAAGCGTTTCGGTTCAGCTTCGCATCGCTTCCATTGCATCCATGGTCCTTGCGGATCCGAGAGATTGGGCATTTCAATGTCCTGATTGCTTCCAGCCAAAGTGACATGAACAACCGGAGGGTTGCTCATCTCCACGATCATTCTTTGAGAGGCGCCCCCCACATGAACGAACATTCCCTTAACCGGATCCCATTGGCTTGTGCCAGGATTCACGCTGTTTGTGACCCCGCCTGTTGGGATGGGAGGCACACTCCACGCCGCATCTCCTGAGAAATGCGAGAATGGATTCACATGGATTTCGCCCCAGGGGCGAAGCTCGCCTTGCGGGCCGACTTTTAAATCCTCCAGCGCTCCATGAAAGCCGTCCAAGACTGCGGTTACAAACTCATCGCTTGGATGATCCGCGATCGCTTCTCGATAAAGTGCTTCGCGGTTGAGCGATGCCGACGTCATGATTCGATCTGTCCAGCGATTCCAGACTCCGCAAACCAGGCAGGATTCATCCGCGCTGAAATTCCATTTTTTCAGAGCATCAATGACTTTGGCGTCACGAAACTCAATGACTCCGTGGGATGCTAGCGTTTTACCCAATGCCTTCAAAAGCGGTGGGAGAATAAAGCGTGCATCAATCGCTTGTTGATCGCATTGAATCGCATGGAGACTCTCGCGATCATGCTTTGAGTTTTGCTTTAGAAGCTCTTCGACTCGGAACGCGCGGAACGATGCGGCCTGCGCGCGCCCTGCCTGGTAACGTGCGGTTTCAAACCATGGCTCATTATTGGCCGTGACAATATATCCACGCTCTGGTTGCAGAAGGTGAGGTGCCTCATCCGCGCTCAAGAAAGTCCAAGGTGCCCAATCGGCAAGCCTTCGCACGGGAACACCGAAGGGCAGTGGATGCTCATGCTTGGGTAGCCTTCCCTGCGTTCGATAACCAATGCCTCCCTGAGTATCGGCAAAAGTAAAATTCCAGGTCGGAAGACCCATATGAGAGAACGCGAGATCTGCCTCTTTGACGGACTTCGCAGTTTGGATCTCAAGCGCTCCTGAGAGATCCCCTGGCAGCATATCAAAGCCACTCCATCGCAAAACGAGGGAGTGATTTGCTGGACCGCCGTCTACTGGCAGAACCAGTCCGTTCTGTGCCGTCCTTTGAAAGCCCTTGAAGAAGAATGGCAGCTTAAAGATTCCAAACTTCACCCAGACCAACGGATAAAAAGTCTCCGAGTTCCCATTCTTCAGATCCTCATTTGGAACATAGGCAAGCTCAGACACATCAAAATATGAATTAGTCAGTCCCCAGGCCACGTGACGATTGGTTCCACTGGCAATCACGGGCGATCCGGGAAGGGTTGCTCCGATTGCATCGATGGCACCCCCCTCAATATGTGCCCAATACCAAAAAGGCGGGTGCCTGAGATCAAGATGTGGGTCGTTGGCAAAAAAGGCGTTCTTGGTCAGGCTTTTTTGCGAAGCGATGGCCCAATTGTTACTTCCTTTGCCGGTCTCGCCTGATTGGAGAAGTTCAATTGCTGGTAAGGGATAAAGAGGTTCATTCACAGCGGCCGCACGCGAGGCCACTGGATATTCCCCTGGTTTTAATATGGTCGTTGTCCAAGGGAAGCCTTCGCGCGCAAAGAGTGCTTCAGCGTTTTGCCCGTGGGCTTTCTGCCAAGTGGCCTCATCGAGTTTTCGAGTGAATGTGTCGCGGGTCTGATCAAAGGATTGAAGCAGCAGGATCTCAATGGAAGCTACAGGCTCCCAGGCATCCGGATGATAGCCGTAGCGCTTAAACTCATAGGCGTTTTGCGCACGCTCGGTTTGAAACCCTTGGTTCACGCCATAAGCATAAGCCTCGAAGGGCGCCCTTTGCTCCTCGGTCATATGCTCAAAGAGCTGTTTTGCTTTTCGATCCAGCCCCAGGAATTTCATTTCAAGATCGTCTTTCAAGGAGCGATATCCCAAGACTTCAGCCTTTCGTCCTTCAACGATCCGGCGGAGGTAATCCATCTGCCAGGCCCGGTCGCGGGCATGCAGGTAACCCAAGCACGCATACGCACCCAGTTCAGAATCTGCCTTTGCGTGGGCGACTGTTGGCTCATCAAAAATCAAACAGCCCTTGCCTTGAAGCTTTGCGCTCAGCGAGTTGGGGGTCGCCTCATTTGATGAGCCAAAACAGGAGACATGAGAAAGCAAGACGATACCGACGGATACAAGCCGAATGATTTTCTTCATTTTACCCCCAGGGCCTTAAATCGCGTTTGCCGAGCGCTTGTCAAAATTTCTCTGCTGCAGGGAACGTAAAAAAAGTTTAAAATAACGCTTTCGGCAGACGACTGAACTTATGGCTTCAAAAACTTCAAACAAGGTGCGTCAACATATGAGCGAACATAAGGAATTCCTTGCGTTACGCTCGGCCATCTCGCGTTTGGCCAAGATGCGCCCTGCCCGTGCGCCTCGGAATCATATGCCCGAGCAGCCTTTTGATAGTCTGCTGCTCTCGATCAGTCCGTTGTATCAAAAGAGTCGCCAGCTTTATCTGAAGTCCAAGGGGAGTTTTCGATCCCTTTTAGTGTCCTCGCCTCGGACACTAAGCTCTCCGACGCTTCTTGAGCCCTTGATTCAATATAGTCCCGTTGAAACGGAGATGATCTGGGCCGCAACCGACCCGATCGAGCGCAAGAACTCCCACCACCTTCTCACCTTGAGAACTTATGTGGGCTCGCTCTATCACGAGCAAAATCATCGCTCCTTGTGGAAAATTTTGCCGCCTCCGCCGAAAGATGCAGCGGGCATCCGTCGGTATCTCAACTTTGCCGAGAGCCTGGTCATCAGCGCCGATATGGCGCTAGGGGATGAACTAGGACCCAAGCTTGCGCGCGAGCTTTATTTGACGGGCACGGTTTATGATCCAGGAACCGATGTGCGCCGCCTTGGACTCAGCAAAAGAGAATACCGAAACTATCTCCAGGCAACAACACATGCGACTTACCTGAATCTGGAGTTTTACGATCCGAAACAGATCGGAGCCGGAGTCGCTGCTCTTTTTCCTTCTTTAGGCGAGCTTTCCGAGCGCGCTTCCCAAAGAAGTGGTAATCTGGATCGAGCTTTTGTCTGGAAGACAAATCCGGCCTGGCAAAGAAAGCATCGGGATAAAGTTGCCCGCGCGCTTTCGTCCAATCAGGAAGAATTGATTTTACCGGAAGACCCGATGGACAACCGTTTGCAATACCTGCTTGCGGAAAAATGGTTCGAGGCCCTGGGACTCTGATGCTTTTTTACAACCAGATCAAACGAGAATTCACACCTAATGTCTGGAAGCGCGGGCAAACGCATTTCCGCGAGGACCGTGTTCGCGACGTGAAGCTCCTGGAGGGCTCGCGCGTGAGCGGTCGCGTCCTGGGTGATGATGGCAAGACCTTTGACATCACGATCACCATGGGTCGCGGCACGATTCTCAAGGTCGAGTGCCTTCAAAACGGCGTTCCTGTCGTCAATAGCTCGCGCTCCGAGCAAGTTGCAGCTCTTTGCATCTGGGTCGTTGAGCGTGGAAGCCTGCTTCGCGCCCGTACGGGAACGGCATCGCTTGGAACCGTTCAGGAAGAAGAAAAACCTCCTGTTATCGTTGATGCACAAGCCGTCGCTTTTGTTCGCGGCCTTTTCCGAGACCGCGTTCTTGAGGCAGTCTCCGTTGAAGCAGCGCTTCGCTACAAAGATCCTGAGACTGGTGATTCTGAGCTCATCACGCTGAATCGCCTGGTAAAAGTTCCTGAGTTTCGTTCGTGGAAAACGGCCCAAGGAATGATGCTCAAGCTTTCCAACGACTTTGTGCCGGTTCTTCAAAGCGTTGAGAACGCAAAGCTTGTCTACTCAGGTCAAGCCGCGCTCGATGGTCTGGCTCGAATGCTCTCCATTGAGAATCGCCAGCAGGTCGTCTTTCATGAGTCGGTCGACATCAAGTACGATTCCGATCCACTTCGACTGCATTCTTTGAAAGTTGGCGCCAAGGAAGAAAAAAGCCGCGTCCTTCTTTACGAATTCAGAAACGCCAAAGAAAAGCTCACCTCCCGTGATCTGCGCGAGCTCTCGGTTGCAGGAAAGCTGAGCTCAAATTACGCCTGGAAAGGCGATACGCTTTATCGCTTTGCCACGTCCCTGACGACGATCTCGCAGTTTGCGAACCGCAGCGGCGTTGCCGCCCCTGAGAGCGGAAAACCGGGCACCGCGGCCTTTGCGCCCGATGGCTTTGGATACCTTCATGATGATGAACAACATCCGCTCCACCCGCTTGCTGCTTATCGCTTGAGCCTTGAGTTGGGCGTGACCGACTTCGTTGTCGATGAGGACTGGAAAGAGTTCCACGAGTGGCGAAAGAACTTTGAAAAGAAGAGAATCCCATCTCTTCCTGACATAGATTACGGCTTTGAACTTCGTGATTATCAGAAGAACGGCCTGTCATGGATGTGGAGTCTCTATCATCGCGGGCTCTCTGCACTTCTGGCCGACGACATGGGTCTGGGTAAAACCCACCAGGTGCTTGCGTTTCTCTCAAGCATCTATCAGCAAAAACCAAAGCCAAAAGCCCCCTGCCTGGTCATTGCTCCAACATCCGTTCTTGCGGCCTGGGGACAAAAGCTCAAGAAATACGAAACGGGTCTTAAGTGGACCATCTATCACGGCAACTCCCGCACACTGCCAGGTCCAGAGGTCAATCTGGTCCTGACGACTTACGGGATTCTTCAACGCGAAGAAGCTCTCAGAAGCCGCGATTGGCATGTGATTGCGCTCGATGAAGCGCAAGCCATCAAAAACGCGAGCACGATCAGCTCACGCGCAACCCGCATGCTCCGCTGCAAGTTCCGCATCGCGATGACCGGAACGCCGGTTGAAAACCAATCAACCGATCTTTGGTCCATCATGGAATTCTTGCTCCCAGGTTACCTGGGATCGCTTCCACGCTTTAAACGCCTTTATGGCTCGGGTCGCGATGCGCCGACCATGGATCAAGCCGCAGCTCTTAAGCGCCTGATCTCGCCATTCCTTCTTCGTCGTACAAAGGTTCAGGTTCTTAAGGAGCTTCCTGAGAAAACTGAAGAAGTCATTTACTGCGAAATGACGCCTGCGCAGAAGAAAGCGTATCGCGCACATCTTTCAAGTGCCGAGGCCGCCAAGGCCCGCCAGGACATCGAGGCTGGCGGAAAGATCGATTACGCCAACATTCTTGCGCTGCTTACGCGCCTCAAGCAAACCTGCGACCATCCACGCCTGACAGATCTCACCTCAGGCAAGGTCAAACGCATCGGTGCGCTGGATCCGATGGAGAGCGGCAAGTGGGAAACGGTTGTCGAGCTCATCAACGAAGCGGTTGGCTCTCAACTCAAGGTTGTCGTTTTTACCCAATACTTGGGCATGATCGACATGCTGGGCTACTATCTGCAAACGCAGAACATCGGCTACACCGATCTTCGTGGCGACACTCCGGATCGCTTTGCGCGTCTTGAAAAATTCGCAGCCGATCCTGAGTGCAAGGTCTTTATCTGCTCGCTGCTCGCAGGTGGTCTCGGAATCGACCTCACGGCAGGAAGCGTGTGTATCCATCTTGATCGTTGGTGGAACCCTGCCAAGGAAAATCAGGCGACCGACCGCTTGCACCGCATTGGTCAGACCCGCGGCGTTCAGGTCTTCAAGCTCCAGATCCCTGGAACCGTCGAAGACCGCATCGCAAGCATCATCGAATCCAAGACCGAGCTCTCTGGCACTCTGATCGAAGAGTCTCCAGTAGGACTCAAAGCCTTCTCAAAGAAAGAGCTCCTCGAGCTTCTTTCTCCGGTCGATTAATTGTAAGGAGTGCCGGAGGCTCCACTGGAGCCTCTCGCCTTTTGTCTGGCGGCGCGTCATAAAATATGTCGATTCAATTTAAGTCGTCCAAAAATCAGACTGTTTACGACACGGAACTCTGCGAGAGGAACTTGAACCTGCTTGCGCATGCTCAGTGCATTGAGCTTGAGATCGGAAGTCGGTGTGGGGGATTTGGTGAATGCGGAGGCGATCGGATCAAGATTGATCCTGCCCAGCAATCCAGCTTCTCTCCGATTACGGATCCTGAGCGTGAGCATTTGAGCGCAGAGCAGATCGCAGAAGGCTGGAGACTGGCTTGCCAATGCTTTCCTCAGAATAATGACATGGTTGTGACGGCTGAGTTTTAACGCCTGGCCAAAGCCCTGATAAGCCTTGAAGCCGCATACAATCCTAAGCAAGGAATCCCAATCCAGATCAACTCACTCTTCAGGATGTGAGCTGGGTCCTTAAAAAAGCCTATCACACTGATAGGCGAGACGGCGATGGGTCTGAACGGGAAGAAGTATCGGCTATTTTCGAACGGAATGAAAAACCCGACTCCCAGGCCCCCCGTCGTCATCGCATCCAAAATTCCATGCGAGACAGTTGAAAGCAAAAGAACCAGAAAACAGTACACTCGCTTAGGTTCCTTGCGGAAAAAGCCAAAGGTGAGAAAGAGTGACCAGATCACCGCAAAGAAAATGGAATGAGTGAAGCCTCGATGACCGAAGGAGCTTCCGTACGGCACTCCATATTGAAATCCAATCGAATCAGCGTCAGGAAGGATGCTGCTGATCACAGCGAAAAGCAGCAGCTTGACTGACTGCTTTCGACCGTTTGCTGCCTGAGTTGTTGTGATTGCTGCGGTTGCATGCCCGAACGCTGAGGCCATAGGTCACCTGTATCTCAATTAGCTTGGTCTGCAATTTGAAGTCTCAGCATTGATTCATTCACCTATCTCTTTTTAGCGCACCACACGCATCTATCGCTCGTTACAAATGCGACGGGCCAGCTCAGCTGGCTGAGGGAGGATAGCTATTGAGTCGAGGGGAAAACTTATGCTGGCTTTATATGACTCTGCACCAAACTTCTGTCCGAATTGCGGGAATCCTGCGGCACACAAGCGAGATCCGTGGGGATCAATCAACGTTAAACTGAGAAATTCGTATATCTGTGATTGCCGCCTTGTTTATCAAGTGGTCCGCATCGATCTGCTGCTAGCGGCTGCTGAGTGCAGTGAAGGAGATCTGGTGCAAAAGGCTGCTTTGGCAATGAAGCAATCAGAAAGGACAAACACTGCCAAGCAGCAGGGTCCGGTTTGACACACTCTCAATCAAACAACTGTTAAGCGGTTTTGTGTATTTCGACGGCACACCGATAAGAAGGTACACGAAGGAAAACCGCTTTATGAACAGAAGTAAGCACGCAACTCTCGTCGAAACCCTGCTCAACAGCCTCACGCTTATTGCGATGGGAGGCTTTCTGTTCACCGCATCTATTCAGGAAGCGCAGGCGGAAGATCAAAACTCAGCTCGCAAAACATGGACAAAAGCCCGCGATGAGTGGGCTAATGAAATCGACGTTCAGTGCGCTCAAGCTGCGCATGGTAAGGTAAAGGATCCGCAACGTTGTGCCGCTGCCAGGGAAAACCTGGTCAAGACAGAACGAACCATGACTGAGCTGGGACTTACCCCAAATGCTCTGGACACTGGCTCACAAAACGCCAGCGATCGCGAAGCAGAAGCAAGCAACGACCCGAAAGTGCTTCACAAATATATCCAGGAGCTTAAGGCTAAAAACAGAGCTCTCAAGGCTCAGGCTGCTTCTCAATCCTGTTCTGCGGCCTCTCAATCAGTCTCAAGCATCAAGAAGAGCTCTGGCTTGGGTCACTCGCGCCTTGGCGAGCAAGATGACTCGGATGCGGATACTGTCAATTTCTCGAGCCGCGCTAAAGGCCATTCCGCACAATAAGAAAACCGGCCTCCCGCTTTAACACGAGAGACCGGTCTGCTCGATAACTACTGATCAATGAAACTGCTCGGTTTCGGTCGAGCCCTTCAGAGCTGCGGTTGAAGCCTGTCCTGAGGTGATGGCCATCAGGACTTGGTCGAAGTAACCGGTACCCACTTCGCGCTGGTGGCGAGTTGCGGTGTAGCCGTCCTTCTCGGAAGCAAATTCGCGCTGCTGGAGGCGAACATAAGCTGACATGCCTTCTTGCTGATAACCCTTGGCAAGCTCGAAGGAGTGGTAGTTGACCAAGTGCCAGCCAGCGAGAGTGACGAACTGGTACTTGTATCCCATTGCTCCGAGGTCGCGTTGGAAAGTTGCGATCGTCTTTGCATCCAGGTGGCGCTCCCAGTTGAAAGATGGCGAGCAGTTGTACGCAAGCATCTTTCCAGGGAACTTCGCGTGGATTGCGTCCGCAAAACGACGAGCTTCTTCGAGGTCTGGCTTTGAGGTTTCGAACCAGAGAAGATCTGCGTACGGAGCGTAAGCCAAGCCGCGAGCGATCGTGATGTCCATGCCGCACTTCACTTCATAGTAGCCTTCCGAAGTGCGCTTGCCAGTCAGGAACTGATGGTCGCGCGGGTCGATGTCAGACGTCATGTACGTTGCGCTCAAGGCGTCGGTACGTGCCACGAGAACCGTTGGAACATCCATGACGTCAGCAGCCAAACGAGCTGCGCTCAGCGTGCGGAGGAAAGTGGAGGTAGGTTGCAAAACCTTGCCGCCCAGGTGACCGCACTTCTTTTCAGAAGCAAGCTGGTCTTCGAAGTGAACGCCCGATGCGCCTGCTTCGATCATGGACTTCATGAGCTCAAAGCCGTGAAGTGGGCCACCAAATCCTGCTTCAGCGTCAGCAACAATCGGAGCGTACCAATGGGTGGTGTTCTTGCCTTCAGCGTTTTCGATTTGATCGGCGCGCATCAACGCGTTGTTGATACGACGAACGATGTTTGGAACGCTGTTGGAAGGATAGAGGCTCTGGTCAGGATAGGTCTGGCCTGAGAGATTTGCGTCTGCGGCGACTTGCCAGCCGGAGAGATAAATCGCCTTAAGACCCGCTTTCACCATTTGAGTGGCTTGCGCACCAGTCATCGCGCCCAGGCTGTTGATGTAAGGCTCGTTATTGAGGAGCTCCCACAAGCGCATAGCACCGTTGCGGGCCAGGCTGTACTCGATTGGCATCGTGGGACGAAGTCTTACGACCTCTTCAGCCGAGTAGTCGCGGCGAATGCCGTTCCAACGCGGTTGAGATGCCCAGTTGTCCTTAAGACGTTCAATTTCAGCTGCCATCCTTTGCTTATTCATCGTCATGGTCCCCTTTAGGTGGTTATGGTTGGTAAAACGGTTCGTTAAAAACTTCAGTCCAGATATTTGTAAGCAGGTACTGTCAAAAACTCGGAAAACGTCGGGCTTAAGATCAAGCTGTCGAGAATCTCGGTGGCCTGTCCGTAGCGTCCTTGCTTAACGCCACCCAGTTTTTGAAGCTCTTCGCCCAGGATCTTGCGATAAAGATCCGCGCTCATTTCACGCCCATCAGCCAGGCGGACGCGATGGCGAATCCACTGCCAGATCTGCGCACGCGAGATCTCGGCGGTCGCGGCGTCTTCCATCAGGTTATGAATCGCTGCAGCACCCGTTCCAGATAACCAGCGCTCGATGTACTGAAGAGCCACATCCACGTTTGCACGGATGCCCGCCTCAGAGACGCTTGAGCCTGGAATGGTTGTCCGGATGAGCTCTTCTGCTTTTACATTCACATCGGGCTTTTGCTTGTCCTTCTGATTGGGCTTGCTGCCTAAGACGCGATCAAAAGATTCCATCGCGATCGGAACAAGATCGGGATGCGCAACCCAGGTGCCATCAAAACCGTCACCGGATTCGCGTTCTTTATCTTCGCGAACCTTGGCAAGAGCTACGCGGTTCACGTCAGCATCGCGCCGGCTTGGAATGAAGGCCGACATGCCGCCCATGGCGTGTGCTCCACGGCGATGACAGGTCTTCACCAGAAGATCCGTGTAAGCGCGCATGAAAGGAACCGTCATTGTGACTTGCGCGCGATCCGGCAGGATCATGTCCGGACGATTGCGGAATTTTTTGATCATGCTGAAGATGTAATCCCAGCGTCCTGCATTCAGGCCCGAGGCATGATCACGCAATTCATAAAGAATCTCATCCATTTCAAATGATGCGAGAATCGTTTCGATCAGAACCGTGGCGCGAATGGTGCCGCGTGGAATCCCGAGTTTATCCTGCGCATGGTTAAAGACATCGTTCCAAAGACGCGCCTCAAGATGACTTTCCATCTTGGGTAGATAAAAATAGGGGCCTGTTCCGCGGCTGATGAGCTCTTTCGCGTTATGAAAGAAGTACATGCCGAAATCAAAGAGGCTTGCGCTCACCGGCTTGCCATCCACAAGCGCATGCTTTTCATCCAAGTGCCAGCCACGCGGTCTTACAACGAGTGTTGCAAGTTGATCTTTGAGTGCATACGTCTTGCCCTCAGGGCTTTCAAAACGCAGCGTCTTTCGAACTGCGTCGCGCATACACTGCTGGCCATGAGTGACGTTCTCCCAGGTCGGAGACAAGGAGTCCTCAAAGTCGGCCATAAAGACCTTGGCGCCCGAGTTCAGGGCATTAATGACCATTTTAGGCTCAGCCGGACCCGTGATCTCCACCCGGCGATCCATCAGATCGGCAGGGCAAGAGGCCACTTTCCATTCGGATTCACGCACCGGACGCGTCTCTTCTAAGAATTGAGGCATTCTGCCAGCGTCAATCTGTGCTTGCCTTTCAGCTCTCTTGGCCAAAAGCTCTTGGCGCCGAGGGTTAAACTTTCTATGAAGTTCCTCAACAAAAGCGAGGGCTTCCGGCGTCAAAACGGGATGACTCTTTCCTTGAATTTCCATATCGAAGCTCCTTCGAAATCGGTCTTGAACTGGTTCCGAGTAAAAGCGAAATCAGTCTGATTGAACGTAAGTTTTTTGTAAGTGGCGCCGATTGGCACCCTGCTCCGTGCCCCGGACTACCGAACCTAATGACCAAAAGTTCGCCTTGCGATTTCAGCACCAGCGGATGGGGCGAACTATGGTTAAACTTTAAGGTTCAAACTTTACGGTTCAATATGGGCGCGGCTTATTATAAGACCATGGGCCTCAGGATCATGAAAGACGCAGTATTAAACTCCAGTATTACCGACGCACCTAGCATTGACACGGTTCAAGACCCTGTTCAGGCAATGCCTGAAGCAATTACCGATCTGATCGCAACTCTTGATCTATCGATTGCGTCCCAGCATCCGGTCCCAGAGATCGGACCATTGCTCGAGCGCACCGTCCTTGCTGGCGGAAAGCGTCTTCGTCCAACCCTTTGCTATTTGATGAGCGGTATTTTTGAAGTGCCTCTTGAGAAGGCAACACCTTACGCTCGTCTGACCGAGTTTGTTCACTCC
This sequence comes from Bdellovibrionia bacterium, assembly GCA_045805065.1. Taxonomy (GTDB): domain Bacteria; phylum Bdellovibrionota; class UBA1018; order UBA1018; family UBA1018; genus CAZCBS01. The sequence goes on along the minus strand of JBJMMA010000231.1, from coordinate 6,826 downwards.
GCATCTCTTGCTCATGATGATGTTCTGGATTGGGCGGATCGCCGTCGCGACAAACCAACGATCAATGCTGTTTCCTGCAACTCACAAGCAATTCTCTCGGGCGATTTTTTGGTGGCTCGCGTGTTTGCTGAACTCAGCGCACTCAAGGCCTATGATTTGATCGCGGATCTTTCCGAAGTCATGGAGTTCCTGGTTTACGGTGAGTGGCTCCAGGAGAATTCCCGTTTTAACACGGCTGTCACCAGCAAGACGCTTTTGCAAGTTGCTGAGTTCAAGACCGCAAGCCTGATCAGCTGGAGCTGCATGGTTCCTGCTCGCATGCGCAAGATGGACCCGAGAGTGGTTCAAATGTGCAAAGAGCTTGGAAAGAAGCTCGGCATCGGATTCCAACTCGTCGATGACGTGATCGATTATGATCCGGAAGGCGAGAAGGATTTTGCGCGCGATCTCAAGAACGGCTTCATCAATATGGTCACTTGGGAATTGATCGACAGGAACCCAGAGCTGGTTCCTGATCTTCGCAAGTTCCTGACCGGCGAAGCAGTGCCAACGCCTGATTGGCATCGTGAAGAAGTCGAAGCTGCAACCTCTCGCGTTCGTAAGCGCGCTTCAGATGAATTGACCGCTGCTCGCGATCAGTTGGATGAAATCTGCCAGATTGTTCTCGGTGAGCGCCGCGAGACCAATCTCTTTGCTCGCAGCCTGATTGAGCTCATTGATCTCATGTCCATGCGCACTTTCTAAGTGCGCAGAGTTTAATGAGCACTTTTTAAGTGCGATCACTGCATGCAGTAGACGTATCCAAGAACATTGTATGCCGTACAGTTGTAGACGTTACAGTTCGACTGGCAATTCCAGCTGCTGCCATTCCAGGTGCAGTAGTTTGTGGTCCACTTGATGCCGGACGCGCCGTAGGCGTATGGGTTATAAATCACCGATTGACTGCCAAAGCGTTGCTTACAAACCTTGTCAGCAGTCGTTGCGTCGTTCCAGCATTGATAGCCGTTGCAATCATGGCTCCCCAAGGTCGCGTACATGAGGATTGGGTTGATGTAAAAAGGTGAACTCGACACAGTGCCCATGCTGTTGGTCGCTTTGACCGTGTAATAAGCGTAGTCTGAGGACGCAATCGAGCTCAGCGTGTAATCCGAGGAAGTAGCACCGCTGATCTTGGATCCGTTTTTATACCATTGGTAGGTCAGAGTGGCGTCGGCTTGAAAAGGAGCAACAAAGGTGATGCTTGAGCCGATTCCCAGTGTATGGGTGCCGCCGTTATCGCTGGAGCTTGCAATGGTAGGAGGAGAAGAGGACGTTGCCCCGGAAACGTTGGTGCTTCCCGTGGTCGTCGTCGTTGTCGAGCCAGAGGACCCCGTGGTCGTCGTGGCAGGAGCGTAGTTTGTGGCATCCGACGAGGAGCTCACCCCGCTTACCGTAGCGCTTCGCGTGGTATTGTTGATTTGCCCGCATGCACTTAAGGCAATCGCTGCAGATGATAGAAGAAGAATCATCGGGACTCTCATAAAAATACTCCTCGGTATGAGCTGCTATAGAGCAACCGGAGTGCCAGGCGAGTAGTCTTGAAACTTCGCGATGTTGCGCGGCCAGGGCCTGGAAACTGTCGTATTTCTATTCGACTCCTGCCGAATCGCCTAACATGGGTTAAAACTGACACACCGAGCCGCCATATCTAAGTTGGCTCTTGAGACTTCACGGCTAAAAGACTAGGTTATGTGCTAATTATGAGGCCGGATTATCAACGAGTTGAATCGCCAAACCCACATACGATGAGAGCGCGCCAGATCCTGGCTGCCCATCCAGAGGTTAAAACCCTTTTTGGAAACACGCCTACTTCGGCGCTCCATATCTTGGCTATTGTCAGTCTTCAGATTGGGATCGCGATTTTTATGAGAAACTCCCCGGTTTGGGAGATCTTGCTCGTTGGTTATGTCTTTGGCGCGATTGCCAACCACGCCATGTGGGTCATGATCCATGAGTGCTGCCACAACCTGGTTTTCCGCTCTTCAACGGCAAATAACCTCATCAACATCGTGGCTAACTTGCCGATCGTTTTCCCATCCGCGATTTCCTTCAAGAAATACCACCTCTGGCACCATCGTTACCAAGGTGAGATCTATGGAGACGCGGACCTTGCGGCTCCGGGTGAAGCCAATTTGATTGGCAACTCCCCATTGCGCAAAACACTTTGGCTTTTCACGTTCTTCATTTTTGAAGGCATCATTCGTCCAGCACGGATCACTGGCGTGAAGCTTTGGTGCCGCTGGGTAGCTTTAAACACTTTCGTAGAAATCGGTTTCCTTGCCGGACTCTGGGCACTGTTTGGATGGAAGGCTTTCTTCTATCTGGCTGTATCCACCTTCTTCTCCATTGGACTTCACCCAGTCGGTGGCCGCTGGATTCAGGAGCATTATCTTTTCCCGAACTTTGGAAAGCCTGATCAGGAAACGTTTTCTTACTACGGTCCAATCAATTGGGTGAACTACAACATTGGCCACCACAACGAGCATCATGACCTGATGATGGTTGCCTGGTCGAATTTGCCAAAGTTGAAAGCAATGGCTCCAGAGTTTTACGAGACCCTCGCTTACCATACGTCTTACACGGGCTTGCTCATTCGCTTTATCTTTGATCGAAGAGTGTCGCTCTACAGCCGCATCGTTCGCCCGGATCGCTCTCCAACGGTTCGTCCTGAGGGCAGTAAAGACGGCAACAAATCAAATCGCGCTTCGCAAGAAGAAGAGGATATGGCTCAGGGTTCAATAGAACCTGCGCTTTCTTGAAATAATTAATGTCGATTCTTTTAAGTGCGCATCGATTGCGCAAATCCTTTGCCGCGCGCCCTCTTTTTGATGATCTTACGTTTTCCGTTGAATCCGGAGAACGCATTGGCCTGATCGGCCCTAACGGAGCGGGGAAGTCCACACTTCTCAGAATCCTGGCTTCAAAGACCTCGCCCGATGATGGGACGCTCTCCCTTCAGCGTGGCTTGCGCGTGGGCTACCTCGAGCAGGTTCCAAACTTCCGCGATGGCGCAACGGTTCTATCTACTGCGCTCGAAGGAACCGATGACCCGGATGACTGGGAGAACCAGGGTCGAGCACAGACGCTTCTCTCCAAGCTTTCTCTGGATGGCACGCGCGAAGGAATCACTCCCGAGACACCTGTTGCGCGCCTCTCCGGCGGTTGGAAAAAGCGTGTCGCTTTGGCTCGTGAGCTCGTTCGCTCACCTGATCTCCTGCTTTTGGACGAACCTACCAACCATCTCGATGTCGAGAGCATTCTCTGGCTTGAAGATCTCCTTGCTCACTCGCGCTTTGCGACTCTCACCATTACCCATGATCGATTGTTCTTGCAGCGAATCTCCAATCGCATCCTGGAGCTCGATCGCCGCAATCCCGGTGGGCTTTTGAGCGTTAAGGGTGATTACGCCACGTATCTTGAGACCAAAGAGCAGAACATGGCTGCCCAGGAGCGCCGCGAGGTCATTCTTAAAAACACATTGAGACGCGAGACTGAGTGGCTCAGGCGTGGTGCCAAGGCTCGTACGACCAAACAGCAGGCAAGAATCCAGCGCGCGGAAACGCTCCAGGGTGATGTCGCAGAACTGACCGATCGCAATCGCACACGCTCCGTAGGAATTGAGTTTCAAAGCACCGACCGAAGCCCTAAGAAGCTTCTTGAAGCCAAGGGCATCTCAAAGAGCTATGGGGATCGAGTTCTATTCAAGAACGTCGATCTGCTTTTGACTCCAGGTAGCCGGATCGGTCTTTTAGGCGAGAACGGTTGCGGCAAATCTAGCCTGATCCGCGTACTACTGGGACAAGAAGAACCTGACCAGGGATCGGTGTTCCGCTCGGATCAGCTTAAGGTTGCCTACTTTGAGCAGGCTCGTGACAGCCTGGATCCGAACGAGACTCTTCTTAAGACATTTTGCCCAAAAGGCGATTTCGTGGATTTCCGCGGAAGCCGCGTTCATATTCGCAGCTACCTGGATCGCTTTCTCTTTGATCCAGGCCAGGCCGAGATGGCTGTTGGAAAGCTCTCGGGCGGCGAGCAGAGCAGGCTGCTTCTTGCCAAGCTCATGCTGAACGACGCCAATCTTCTGGTCCTCGATGAGCCTACCAATGACCTCGATATGGCAACTCTGAGCATTCTTGAAGAAGTGCTCACTGAGTTTACAGGCGCGGTTCTTTTGGTGACCCACGATCGTTATTTCCTCGATCAGGTAGCGACAAAGATTCTTGCGTTTCCACGCTATGAGTCTGAGCGCGGAAAGCTTGTCTCTTTTGCTGACGTCGGTCAGTGGGAATCCTGGCACGCTGAGCAGGAAACACTTCACTCTCCAAAAGCCCTGGAGGCCGCTGCGAAAGCTGCTGCCGCTTCGGCGCAATCCAAGACGGCCACGGATGAGAGCGCCACAAAAAAGAAGCGAAAGCTGAGCTACAACGAGCAGCGCGAGCTCGACTCGATGGAAAAGAACATTCAGGAAGCTGAAGCGCTCCTTGCCAAACTTACGGATGAGAGCACAAAGCCTGAGAACCTCAGCAACGCTCCAAAGCTTGCCGAGCTTTACCAGGAAATCGGTAAAACCCAAGAGCGCGTTGATTACCTGTACGCTCGTTGGTCCGAGCTTACTGAGTCTTGATTCGATAGCCTACGCCACGAATCGTCTCAACGATGTCCGCGCACTCGCCCAATTTCTTTCTGAGTCCGAAGATGTGCGTATCGATTGCGCGGCTCACAATTGAAACATCGATGCCGCGGACAAGATCAATGAGCTGGTCGCGGGTCAAGACTCGGCCACGGTTTTGAGCCAGTGATGACAAGAGCCTGAACTCAGACGTCGTCAAAGTGATCAGCTCTCCTCCACAGCGAACTTCATGGGCTGCTGTATCGATTTCAAGCGCACCGATTTTGATCTTTTCAGAAACCTCGGCAGCATCGCTATAAGATGCGCGACGAAGCAGGGCTCGAACACGCGCCATCAAGACCGGAATCTCAAATGGCTTTGTGATGTAATCGTCCGCTCCAGCCTCAAGCCCTACAACAATATCCGTGGTCTCAACTCTTGCCGTGACCATGAGAGCCGGGGTCATGGAATTGAGGTTCTTTCTAAGCGTCCGGGTGAGCTCCAATCCGTTCATCTTGGGAAGCATCCAGTCCAGGACAAAAAGGTCATATTTCCCTTTTTGCATTTTCTGCAAAGCTTCCTCGCCGTCGACCGCGTAGTCGGTTGTGTAACCATCGCGCTGCAAGTGCAGCAAGATGAGATCTCTCACATCGACTTCATCTTCAACGACCAGAACGTTTGGCTTTTGCATAGTCTTCCTGGAGTTTGGCCTAGATCTTAGTTGAGGCTGGCGGAGTCTTTCTCTCACCATGGCGAATATCATCGCCCGTAATCGCAAAGATCACATCTTCAGCAATGTTGGTCGCATGATCCCCGATTCGCTCGAGGTTTCTTGCGATGAGGATCAAGCTGAGTGCGCGCTCGATGGCTTTCGGGTCAGACATCATGTAGGTGAGAAGTTCGCGAAAAATCTGGTTCTTGAATGCATCAACTGCATCATCGCGATGAAGAACATCACGAGCAAGCTCGAGATTTTGAGTCACAAACGCATCCAATGCCTCACGTACCATGAGACGCGCTTCTTCAGCCATGCGAGGAATATCGATCAGTGGCTTGAGCGGTGGCTCAGACAAATAGCGGCCACCATTGTGGGCGATATTGACTGCCTGATCCCCCATGCGCTCAAGATCGGTGTTGATCTTGATGACTGCAACAACGAGGCGAAGATCAGCAGCAAGCGGGGACTGGCGGGCCAGAAGATTTACGCACGCCTCATCCACCTCGATGTGCGCCTGATTGATCGTTTTTTCAAGTTCATGGACTTTTTGGAAATTCTCGGGCTTGCGCTCGATCAAAGCTTGAGTTGCTGCCTCAATGGCGCTCTCAACGGCTCCCCCCATGGCAAGAATCCGTTGCTTGAGGTTTCTCAGTTCGCTTTCAAAATGACGTTCCATCCAAGGTCTCCTTACCTATCAACCAAATCGTCCGGTGATGTAGTTTTCCGTCCGCTGGTCTTTAGGCTTGGTGAACAACCGGGACGTTTCGTCGAACTCCACAAGCTCGCCCATCAGAAAGAACGCCGTCCAATCTGAAATGCGCGCAGCTTGTTGCATGTTATGCGTCACAATGATGATCGTGACGTCTTTCTTGAGCTCCATCAGAAGCTCTTCAATCTTTGCTGTAGAAATCGGATCAAGAGCACTCGTGGGCTCATCCATCAGGAGAACCGGGGGGTTCACGGCAAGAGCGCGAGCAATACAGAGGCGCTGCTGTTGGCCACCCGAGAGGCTGGTTCCGGGAGCCTTCAGCTTATCTTTTACTTCTTCCCAAAGGGCCGCTTGCTTGAGGGATTTCTCGACAACATCTTGGAGAATGGACTTCTTTCGCACGCCAGCAAGCTTGAGCCCCGCTGCCACGTTGTCAAAAATGCTGAAAGACGGAAACGGATTGGGCTTTTGAAAAACCATTCCGATTCTTCTGCGCACAGTGACGGGATCCATCCCGGTTTCATAGATATTCTCACCGTTCAAAAGCACCCGACCCTCAACGCGTGCGCCGGGAACCTCCTCATGCATGCGGTTCAGGGTTCTCAGAAAAGTGGACTTGCCACAGCCCGATGGACCGATCATTGCGGTGACAGTCTCTTTGCGGCAAGGCAGACTGATGTCCTTGATCGCATGAAGCTTACCAAACCAGGCGTTTACGTTTTTCGCATCGAGGATGATGTTTTCCATAGAT